>CAYPGE010000046.1:0-31825 GCA_964409865.1 uncultured Pirellulaceae bacterium
TACGATCGCTTATCGTTCGTCGGCAGCCATCCGGGGTGGACTTACACGGGCATGACCGGGCTGACAAACGGGCAAGAATTCCGCGACATGCCAATCCCGTTCATGATCTGCCCATCTTCGCCCGTGGATTCGATGTGTGATCCCTCAAGTGGCACTTGTGGGTTTCGAATCACCCAGCCCAGCTACACCGCCATTTTGGGAGCCACCGATGGCAATGGCTACGTCAACAAGCCCAGCGAGCAGCGCCAGTGCTGCGACTGCTGCACCACTCAGGCTAACAACGGCTATATCTCGGCTGGTGGGCCGATGTCGCCCGTGGAGTCCAGGAGTTTCGCCGCGATTACCGATGGAACATCCAACACGATGATCGTGAGCGAGTGTGCGGACTTTGTGCTTGACTCGACGGGTGTCAGCAAGAGTCAGAACATCAACGGCGTACACGGCTGGCTGATGGGAACGCCTGCCACGCAGAGGATCACCGCAGGAACCAGCAATTACAATCGGGTCTTTCATGGGACGACGATCCGTTACGCACCGAATTCGGTCAGTGTGGCCATGAACGGTGTCGCGAGCAACGCCGGCCAGAACAACGGCATCTATTCGGCGCATCCGGGTGGCGTTCTGGGGGCGTTGGTGGACGGATCGGTTAGGTTCCTGGGCCAGAACATCGACATGTACACCCTCAGGCTCCTGGCCGCGCGAGCTGATGGGATGCAACTGCCCTCATTCTGATGCAGACGGATGCGAAGATTCTCGACGGAGGTTTTGCTCATGCGATCTATTGGTGCTCTGCGGTGGCGGTCGCTGGTGGTCTCAGCCCTCGGTATGTGCCTGCTGGGATCGGCTGGTTGCAGCGAATCGAGTTTGCCTGGGGAAACCGGCACGGTGATTGGCAAAGTAACCTACAAGGGAAACCCGGTGCCTGCCGGTACCACGGTCACGTTCGTCAATCAGGACAACGGAATGGCGGCCGTGGGGCAGGTGGCTGTCGACGGCAGTTACACGCTGCTGATGCGCGGCGAGCGCAAGGTGTTGACGGGAGCGTACCGGATCGCGCTTGGCTCGGCCCAGGTCAGCGTGGACCCGAGTTCGGACCCGGAAGCCTACAAGGCAATTATGACCGGACAAGGCAAGATGCCCGAAACGACCACGAGTTTTCCGGAGAAGTACAAAACTGCCGAAACCAGCGGCCTGACCTGCGTCGTTCAGTCGGGGCCCAACATCCACGACATCGAGTTGAAGGACGAGTAGGCTTACGGGTCGCTCAGCCGAGTTTTGGAGTGCGGTGCCTTGTCACCGCTTTTGGCAGCGGCCTGTGGCGGCGCAGGTGATTGGGTTCAGGACCCAGCGCGAGCATCGGAACACAAAGCGGCCGTCGTTGGATCGCGATCGAGCCAAAGCGGCGACAAGACGCCGCACTCCGAAACGTGAGCGGGAAACCGAAACGCCGCGGCGTTCCGCTCATAGCCGCCGAATTCTTCCGGCGCGGCGACCATGGCTTGGGGTCGACACGCAGCACTTGATGTCAAACTGGGGCAAATAGTAGACTTAAGTCACGGCAGCGCCGCAAAATTTCCTTCTGCGTAAGTCATTGCCAGCGTGCTGCTTGGGATGACCGGTTGAGATTCTCTCAAATTTCTAGTGCTCCATTTCCGGTCTGGGGCGTTCTAATGGATAGATACACTCGACGTTCGGACCCCGGCGGGTGCCCCCTGCCCTCGTTTGTCGGATCGGGGGCCACGCGCATGAACTCAAGGATTCCCGCCTTCTGCTTTCGGTTTTTTCCCGCCTCGCAGTCCCGGAGAAAGCGACATGAACGCGCCGTCTTCCCCGCTCCGGCGACGAACCCCGCTCCGCGTCTTGCTCGTGGAGGATGCGCCGCTCCACCAGAAGCTGGCAACCACTCTCCTGCAGCGTCAAGGTCACTGTGTGACTCTCACGCAAAACGGCAGGGAAGCGGTCGACCGGCTGGAGAACGAGCGGTTTGATCTGGTACTCATGGATGTCGAGATGCCCGTGATGGATGGTCTGGCCGCAACCAGCGTCATCCGCAATCGGGAAAGCAAGCACGGCGGACACACGGCCATCGTCGCGGTCACTTCCAGTTCCGGTCCTGACGAATGCCTGGCTGCCGGCATGGACGCCTACATCGCGAAACCACTGCGCGTCGAGGCCTTTGACCAGACCGTGCAGCGAGTGCTGGGCGTCTGAGCGCGAACTCACGAAGGCCTTGCACGAGAATCGCGAGATCATCGAAATGTGGACACTTCGATTCCCTTCGGCGCTGACGGTGTTGGCTTCCGTCGCGCTCGGCATGTTGGTCGAAACGGCCGCACCTGGTGGACGACTGGTCGGGCGTGGGCCTTCAGGTCGTGGCCGTCGACGTGACCGGCGACGGCGTGCCGGACATCCTCACGGCCTCGAAGCTGGGGAGCATCCTGTTCGTCACGAAGCGTGACCGTCTACCCAAGTGATTTGTCGACCGGCCGTCGAGCCGGAGGAAGACAAATTCCTATCGACTTTGACAACGCCCGTGCTGCCGGCTATACAAACACGCAACGAGCAACCATGAAAGGGAGAACAGGATCGTGAATTACAGCTCAAACCGTTTTGGTGCCCTCCGCCGGCGACTGCTGGCGGTCGTCGCAGTGTTGGCCGCGGTGTCCGGATTCGCCACGGCGGGAGAACCCGGCCCGCAACCTGTCGCGATGATTTTCGACACGGACCTCGGAAACGATGTCGACGACGCCATGGCCCTGGCCGTGATCCATGCCCTGGCCGACCGAGGCCAGTGCGAGTTGCTGGCGGTCACGGTGACGAAAGACAACCCGTACGCCGGCCCGTGCGTCGATCTGCTCAACACCTTCTATGGCCGGCCCGAAATTGCCATCGGCACCGTCCGCGACGGCATGGCGCCCCAGGACGGCAAGTACATCCGCCAACTGGCAACGGCGGGCGGCGACGGCCGGCCCCGCTACGCGCACGACCTGGCCCACGGCGCCGATGCGCCGGAGGCCGTCGGTCTGCTGCGGAAGACTCTTGCTGGCCGGCCCGACGGTTCGGTCGTGATCGTCCAGGTCGGCTTCTCGACGAACCTGGCCCGGCTCCTGGATTCGAGGCCTGACGGCAACTCGCCGCTGGACGGCAAATCGCTGGTCCAACAGAAGGTCAAGCTGCTGTCGATCATGGCGGGCGCGTTCACGCCGGAACTGGCCGCGAAACATTTCTGCGAATACAACGTGAAAATCGACGTCCCCAACGCCCGCAAGGTGATCCACCAATGGCCGACGCCGGTTGTCTTCAGCGGCTGGGAAATTGGACATGCCATTCAGTACCCGGCCGAGAGCGTCTTGGAAGATTTCGGCTGCGTGAAGCACCATCCGATTGCGGAGGCCTACGACCTGTACCGAGGCCGGAAGAATCCGCAGCCGACGTACGACCTGACCAGCGTGCTGTATGCCGTAAGGCCGGACCGCGGCTACTTCGACCTGTCGCCGCCCGGCCGAGTCACCGTCGAGGACGACGGCTTTGTCCGCTTCCAGCCCGAGGCCAACGGCCCGCACCGCTACTTGATCGCCACGCCAGAGCAGGTCGTGCGCGTGCAGGAAGCGCTTGTGATGCTGACCAGCCAGCCGCCGTCGCATCCGATCCGCAGCGGGCAGTAGCAGCGAACTGCAGAACCATGAGCGACAATATCGGAATCGCCACCGCTTCCAAGTCGGGTTCGTTCAGCTCGACTTCGACGGGCTTGCTCTGCGGCGTCAAATCTCGGCAGCCGGAGGCCTGGTCGCAACTGGTTGACGTTTACTCGCCGCTGGTTTACGGCTGGTGCCGCCGCACGGGGGTGGCGGCGGGGGACGTTCCGGACATCGTCCAGGAGGTGTTTGCTTCCGTGGGCTGACGGACCTGGAGCAACAGCGGTGAGGGATCGCGCTGCGATTGCCCGATTTCTTGTTTTCTTGAGCGCATCTTCAACAGGAGCGAACAGAGAAAACGGAGAAACGGCCCCCAGCGTTCCCTCCGTTTGGAGTACGGTGCCTTGTCACCGTTTTGGTTCGACCCCCACCCCGGAGCCCGCAGTGGGTGTACCCATGCCTTGCTCGTCCTCCCGAACCCAAGCCGCCATGCCGCTGCAGCTTCCCGTCCAAAGCGGTGACAAGGCACCGCATTCCAAAAGGCGGCCACGCAGGCAGGGCGAAGATCCTGTTTTGGCGGTCAGGACGTCGGTCAAAACGAGACCTTGCTCCGCGAATCGCTGCTGGGCCAAGGCCAGAAGTTCCAGCTCACCTGTCAGGTGCGCCGCAACCAAATCCGCATGCTGTTTGACGTTCGCACGATCGTCAAGTGGGAAGGCGATTTCGATCGGCCAAGCGTAACCAACAGTTGGGACACCAGCGCGCTCGATGGCGTCTTCGGACTGCTGGCCCTTGCACCGTTAACGATCCGCCGCCGCAAGTTTGGGCATCGCTTGGGCGTCTTGAATCGGGTCAAGGGAAACGTTCCTTCCGCTCCCGCAAGATCGCGGCGTCCCGTTTGGCGGCTTGGATGCAACGACCAGCCGAACGACGCGATGGGTCCAGATTGTCCTGCGATCGCTGCGGCGGCTGGGCAGGCAACCTGGCGCCTTGCCGCTGTCCAGGTTCAACGAGAGAATACAACCGGGGCGACGCACGGCAAGGTCGGCCCCACATTCCCTTGCCGACAGGCGGCGTGGAACTACCATCCTGGCTTTTAAGGAGGATTTCTCATGAAACTCGTCTGCGAGCGATCCCACGTGTTGTGTCTCGCGTTGTTGATGTTGGCCCTGGCCGCCTATCTCCAGTCTCCGGCGAGCGGCCTGCTTGCAGCGGATCAGCCTGTCGCGGCGGCAGCGGGCGGCACGGTCAAGCCGCTGGACTGGCTGCGGGACCAGACGCCCCCGGAGTTTGCTCCGAATTCCACGCTTCCGCCGCTGACCCGCTGGGGCTGGGCGATGTCGTTCGAGGTCGCCAAGGAGCTGGCGGATCGCTGGGGCTATGCCGTGGAGCTGGCCGGCTACGTGAGCGAAAAGGTGGCGGACGAGGCGCTGGCCAATCCCGACGGCCGCAACGGCCGCTGCCTGGCGCTGGTCGCGGGCAACCCGCAGAAGTACAAGCTGGGCGTCTTGCTCGACCGCCAATTCCCCAAGGACATGCCGCCGGAAGCGTATCTCCGCGACGCTCAGGGCAACTTCATTGCCGACAAGTGGCACGCGAAGAGCCTGAGTCCGCAGATGCCGGAGGAGTGCCTGAGGCAGGCGGGGCAACTCAGCGCGGTGGGACTGGCCAAGATCCGGACCCGCTGCCCGATCGCCATCATCCAGAACGGCGGCGAATACGGACTGAACGTCATCGGTTGGGCCAAACAGTATTGGGAGAAGGACGCTCGGGTGGTCGCGGCCAAGGGCGACTTGAGTTGGTACCGGTACATCTCCCGCCAGAAGGCCCGCGAACAGAAGGCGGTGGCCGATGCCGTTCGCGCCGCGGTCCCTGACCGGCTGTTGTATGTCTTCTACACCTGCGGCGGCGACACGCACCGCCACGGCACGATCGAGACGTTCTACGACGACTGGGCATGGGACTACGCGGACATGCGCGTGTGTGCGGACATCGCCACGAACGAGTACTACTATCACGACTTCAACTCGGGCTGGATCGGCAAGGACGACATGCTCACGGCCGCCCTCGGCGCCAAAGGCTATGAGCTACGGTTCGGCATGAAGAACACCTATGACTACGTCTGCCCCGGCTACAAGCAGGACGGCAAAGACCCGACGGTGCCGGTGTGGGACGCGACGCAGCCGATCGACAACAACGCCAAGGCCTTCGGCGACCTGCGGCTGTACGAGGGCTTCCTCAAGTGCTTGTACACGGAGGGCATGATTGGCGGCGTCGCAGGCTACTTCTCGTGTCCCAAGGGCGGATTCGACGCCGCTTTTTCGCCGGACAAGCCGCCGCAGTATCTGATGCAAATGGTCATTTTGAGCCGCGTACACGCGCTGTTCTCGCACCAGGAAGCACTCCTTCGCGAGGGCGATCTGCTGCCCGGACCGAACCAACACGCCAAGGTCAAGGACCAACCGGCCTATGAGTTCCCGACGGGCCGGACGAATTGTCGGGTGCTAGCTCGGAAGATGTCCAAAGAGCCAAAATGGCTGATCACCGCCTGGGCCGCGGACGGCGTCGAGGGCCCGACGGCGGTCCAGATTCCGGAACTGGGACCGGTGACCGTGTCGGCGCGGGCAGCAGGCAGTGTCTTCACCGCGACGCTTCAGGATGGGAAACCGGTTCTGCGGGAAGTGGATATCGACGCAAAATAGACAGGCTTCAAGGTTGTGCTCCATTTGCGGACAACGCGACACAACCATTTGCAAAGTGACCGCGAAGCGATAGAATGACGGCCAAGCGAGCGGGAAAGGCCACGTAGAATGTGGGGTTTGTGATATTCCTTGTCGGGCATGGGTCACGGGTTCGAGCCGTGTCTCGCCCACTTGTTAAACGCCGATTTGGATCAAGAACTTAAACCAAGGAGCAGCCGCAAGTTACGCCTGGATGTGGCGTTTCAAGCGGCGGACGAAAAAAGATGACTGACAGCAAATCCACGGATCACTGGAGATTCTTGGCCCGGCAATTGGGTGCGGTGTCCGAGACCGAACCGGAAGAGGCGACCAAGCCAACCGAACCTGCGGAACCCGCCGAACCGGCCGCCGAACAATTTCCAGCGACCGAGCCGCAACTTGAATCGGCGCCGGCCGAGGAGACCACGGCAGCCTGGGAGCCCTCGACTCCCAGCATCCCCATCGCAGCCCCCAAGCCACCCGCTCCCAGCCGCCCTTCGGCTCCGAAACCCAAGCCGCGCAATCACTGGCGGGATTTGGCAAACTCGCTCGGCATCGAAGTCAGCGAGCCCGAACCGGAGGAACCGGAGCCCGCCGAAGAACTCGTATCCATCGACTTGCGAACGCCAGCCGCGCCGCCGGAACCTCCGGCGCTGGTGAGCAGCCCGCCGGAACCTCCGGCGCTCGTGACCAGCCCGCCGGAACCGACAGAGCGAGACTTCGACGCCGGACGAGGCTGGCCGGATGCGCGACGCGGGCACCGTCGCCCTTCGTTGTTCGACGATCCAGATCTGTCGCTGGATACGCCCGGAGTCCTGGATGCCGTCTTCGACGAGATCGAACCCGCCGCGACGGCCGAACCGGAGGACATTTTCGAGCACCGTCCGCCGGAATCGTCCGACGACGAATCGGAGAGACGCGATCGTTCTCCTGCCCGAGCGCTGGACGAGTTGTTCCCCGACGAGGCCGAAGGCGAATACCGCGACGAAGCCCTTGTCGAGGACGAACTCGAACCCGTCGAGTCGGCAGGACCGTTGATCGCGGAAGACGAGGACAAGCCGACACGCCGTCGCCGTCGCCCTCGGCGTCGCCGCCGCGGCGGTCGTCGCGATCAGGAACCCGCCGAGGAAGGAGTTCGCGAAGCCGCCGAGGACGAAGATTTCGACGACGAGGAGCTGGCCGAGCCTCGCGGCGGCGCCGCTCCGGTCCGCGAGAGCCGCGCGGCCGACGAGGTCGACGAGGATGATGAGGAGTTGGACGACGAGGATCGCTTTGCCGAGGAAGACGACGAGGAAGGCAGCGGCGAACGGCTGAGATTGAAACACAAGAAGATCCCCACGTGGCAGCAAGCGGTGGACGCCATCATCGCCGTCAACATGGAGTCGCGGGCCAAGAATCCTGGCGGCGGCGGGGGAGGCCGCGGCAGAGGACGGCGATGGCGCAGGTAGCGGACGAGACGCCGGTAAGCGGAACTTGAACATTTGGGGATCTCATGTTGCGACACGATCGCGCCGTCCACGGGCTCGCTGTCGCGTTTGCGGTGGTCTTCCCCACGGTGGTGACGCTCGCGTATTTCGTGTTGTTGGCGGGGCATCCGGCGGGCCTGCAGCAGGCGGTCTATCTGGCCGGCAAGGCGATTCAGTTCAGCTTCCCCGCGGTGGCCGCAGCGATGTACTACGCGCGGCGGCGCGGCGGCGCGTCATCTGCAGCCACGGTCAGCCACCGGAGTCTGTGGGCTGTTTTGCGGCGGAAGAAACGACGAGCCCGACTGCGGCTTTCTCAGTTGATTCGTCCCCAATCCCGATGGTTCAGGCGGAACGCTCGCTTTCTGGTCCTCAGCGCGGGGTTTGGAATGCTCGTGCTCGCGACCATGCTGGGACTGTACGAAGTGGCCTGGAAAAACGGCCCCTGGTTTGCCGGCGCCGGTCAATCGGTTCGCGCCAAGATCGTCGACTTGGGCCTCGACCGACTGTGGCTGTATGCGGCGGTGGGCGTGTTCTACGCCATTTGCCACTCGGGCCTGGAGGAGTACTACTGGCGTTGGTTCGTGTTCGGCCAGTTGCGTCAGCGGCTGGGGTGCGGCTCCGCGATCGGGATCGCCAGTCTGGCGTTCACAGCGCATCACGTCATCGTGCTAGCGACCTATTTCGGCTGGTGGTCGCCCTGGACGTACTCCTTTTCGCTGTCCGTCGCCGTGGGCGGAGCCGTGTGGGCTTGGCTGTACGAGCGCAGCGGGTCGCTCACCGGCCCCTGGCTGAGCCACCTGATCGTCGACGCCGGGATCTTCCTGGTGGGTTACGATCTGGCCCGCGATCTGTTTGAGTGATTCGTCTTGGCGGGCCCTCTTGTGCTTCTTCTGGCTCGGAGCAACCGAAGGGGGATGCTCCATGAACCGAGCGACGATTCTCGCGATGTTCACCGGTCGTCACCGGGCTCGGATGTTTTGGGTAGGACGCCGACATCCTGGTAGCCTGGCGAGACTTTGCCGGTTGCGTTGACTTTGCACCATTTAACAAAAGTGCTGATCGAAACGCATTTGCGGGTTCGATAAACGAGAGCGGGTCCGTTCCAGGGCCTGTTTGCTAAGGGCAAGTTCGAGGGAGGGTTTCGGATGACGATGCGACCCTGGATACCCGTGCTGACAGGGGTTGTCTTGTTGTTGTCGCTGTTTGTCGCTGTTGATCGGGCGTGGGGCCAACCCAAATGCGCGCCGGGGGTGATCTACCGTTGCGCCCAGCCGGTGGTAATTGAGAAATCTTGCGGTTGGGGCGCAGACGGCGTTTGCGATTGCCGCCCGGCTTGCGGACCGTGCGACCAGTGCCGGCAGAAGATGTGCGGCAAGACCGAGTCGGCCTGCAGCCCACGAATCGCGCAGAAAGCCATTCCCGAAACGGCGGGCAAATTCGCGGCGACGGAACCTCGCAAGCTGACCTTGCCCCGCGGGTCCTACAAACGGATGGTGCCCCGTGAGTCATGCCAGTCCAGGCCCGTCTGCGGTTGGCCAGAAGTCGCTGCCTGCCTGCCCGACTGCCGACACGATACGATCTTTGGAACGGAGACGGTTTTTGGGGATCGTCTGCTCCGCGCGCACGACGCATGTCCCTACGGCTGCGACGACGCCGGAAAGGCGAGTTCATGGGCCACAGTGGTGTCGCAGCTGGATGCACCCTTGCAGAAGATCTTTGCTTGTCGCCAAGATACCTGCGGCGATTCGAAGGGCAAGGCCGGCAGCGAACGTGTCCGCAAGTCCAAGTGCGGTAAAGAAATGCTTGACTCGCCGATCATGGAGGGCGAGCCGCACGAACTTCGGCGGGACGAGAATCCGTTCCGCGACGATGCGATCGAGTCGCCTCCGCAAGCCCCGGATCTGTCGCCCCCGGCCCCACTGCCGCCGGCAGCCTCGGAAGCGAGTCGAATTCGCCCCCAGGAACCGGCAGTCGAGTTGGACGTCCCCCGCGTCGACTCCCCGCCGAGCAGCGTTGAGCCCTCGTTGCTGCAGGCGAATTCTCGACCGGTGGACAATCGGGCGCCGACGGTTCAGACGACACCTGATTGTCCGAGCTTAAGGCGGC
The DNA here is from genome assembly GCA_964409865.1 of uncultured Pirellulaceae bacterium. Lineage (GTDB taxonomy): Bacteria > Planctomycetota > Planctomycetia > Pirellulales > Pirellulaceae > Anammoximicrobium. Next base: position 9,928 of record CAYPGE010000046.1, read on the forward strand.
CATCCGCGCTGTTGAGTTCGTTCACGCTGGAATGAGCGCTCGCCGGGAGCAACTCGCGGTCAGGCTTCGAAATCGCCGCGGCGCGGCTGGACGGGATCGGCTTTCTCTTCGACGGTCTGCCGTTCCCGCCAAGGCTTTTTCTGCTGGTAGCTTTCGAGTTCCTTCTTCAGTTGCTCGTCGACCTCTTTGTCCTTCGCGCCCAGTTCCACGGCTTTGCCGGACCACTTGGCCGCCGTCTCAAAGTCGCCGGTTTCCGCGTAAGCGGCGGCCAGGGTGCTGAGGATGTGCGCCTTCTTGTACTCGGTCACCTCGCAGGCCTCGGTCGCCAGCTTGATCGCCCGCGGCCCGTTTCGCAGTTTGTCGTCCGGTGACGTGGCCAGGACCCAGGCGAAGTTGTTCAGCACGCCGTCGTCCTTCGGCTTCTCCTTGAGCAGGATCTCAAAGTCCGCGATCGCGTCTGCGTGTTTGCCGACGCTCAACAGCGTGTCGGCCCGGGCCTGGCGAGCCAGGAAGTCATCCTCGTTTTCCGCAAGAATCGTGGTAAAGATGTCGATCGCCTTGCTCGGCCGGCGGTCCTTGATGTAGTAGCCCGCCAGTTGCATTCGCCAGGCGACGTTCTTCGGATCCAGTTTCAACAGCGACTGGACGTCCGCAATCGCGTCGCCCAGCCGGCCCTCTTCGGCGTAGATCAGGCTCCGCAGAAGCACGCCTTGGGTCAAGCCGGGAACAATGATCAGCACCCGTTGGACGTCATCCTTGGCCGCAGCGAGGTTATCTTGGGTCAAGTGCAGCCGGGCGCGAATGACCAGGGCTTGCACGTCCTTGGGGTCGTTTTTGATCGCCTGGTCCAGATCCGTCAGCGCGCCGTCGATGTCCTCTTTGAGCACTTTCAGACGGGCGCGCAGCGTGTACCCCAGCGAAGAATCGGGCTTCACTTGGATCGCCTTCTCGACGTGCGGCAAGGCCTCGTCGTACTTGTCGATGTTCGTCAGGGCTTCCGCCAGCGCCAGCTGGGCGTTGAAATTGTTCTCGTCCTGTTTCAACAGGCTGTTGAGATCTTCGATCGCCTTGTCCGCCTGGCCTTGATCCAGATGGACCTGTGCTCGGGCCTGCCACGCGTCCGCGTTGCTGGAATCCGCCTCGATGGCCAGGGCGTAGTCCTTTAACTGGTCCTCGGCCTGTTCGCGGAAGGAGCCGCGGAGCACCAGGGCCTTCGCCTTTTGCTTCTTGTTTTCTTCAAACAGATTCACCGCCGCCCCGGCCGCTTGCGATCCGCGCTGCGCATCGCCGCCGGGCAAGGCGTGCAGGCGAGCGATCAGCAAATGCGCGTCTCCCAGTGTGGGATTGACCTCGACGGCGCGTCCCAGATCTTTCAACGCAAACTGCCGCAGCAACGGCCAGCGAGGATTGGGCGGCGTCTGGTCGAAGATGGGGCCGCACAGCTGGGCGGCATGCTGGTACAACGTCGACGAGAGCAACTGCTTGGCGAACGCCTGGTTCGCTTCGTCGAGTCCTTTCTTCAGCGCGCTTTCGCACAGCGCGGCGACTTTCTCCAAGTCGCCAATCGACTGTGCAGTAACCTGCAATTCGGTGGCCTTGTCCAGATCGGCTTGGCCTTCACTGGCGGCCAGGACTCCTGGGGCATGAACGATCGTCAACGTCAAAAAACAAACGCCTGCTAAGGCAAACATCCCCGCACGAGTCATTCTGGAGTTCTCCCTACATTATCCAACTTTTAGCATCGCAAATAACACTGCTCGGCGGGGGTCTCCGACCCCGCCGAAACCGCCGACCGAAGGTCTCCCAGGCCGGTTTTGTGAGGGGTTCCTATTCCGCAAGGACCGAGCCAACGATCCGCTTCAGCTCATTATTACGCAAATCGCGAGTTTCGGCTACCGCGAACTCGCGGCCTCATCCTTGGAACTGCTCCCATCCTTCGTTATGATACAGGGCACTTGGCCGCATCAGCAACAAGCAGTGCCTGAAGCCATGAAGATTCCCAAGTACTGGTCCCGGGCCACGGCCGAGAACACGGACCGTGACGGCAGGAAGGTCGCCATCGCCTGCTGGCGCTGGTCGGACGCCGGTCGGGACGAGGCCCACCAGTCCGCACTGGCAGCGGCGCAGCGAGCGTTGGCATGCCTGCTGCGCGGCGAGCGCCTGGATCGTTACTCCTACGGCCAAATGCCGCTGCGGGAAGAAGTTCTGCAGACCGTCGAGGATGCTCGAGGCGAGCCCTTTCTCGCGGTCAGCCGGAACCGCTACGGAGCGATCATCCTGAACACCGCACGGGTGGCCTTTCTCGACCTGGATTTCCCCGCGGCGAACGTCGGAGTCCAACTGAAGCGTCTGTTCGCCAGACTGTTGGGCAGGTCCGTTGCGAGCGCCGACGCGCAGCGCGAGGCCGAGATCTGGTCGCGTCTGGAGCAGTTCGTGGCCGGCAATCCCGAGCACGGCTTCCGGGTGTACCGCACCTGTGCCGGCGTGCGAGCGATGGCGACGCATGCGCTGTTCGACCCGGCCTCGCCGGCCACGCTGGGCATGCTCCGGCAACTGGGCAGCGATCCTCTGTACGTCCGGCTCTGCCAGGTGCAGGAGTGCTTCCGCGCCCGGCTGACGCCCAAACCCTGGCGTTGCGGGTGCCCGTCCAACCCGGCGTCATGGCCTCGCGACGGCGCGGACGAGCAGTCCCGCTTCGAAGCATGGGAAGCCGGCTACACGGCCGCTCAGGAGGGCTACGCCACGTGCCGTTGGCTGGGCACGTTGGGCGTCGAACACGTGCTGCCGGAGGTACAGCAGATCATCCGCCTCCACGATCAGATGACGCGCTGCCACGACAAGCTGACGCTGGCTTGAAGAATCGGAAAAACTCGGCTTCTTGGTTCGATCCGCTGCCTGTAGTAGAATCGGACACAGCGCGAATCTGGCTTTGACGCGAAGACACCCACCTGGAGGAGGAAACGATGACGCGTACTATCCGTGCAACCGTTTGGGGAATTGGGTTACTGATGGCGATCTGTTCGGCGGCATCCACCGCACGGGCGGCGACCTTCGGAGAGGATTTGGCCTTTCTCAAGAAGCACACGCGGCTCGTGGTGCTGTCGGACGCAGCGGGTCAAGCGCAGGTCGCCGTGGCGCCCGACTATCAGGGCCGGGTGATGACGAGCACGGCGGGCGGTACGGCAGGGGCCAGCTACGGCTGGATCAATCGCGAGCTGATTGCGTCGGGCAAACGTCTGCCACACATCAACCCGCTGGGCGGCGAGGACCGGTTCTGGCTGGGGCCGGAAGGCGGTCAGTACTCGATTTTCTTCAAGAAGGGCGCCGAGTTCACGTTGGACGATTGGCAGACGCCCGAGCCGATCGACTGGGGACCGTGGGACATCGTCCGGCAGTCGAAAACGGAGATCGTGTTCCGTCGCGAGATGCAACTGGTGAACTACTCCGGCACTCCGTTCTCCTTGACCGCCGACCGCGTGGTCCGTTTGCTCCCGCGCGACAAAGCCGCGGTGCTACTGGGGGTCAGCATCGGCGGCGACGTGTCGTTTGTCGCCTATGAATCGGAGAACCGGATCACGGCCACGGGCGACACGCCGTGGACCAAGGACGGCGGACTGCTGTCGATTTGGATTCTGGGCATGTACCAGCCGTCCCCGCGGACGACGGTTGTGGTTCCTTTTCGGCCGGGTCCGGAATCGGAACTGGGCCCCAAGGTCAACGACGCCTATTTTGGCAAAGTCCCGGCGGACCGTCTGAAGATCAGCGAGCGGCACTTGTTCTTCAGCGGCGACGGCCTGTGCCGCAGCAAGATCGGCGTCGGGCCGCAGCGTGCCCAGCCGATTTTGGGCAGCTATGCCGCTGACTCGGAACTGCTGACCCTGGTCCAGTTGACCGTCCCGCCGGGAGCCAAAGACTACGTCAATTCCATGTGGGAACTGCAGGAGCATCCGTACGCGGGCGACGTGGTCAACAGCTACAACGACGGTCCACCGTCGCCAGGGGCCAAACCGATGGGTCCGTTCTACGAACTGGAGAGTTCGTCTCCCGGCGCGGCATTGTCGCCCGGCCAATCGTTGACGCACATCCACCGCACGTTCCATTTCCAGGGCCCGGCCGGCGCCCTCTCGAAGCTGGCCGAGGCCACGCTGGGAGTTTCCGTCGCGACCATCCAGTCATCGCTGGGGGACGCAAAGTAGATGACGAGAACCGTTTCTTGGGGGGAAACACCATGTCCGAACTTGCCACGACAGAGAAGAGTGGTGTGCTGATCATCCGCTTTACGGTCAACAGGATTTGGACCGAAGGCGAGGTCACCAAGGTCGGCGAACGGCTCGCCAACTTGGCCCATTCAGGGGGAAACAAGGTCGTGCTCGACTTCACCGGCTTGCAACAGATGTCCTCGCCGATGCTCGGCAAGATCCTGTCACTGCAGAAGGAGTGTACGGAACATAAGATCACGCTCAAGCTGTGCTGCATGGAGCCTCACATCAAAGAAGTGTTTACGGCCACGGGGCTCCACAAGTTGCTGCAGATCTACGACACGCAGGACAGCGCGTTGGCGGCATTCAAGAAGAAGGGCTGGTTCTGGTGAGCACACGGCCTCTCACCGCTTTGCAGCCGGGACCGCCGCTGGCGGCTTGGGCGGCGGTTCGATTTTGGCCTGGGGCGCGGCTTTCGCCGGCGGCGGGACTTCCGCCGGCGGCTTTCCCGCAGCCGGGGCGGGAGGCACGGGGGGCGGTGCGGGAGATCCTGTACCCAAGTCCGCCAGCAGATAGCCGGCCCAGAAGAAAGGGTGATCCGCGGTCAGTTCCATCGCCCCGCCGGCCGCACTCAGACGCGGTTCGAGTTCCGGGGCGATCGGGTTCGAGCGAGCCAGCTGGACGCTCCGCTGCCACGCCTCGGCTGCCGGGGCGAAGGGCAACTCCTGGACGTATTCTCGCACCAGGTCGAAGGTCGACTGCCCCGATACCGGCCAACGGCTCAGTAGAATGGAGCGGCTGCCGCTGGCCATCAGGCCGCAGACGGCGAAGAAGATCTCGTCCCCATTGCTGCCCCGCTTGAGCCCTGCCTCGGCCGCCGAGTGAAAGCCCGGCAGGACGACGTCCGAGGGGCCTGCCCACGGCAGACCGAGCCAGGCGTCCAGCGTCCCGCCCGCTTTGCCACGGTCCAACGCCAGCGGCGACCAGCCGTAGGGGCCGCGAGCGACGGGCTCCAAATCGCTGAGGACGATCAGCCGGTCGCAGACGGCCGCCAACAGACTGGACGGAACCGGCAGTTTGTCCTCACAGCGGCTGGCATCCTTCAGCGTCCGGCGGATCTCGTCATAGGCCTTGGCCGTAATCTGCTTGTCCTGGCCAGGAACCATCGGCCCCGTGACCACCAACGTCCGGGCATGAGGTTTCGGGCTCGCCGCGGTCATCGTCTGCAGTCCGACGGTGGGCAAGTACCGGATGCGGACTTTGGAAATCAGGGGCACCGTGCCGGCGGAGCCGGGCACTTGCAACGCTTCAAACGGCACGTACCACAGTGGGCCGTCCGGAACCAAGATCACTTCGCGGTACATGTCCCAGGCACTGGAGTTGGCATTGTTGGTCAGTTTCTGGAGCAGATTTGCGGACGTTGCCTTCCAAGTTTCATCCTTCAACACGGCGGCGTCCAATCCTGGCTTGCGGTCGGCCAAGCCCATTTGTCTCAGCAGGTCGGCCAGCTCTTTGAGCAACGCCGCCGGCGATTCGATTTGCCAGGCGGAAAACTTGTCCTTGGCGATCGCAAAGCCCAAGATGGAACGGTCGGACGTGAAATAGGCCAGCACCAGCTGTTCGGCCGTCAACGCTTGCTGGATTTCCTTGACCGTCCGCAACGGCGGAAACACGAAATCGGAAGGTTCCCGCCGCAAGGCAACGTCCTGCAGGATCAATTCCTGCGCGGCGCTCAATTGCGCCAGTTGCTCGAAGCGTTCGGTCTGTTTCCTGATCTCGTCCGGCTTCTCTGGGACCAGCGGCAGTTTCTCCAAGTCGGCGCGCACCTCGGCGGCCTGCACCGAGAGCTTGGCGTAGTCTGCATAGCGGCCCAGCAGATCACGACGCTGCAGCGCGGCGGATTGCGGCAGCCGATTCTCCGGGGCTTCCAGAATCCAGCTCAGCGACAACAGCCGGCCGCCGATCGGCAGGCTGCAGAAGAAACGATGCCGCCGGATGCGGTCGGTGATCTCCAGGGACTTCTCCTGGTCTTTGCGAGCCCAAGTCGCTTCCAGCCAATGCTGCAGCGGCAAGGGGTGAGGGGTCAGCACGTAGGCCAGCGTGTCCATGGGCTCGACCGTCCAGTCGGCCGCTGTCGGCTCGCGCAGCACGTTGGCGTACAGATCGTCCGCCACTCGCTGCGTCACGGAACCGGAGAGGAAGGCGGCGTCGGCCAGATCGACTTGGAAGAGCCGTTTGGAACTCACCTTTAGAAAGCTGATCGCCTGACCAAGTTGCGCCGTGCCGGCCGTCAGATTGCGACGTTGGAATTCGACCATCGCCGACACGTAGTTGAAACGAGCGCCCAACACCCCGGCTCGCAACTCGCGCGTTCCGACCGCTTGCCGCGCGTCGCCCAGGAGACGGAAAGCCTGAGCCGTATCGCCGGCCGCCGCGCAGTTCTCGGCCGCTAGCAGGATCAGCCAGGCCTGCAGGGCCCGCGAGTGGCGCCGTGCCCAAGGCGCCGCTGGAACCAAAGGCGGATAGAGCCCTTTCTGACCCGACACCAGGTGGGTCATCATCGCCCACTGAAATGCCTCCTGCATGACGTCGAATTGATCGAAGGCGGCAGCGGGAAACGTGGCTTCCAGGAAGTAACTGGCGGCCAGCTGCGATTGGCCCTGCGCGAACGCCAACTTGCCGAGTTCCAGCAAAGCCATCGAGGTCAGTTCGTGGTCGTACTGTCCAGCAAGGACCAGCGACTTGGTCAACTCCGACACCGCTTGCTCGATTTTGCCAGCCGCTGCGTAGGCCATCCCCTGGTGACAGCTGACCCAGGCCTGGGACCAGTGATTGGGACGCGTCGGATAGCTGGTAAAGTCGGCCAGCAGCTGGGACGTGAACCGATCGTGCTGGCACACGGGCCCCATGATTTCCCGGCGACGGCGAAGCGCCAGCGAGATACACCGCGTGACTTCCTTGACGTTGAGCGGATAGAGTTGGGGGCCGGCAATCACCCCGCCCCGCCGAATATCCTGCTCGGTGACCATCTGGCCCTGAAAGCTGCTCATCCGATCCGGAATTCGGGCCAGCGCGGAGGTTCGCTGAGAACGCCCCCAAGTGATGGTGTCACGAACAGACGATGCCGACGGCGTCAGCATGTCCGGGAACTCGACTCGCACCATCCAACCTTTGTGGGCGACGGCCAACTGCAGCGCCGAGTTGTACTGGTCCAACGCTTTGGCGATCTCGCCCATCTGGTAAAAGCACTCGCCAATCATCGCGTGATAGCAGATCGAGTCGACCCAGCGTCCCTCGGTGCTGCGAATTCCGCCGCGCATGGCCGACTGAAATGCCTCCAGTGCTCTCCTATAATCGCCTTCGTAGTAGGGCGCAAAGGCCATGTGGTACTCCACGGGCGGCACCGTCATGTCTCGCTGCTGGGCCCAACTGGGCGCGGCCAAACCCGCCAGCGCGAGCACCCAAATCCCATACCTCCTGCTGTCCATGGCAACTTCCTCATCCACTGGTCGGCGACCGTGATCGGCCGAAACGTCGGGAAACACTGCCTTCCTTCAATCATAGCGAATGGCTCCACGGCGGTGTGAAATGTGGATCGATTTTGCGGGTTTCGTCAAAGATGCCGATCAGGAAGGACGATACAGAGTGTGACAAATGCGCCGGTTGTGCCGACAGCAAGGAGTTTGCGGGATATGAAGCCAGAAGTAGCAAAGCGGTGGCTCTCTTCGGTTCTCTGCGCGTTCGGCCTGCTGGCCTCGATCAGCTCGACCGGCTGTCAAGTCAGCGTGGGTGGCCAAACACTGCCGAGCCCATATTATCTGGACGACGATGTCCAGTACTACGCCCCAGGCACCGAATTCAAGCTGTCCCGCGAGGCGGCCGCCATGAAGGCCTACAAAGCGGAACAGGAACTTCAACAGGAAATGCGCTAAGGGCACAGTTCAAAAGGCTGCGCGACGCCTCGCAAATGCCCTAAACCTCTTCAGGTCAATGCCTTACAGCGTTCCCCAGTGCAGTGAACGTCCCCCGCTGGGCTGTTGATGTCAGAGGCCATCCCCCGCTGGCCGTGGCCGCGTGGAGCTATCCTCGGTTGCAGACGGCACGACTGCCGGTATACTACTAAGTTTTCGGCAACTTGGCTCCGACCAAGCGGTTTGTCCAGGCGTCATCCGCTGGCGGTACAGCACTGGCAGGAAGGGAAGAATTCGATGTCGCGCGTTTGCGAAGTGTGCGGGAAGGGGACCCAGGTGGGAAACGCCGTGGAGACCCGAGGCAAAGCCAAGTACCTAGGTGGCGTAGGTACAAAGATCACGGGAATCACCCGGCGTAAGTTCAAGCCGAATCTGCAGCGAGTGAAGGTCTCGTCGGTAAACGGGACGCACAAGACGATGTGCGTTTGCACTCGCTGTCTGCGGAACGGGGCGGTGCGCAAGGTCGTTCGGCAGAAGCCGTTCAAGCTGCCGGCCAAGTAACTGCGCAGCACGCCGTCCGCCACAGGGTGAACCGCAGCCAGAGGGCCGGCTTTTTTGGAAAAGCCGGACTTCTGCAGCGTGTCGGCAAGCCTCTGCTGGAGCCCTCCCATGAGTCTCTCGCGGCAAGATGTCGAAAAAGTTTCTCTGCTAGCCCGTTTGCGGCTGGAGGGCGACGAACTCGACCAGATGACCACCCAACTGGGCGAAATCGTCGGTTACGTGGACCAGCTGTCCGAACTAGACACGGCCGACGTTCCGCCGATGGCGCATGCGGTGGAAATGGCCAATGTCTTTGCCGAAGACGTGGTGAATCCAAGTTGCGACCGCGAGGTGATTCTGGCCAACGCCCCGAAGCGAGATGACGAATGCTACCGAGTTCCGGCGGTGTTAGGGGACTAGGAAGTCTGCTCGCGATCGCCCCCGAAGCCCGGCTTGTTTGGGAACCGCCGGGCTTCTTCACTGCCAAGAAGTTGTGAGCGGACGTTCCGTAGCCGTACTTGATATGTCACTCTGCTATTGCTCCGCGGTGGACTTGCTCGGAAAACTTGAATCCGGCGAGGTGTCGTCGGTCGAGTTGACGAGCGCCTTTCTGGATCAGATCGCCACCTACGATCCGGCGATTCACGCTTTCCTGCGCGTCGACCGCGATGCCGCGCTGAGCCGCGCCGCAGAGATCGACCAGTGCCGGCGAGCCAACCAGCCGCTGGGACGGTTGGCCGGCCTTCCGGTGGCGGTCAAAGACAACCTGTGTACTCGCGGCCAGCCGACGACTTGCGCATCGCGGATGCTGGAGCGATTCGCGCCGCCCTACGATGCCACGGTGATCGCGCGCCTACGGCAGGCCGGCGCCGTCATCATCGGCAAGACGAACATGGACGAGTTCGCGATGGGCAGCAGCACGGAGAACTCGCATTTCGGCCCGACGCGGAATCCGTGGCATCCGCAGCACGTGCCGGGCGGCTCCAGCGGCGGCGCGGCGGCCAGCCTGGCGGCCGGCATGACGCCCCTATCGGTCGGCAGCGACACCGGCGGTTCGATCCGCCAGCCGGCTTCCTTTTGCGGGGTCTCCGGGCTGAAGCCGACCTACGGCCGTGTCAGCCGTTACGGTCTGGTTGCGTTTGCCAGCAGTCTGGATCAGATCGGCCCGCTGGGGCGTTCCGTCGCCGACGTGGCGCTGTTGCTGGAGGTTCTGGCGGGGCACGATCCATTGGACTCGACCTCGGCCGACGTCCCCGTTCCCGATTACACGCAAACCGTCCCGCAACCTTTCGATGGATTGACGGTGGGTGTGGTGCGGGAGCATTTCGGCGCGGGACTGGACGGCGAAGTGGAAGCCGCGGTGCAGGAGGCCGTGCGCGTGTATCAATCGCTGGGCGCCAAGATCCGCGACATCTCGCTGCCGCACAGCAAGTACGCCATCGCCACGTACTATATCATCGCCCCTTGCGAGGCTTCCAGCAACCTGGCTCGCTACGACGGCGTGCATTACGGGTATCGCACCGACGAACCGGCGATGCTGGCCGAATGGAATACGGAGCGGCGGCAATTCGAGGCGCGAGGAGATACCCAGGCCCTCGACAATCTGGATTCGGCGCTGGTCCGCATGTACCGCCGCAGCCGCGCGGAGGGGTTCGGCGCGGAGGTCAAGCGGCGGATCATGCTGGGCACGTACGCGCTGAGCGCCGGCTACTACGACGCCTACTACCTCAAGGCGCTTCGCGTCCGGCGGCTGATTCGGCGCGATTTCGACGAGGCTTTCCGCGAGGTGGACGTGATCGCCGGACCGGTGGCCCCCACGGCGGCTTATCGAATCGGCGAGAAAATCGACGATCCTCTGGCGATGTACTTGGGTGACCTGTACACCGTCAGCGCCAACCTGGCAGGATTGCCGGGAATCTCGATCCCCTGCGGCTTTACCCGCGGCTCGCTGCCGATTGGTCTGCAACTGCAGGGGCCGCCGATGCAAGAGGAAAAACTGCTGCGGGCCGCGTGCATGTTCCAACAGGCGACGGATTGGCACACGCGCAGACCCCCGCTGACGAGCACACGCCCATGAGCGCACAACCGTACGATGTCGTCATCGGCCTGGAAGTCCACGTCCAGCTGCTGACCCGGTCGAAAATGTTCTGCCGCTGCAGCACCCAATTCGGGGCACCGCCGAACACGCAGACCTGCCCCGTGTGCACCGGCCTGCCCGGCTCGTTGCCCGTGATGAATCGGAAGGCGTTCCAACTGTCGCTCAAGACGGCGGTGGCCCTGAACTGCGAGATCCCCGAATTCACCAAGTGGGACCGCAAGCAGTACTACTATCCGGACCTGCCGAAGAACTACCAGATCAGCCAGTACGATTTGCCGCTGTCGCGCGAGGGCTGGCTGGAGATCAGCGATCCCAAGGGGGCCTTCGAGCCCAAACGCGTGCGGATCATCCGCGCGCACCTGGAGGAGGACGCCGGCAAGAGCATGCACGACGAGGTGGCCGGCAAGGCGGACAGCCGCATCGACCTCAACCGCACCGGCACGCCGCTGCTGGAGATTGTCAGCCATCCGGATTTGCGCTCGCCGCAAGAGGCCCGCGTCTATCTGAACGAGTTGAAACTGCTGCTGACGTACCTGGGCGTGTCGGACTGCAACATGCAGGAAGGCAGCCTGCGCGTCGATGCCAACATCAACCTGCACATCCCGACCCCCGCCGGCAAGGTGGCTACGCCGATCGTGGAAGTCAAGAACATGAACAGCTTCCGGGCGGTCGAACGGGCGCTGGCCTACGAGGCCGCGCGGCAATACGAAGCCTGGCAGGAGACGGGACTCACGCTGGGCGCCCCCGGCGGCCACAAGACGACCCGCGGCTGGGACGATCAAGCCCAGGTGACGCGGCCCCAGCGGCAGAAAGAGGAATCCAGCGACTACCGCTACTTTCCCGACCCCGACCTGGTGCCGGTGATCGTAAAGCCCGAAGACGTCCAGCGCGTGCGCAGCGAGTTGGGCGAACTGCCGGCGGCGATCCGCCAGCGGTTGCAGGCCACGTACGGCATCGACGCCTACGATGCCGACGTGATTGTGAACCAGGGCCGTGCGCTGGTCGATTACTACGTGGCGCTGGCGGATGCCGTAGGCGACGGCAAGCGCGCCAGCAACTGGGTTCAGCAGGACGTGCTGCGCACCTTGAACGACCGCAACATCGGCATCGACGCCTTTCCCATCTCGGCTGCGGCTTTGGCCGAATTGCTGCAAATGGTCCAACGCGGCGATCTGGACAACTCGCGAGCACGAGATGTCTTCAACGAGATGCTCGCTTCCGGCAAATCCACTGCCGACGCGATGCAAGCCCTAGGCATCGCCCGCGTGGACCGCGGCGAGATCGTCGAACTGTGCCAGCGACTGCTGGGCGAGAACCCGCAGATCGTGGCCGAAGTGAAAGGCGGCAAGCAAAAGGCGCTGGGGGCCCTGATCGGTCAAGCCAAACGTCACAATCCCAACGCCAACCCCGCCACCGTCCGCGAAGTCTGCCTGCGATTGATCGAGTCGCTGTGACGGGTTCCGGCGAGGTCGGGAGACCTGCGCCGAACGCGAGGTCGGGAGACCTGCGCCGAACGCGCGCCGAGCGCGGTGAAGGCCGATTTCCCTCGCCTTCAAATGGACGGCGGTTCGTCCTCCCTCGCGCGGATCTCGTCCCAGGACGGCGTCGCTTGGACGATCGCCGTGACGTAAGGATCGCAGGCGTGCCGGCTGGTCACCGTCCAGACGGCTTCGCCCAACTCCTGCCGCTCGACCCAGTGCAGGTAGGCGATTGTCGCGCTCGGCGAGCGATTGATCCCGGCGTTGCAGTGGACGTAAACGGTGCGGCCGGTACGAAGCAGTTCGTCCAACTGGGCAACGCACCGGGGCAAGTTGTCGCGGAGCGAGCCCGGATCGAAATCGACCACCGGAACACGCCGCACTTCCATGCCTTGCACTTCGTAGTAGGAAGCCAGATCCTGCCAGTCGATTCCCGTGTACTGGAAATCGGCTTCCGTCTGCAGATTCAACACGGCCGTGACGCCGAACTCTGACTTCAGCTGGTCGACATCGCCTCTCGACCTGGGACACGAGCCGACTAACAGGTTTGGACGGATCACGTCAACTTGCATCACACGGACCTCCGCAACATCCCAGCACACTGCCGCTTCAACACCAGGGCGAAATCGTCGTTGGCACTCAAATCCAAGTCCCCGTCGGCCGCCACGGTGCGGTTCTCTCAACCGGACATTGTAGCGAAACGCATTCTCTGAATGAATGGTCCGGAGTCGAGCAGCGTTCGAGAAATAACTGTACTGTGTCTCTTGCTGATCATCACACGGAGTGTGATGGCTACTCTGACGGGGCGACAGTTATTTCTCGAACGCTGTTAAACGTTTCCCGGCAGGGGGTCGTGTTCGAAACGCTTCAGTTGCTGCTGCAGCATCTCGTCGTCCGGCCGCAACTGCAGCGCGCGGCGGGAATGGCGGAGGGCGGACTCGCGGTCGCCGAGCTGGAAGTAGGCTTCGGCCAGCGTGTCCAGGTAGCTGGCGTTATCGGGCGCCAGTTCGACGGCCCGTTCGGCGTGCTGTTGGGCTTTGTCCAAGTGCCGCCCGCAACGGGCCGCCGCCCAAGCCAGATTGTTGTGCAGCAACGCACATTCGGGCCAGGCTTGGACGGCCTCGGAGTAGCGTCCGTACACCTGCTGAAACAGCTCGTCGGCCTGCTGGTTCCGGCCCGCTTTCTGCAGCCGCGGCACGAACTCCTCGGACACATCCGTCTCGCCGGGCAACGCAGTCAGGGCCTGCCGGATGTGCTTCTCGGCAGCCTCGAAGCGTCCCGCGTCCGTTTCCGCCGCGGCCCGCAGCCGATGGATCTTCGCGGGCGTTGCGAGGTAATCTCGATCGTTCAGGAGATGAAAGTTCGTGCGCAGGTCATCCAGCAAGGATTGTTCGAACAAGTCGGCGGCTCCCGCAGGATCGTCGCTCTCAGCGCGTGTGGCGAGCGAGTGAGCCGCAGCTTGCCATTCCCACGATTCGAACGGCGCGGTCCGCAGCACCCACTGGAACTGTTGCGCGGCTTCCTCGGACAGGCCGTGCTGGTTCAGGACGGTTCCCAACGTCATCCGCGCTCGGCTGTCCAACGCCATCAACACGGCCTGCTCTTTGCGGCGGCGGCCTTCGTCCTCGCGGCCGGCGCGTTGCAGGGCCTCGCCGGACAAGTACAGCGAGGCCAGCTGCTCGTGGTCTTGTTCCCAGATCGCCTCGCAGGCCGCGGCCGCTTCTTGCCACTGCCCGCTCTGCCACCAGGTCTCGGCCAACATGCTGGCAGCGGCCGCGTTGCTCTCGGCGACCGGCTGCAGGCAGCGGCGGGCCAAGTCCAGTTGTTTGCGCCGCAAAGCCGCCTCGCCCACGGCGATCCTGATCGCGTCGCGGCGCGAATCGGACAGCGAGTCCGCCAACTGCTCGGCCTCCGCCGCCAGTTGCTCGAACGCGGCGGCATCTTCCTGCGGCGGCGGGTTCATCATGCGGTGTACGCGCCCGAACGTCTCGGCCGGCGACTCCTGGCTGTAACCCTGTCGAAAGAACATCCACCAGCCCTGCGCTTCGTTGGTGCGCTGCGGAGAAAGGCGATACAGGAGCGACGGCGTGGCGTTGGGATGGGACAAGGTGCGCGCCCCCACTGTCCAGGCACGCACCTGGTCGCCCATCGCCAGCAGCGTCAGGCACATCCGCTCCCAGCACTGCTTTCGGCCGGACGTCGAACTGCTGCTGTCCGGCTGCTCCTGGGCGTAAGCCTCGACCAGATCCAGGATTCCACCGGCCTGATCTCGCCGGCCCAGCAGGTGCAACGTGCGGGCCACCAGCAGTGCGCCGTCCAGCCGCTGCAGGGCCTGCTGTGCGGCGTCGGTCCCGTCCTGCGACAGCGACTCCAACCACGCGCGATCCGGCAGCACTCCCTCGCGCCAGCCCAGCAACTCCAATGCCCGGCGGTACTGGTAGCGTGCCGCGTACAGATTGAACGCCCGCGGCGGTTGCAGCGCGGCCAGGATTTCGAGCCCCTCCTCAACGCGATCGTTCAAGAACAATGCCTCGACGCAAAACCACTGCAAGGTTTTGTCCTCCGCATGCGCCGCCGCCAGTTTCCGGATCTGGGCGGCGGTCTGGTCGCAATCCGCCTGATCGCCCGCCAACCGCTGATAGGCCGCCAGCAGGCCCAGCTGTTCGATCCGCTGGTGCGTTTCCTGTTCGGCAGGGCGGAGCCCCGTTGGGATCGGCGGCGGACAGGGATGGGCGGCCTGCAGCCGCGCGGCGTCCGCCCACTGCCGTTGTTCGACCAGCACCGCCTTGAGCAGCGCCGGGTCCTGGGCCGCTTCGGCGGCCTGCCGGGCGGTCGCGGCGTCGCCGTTGGCTCGCGCCAAGTAAGTCAGCAGCCGCGCGTCGTCGGCGCTGGGCGCCTGCTTCAGCCGGGCGCGGACTTCGTCGATCCGCGCGTCGATTCGGCCGGTCGCCAGCAAAAACGTCGCCAGCCGCAGTCGCCCGAGGTCGTCTCCCAGGTTCTCCTCCAGCCGCTGCTGGCCTTGGTCCAACTCGCCGCGGCGGACGTGATAAGGCACTAATCCGGAGGGCGCGCAGAGCAACCGCTGCAAGTTCAAACGCCGCGGGTGCTCGTCCGTATCCAGCTTGGCGATCTCGAACAAGGCCTCCGTCTGGCCGCTGTCGATCAGCGTCTGAAGCAGGCGCGTACTGGACAGGACGTGGCGGGCGGCCAGCCGGCGGAAATTGCCGTCGGCATCCGTCCGCAACAACTCCGCCAGCTCGCCGCCCAGCTGCGTCTCGCCCAGCGCCCGCCGGCAGGTGTCATCGTACAGCAGACGCTGAGTCAACTGCCGCTGCAGGTTGGGGTCGCCGCCTTGACGCGCCAACTTGACCAACTGGTCGAACTTGCCAGCTCCAGCCAGCGCGGCAATGGCCGGCGGACTGTCCACCAGACGCATCAGAAACGTGCGGCGGATTTGCGGGTTGGTCTGTTCTTCTGCCAGGCGAAGCAACAGGCCGACGTCTTTTTTGGCCACCAGACGCTCGATGACCGCCGACTGGGCCATCAACATGGCCAGGAATTGCGAGCGGCGTTCGGGCCGCGGTTCTTTCTGGATCAGCGCCACGAGATCCTCGAACCGGCCTCGCTGGACGTAGATCGCCACGCATTCCGGCCGGCCGAACAACGCGTAGAACAATTGCTGCCGCGCCGACTCGGGTTGGGCCTCGATCCACGCCGTGAGCTTCTTCCACTGCTCGCCATCCGCGATCTGGCCGACCACCTCCGGCGAACGCAGCAGCGCGGCGACCAGCGATGCGCGACGATAGTCCTCGCGGAGCTTGCTGGCCAGGGCCAGCAGTGAATCGAGCCGCCCTTGTTCGACCAGCGTCCTCATGGCCTGCGGGTTGCTGAACAGCCGCTGCAGGTAGTCGTTCAACTGGCCGGTCTCCGCGCACTTCTCGCCGAATTCGAGCAACTCGGCGACCCGTTTCTGGTCGACCAGTCGCTGCACAACTCTGGGGCTGGTGTACAAGCGGCTGAGCAATTCCAGCCGCGCGGCCGCGTCTTCCTCCCGTTCGGCCAGGCCAAACAGCGCCTCGTAGTGTCCTTTGTCGATCAGCCGGACCAGCGCCGGCTCGTTGATCAGCAGACGCCGCAGGTATTGCCGCCGCGCTTCGGCGTGTTGGTTCTCCTGGGCGAACGTGACCAGCGCGTCCAGTTGCTGCCTGTCGGCAAAAGCCGTCAGCGCAGCGTCGCTGCGGACGAACTCGGCCCGCAGCACGGCCTGACGCACCGGGTCGCCCTCGGCGGTGACCAGGCCCCACAGGTCGCCGTAGAAACCGCCGTCCAGCAGCGCCTTCATCGCCCCCGTATGGGCGAACAGCCCTTGCAGATAATCGCCCCGCGCGGCGGCGTCCGACTCCTGGCGGGCCAGCGCCACCAGCTGCGCGGACCGATCGGCCAAGGCCTTCGGATCCGAGGCGTCCGCCGGAAGCACGAGCCCTGCCAGCAACCGCCCCCGCGTGGCGGCGGGCACGCTCTTGGCCAACTCGATCCGCGTGTCCAGCGGCGCGTGCTGCTGCAGGATCGGCTTGAGGCGATAGTCGAACGCCAGCCGCATGAGGATCTGCCCTCGCTGCTCGACAGACGCCCCGTCGCGGAGGAACCGCAGCAGCCAGCCGATTTCGTCAGCGCTTCGCAGCCACTCGTCGTGCGTCGAGTGGTTGAGCAGTTGACTGACGGCGTCGCCGCGCCAATCCGAAGCGGGCTTTTCTGCAGCACCCGTTTCCGTCTTGATCAACTCCCACACCGCCTTGCGGCTTTCCGAATCCGACAACAGGAAGTAGCTGCCGCTGCCCGTCAGCAGGGCCTTCAGGTAGGCGTCGCGCGCGGCGGGATCCTTTTCCTTGCGAGCCAGTTCGAGTGCGTACTGGCGCTGTTCCGTGGAACCGAGCTGCTGCCTGAGCGCGGGCGACTTGACCAAGGCGGCCAGCAGCCCTCCGCGCACGGTCAGGTCAAGCTCGGCGCCAACCAAGGCGATCAGGCGGTCGAGTCCGCGTTTGGCCAGCAAGGCCTGGACGACGCTCTGGTTCTGGAACATCTGCGGCAACAACGACGCGCGTTGCTCGGCTTCCATGTTTTCTTGGGCAAACTTCAACAGGCGTTCCAGCCGCTCGTCACCGGCCAGACGACCGACCGCCTCCGCGTTGCCCAACACCTGGCCGATCCACGGTCCGCGGAAGCGTTTTTCGGGCTCTTTTTCGATCAGCTTCAGCAGCAGGTCGAGCTGGTCCTTGTCGATCAGCACCGTGACGGCGGCCGCGTTCTGGAACAGCACGGACAGCATCTGGCGGCGGACTTCGGCGGACGTTTCGCGCTCGATGACCTTGACCACCAGGCCCAGTTCGCGTTTTTCCGCCAGCTGCTGCATCATCTTCTCCGAGAACAGCAGTTGAGCCAGCATCCTTCGTCGCCAAGCCTCGTCCTGATCGGCGGCGACGGTGGCCAGCAGCTTTTCCAGCCGGTCCAGGTCGGCTAGTTGCTCGACGGCCCGCGGACTTTGAATCAGCATCACCAGCAGTTGCCGGCGCACGTTGGCGTCGGGCTCCAGTCCGATCAGTCGCTGGAGCGTATCAAAGTCGCCGCGTTCCGCCAGGATCTGGAACGCCGCCAGTCGCTCGGCGGCGCTCCCGTCCCGAAATTGGCGGATCCGTGCGACCGTCTCCGCCGGCACGCCGGGCAGAATGCCGTAGCGGAAGTCGTTCAAAATGCTGCGGGCGCGCACCCGCGTCTCGCGATCGCCGCTCTCGGCCGCCCGCTGCAAGGCGGCTTCCGCCGCCAGGCCATGTTGCCACAGCGTGCGCGCCGCCGCCTGCCGCACCGAAAAGCGGGCGTCGCCCAGTTCCCAAATTGCCTTTTCGATCGACGCAGAAGCGTCCGGGGGATGCTGCGCCTCCACCTGCCCCAACAACACTGCGGCCAGTCCCGCCGAGACGAGCCATGCACTCATAAGACCACCCGATGCCCCCAAAGAACCGAGACGAGAAATTGGTCACTTGGCTAACGTCCAACATACGAGATGCGCCCGACCGCCGCAACCGTTTCCAAACAGAGTCCTGATCGCAAAGCAGCGAAATGGGAACGGCAGAAAGACAACAGGAAAAATGGAAGAGGCTGACAGAAAGATGGGGTGACAGAAAGATGAAGGCGGGATGGCGAATGATCGGTTTCTAACGCTCGACCGGGCGCAGCCGGGCGGCAAAACCGGGCGTTGTCTGTTCCAGCCATCCCTCCCGCGTGTGGATCATGCACAGCACATCCAACCCCTGCTGTCGCGCCGCCGGCAAGGCCGCTTCCGGGCCCAAAACGATCAGGGCCGTCGCCCAGGCGTCCGCCGTCATACAGTCGCCGGCCAGCACGGAGACGGAAACCAGCCCGTGCTCGACGGGGCGGCCGGTGCGAGGGTCGATCTCGTGCGAATAGCGGCGGCCTTGCTGTTCAAAGAAGTTCCGGTAATCGCCGGACGTGGCCAGCGATCGGTCGTCCAACTCGACGACCCATTGAATCTCCCGCGCCGTGGCGACGGGCCGCTCGATCCCAATCCGCCAGGAGCCGCCGTCGGGTTTTCGCCCCCGAGTACGCACCTCGCCGCCGATCTCGACCATGTAGGCCCGAATTCCGTATTGTTCCACGATTCTGGCGACCTCGTCCACCGCGAAACCTTTGGCAATCGCGGACAGATCGATGTCCAGGTCCGGCCGCTGTTTGCGCAGCGCGGGCGGTTCGGCACGCACTTCCAAGCGTTCATATCCCACGCGGGCCCGGCAGGCGGCAATCGCTTCGTCCGCCGGGACGTCGTCGGGCCGTCCCGCCGGTCCAAACCCCCACAGATCCACCAGCGGACCCACCGTCACGTCGAACGCGCCGTGCGTACTTCGGGACACTTCCAGCCCCGCCGCCACCACCCGAGCGAACTCCGCCGAGACCGGAAACCAGTCCCGCCCTTTGTACCGGTTGAATCGCGAGATCTCCGAATCCGGCAGATAGGTCGACATCTGCCGGCTGATCGCCTCCAGTCGGCTGTCGATTTCCTGCTGCAGCGCCGGCCAATCTGGTTCGCCCGCAGGAGCCACGACGCGGACGGTGTACTCGGTCCCCATGGTCGTCCCGAAGCACGAACGGACCACCTTCGCCGGCTGCTCCGGCCCGCCACATCCGGCCAGGGTGGACAGACAAACGGCGCCGACGAAAAGGAGGAGCACTGGCGAGGGAAGCATTTTGTGAGACCGCGATTATCGGAGTTCGGGAAAGGAAAGCGGCGTGAGCAGGCGATTCACTTTGTCTTCGTCAACCTCCACGCCCAGTCCGGGACCGGAGGGCGCGTGCGCCACGTCGCCGACAATCCGCAGCGGTTCCACGAGAATGCCGGCCGTCAGGAATTGCGGGCCGTTCAGCGCCGCCGGCTTCGCCAGACCGTAGCTGCTGTACAGCCCCAGCGAAGCCGCCAGGGCGATGTCCGGATCGGTCAGCCCGCTGCCCAGAAAGAACAGGCCCGCGTCCAGGACAATCTCGATCTGCCGCCGCGCGGAGGCAAGACCGCCGGCCCGCGAGGGCTTGATCGTCACTCCGTCGAGCATGCCCAGCCGGATGAACTCCTCGACTTCGACCGGCGACAGCAGCCCCTCGTCCATCGTAATCGGCAACGCTCCTTGGCGTTTGAGCGCCTGATAGCCGCTGATGCGGTTGGGCCGCAACGGCGCTTCCAGCACGTCCGCGCCCGCATCGGCTAACTTGGGCGCGACCTCCAGCGCCGTGGCGAGGTCATATCCGCCATTGGCATCGGCCCACAGGAAGCTGTCGGGCGCCAGTCGTCGCACGAGGGCGGCCAACCCCACGTCGAAAATCGGGTCGGCGCCGACCTTCAAGTTGAAGTTCCGATAACCGCGTTGCCGGCTGGAAGCGACCTCCGCCTCGGCTTCCTCCAGCGATCGGGCGGTCACCGTCCAGCTGAGCGTGATGGGACCTCCTCGGGGCCGGCCCCAGAGTTCGGCGAGGGAACGTCCGGTCAGTTTGCCGGCCAGGTCGTGCAGGGCAATCTCCAAGCCCGCGCGGGCCAGCGGCATGCCCGTCGAGAACCCCGGAGCCAAGGCGCCGTCCAACGCCCGCTGACAACTGTCCAGATCCAAGGGGTCGCGGCCCAGCACGGCCGGAGCGAAATGGTTTTGCAGGACGACGAAGACGGTTTCTAACGTCTCGTAGCTCCACTTGGGCACCGGCAGACTCTGACCCCAGCCGACGGTGCCGTCGTCCGCCGTGACCTTGACCAGAACCACCGTGTGCCCCGGCGAACCTTCCAGGAACTTCCAACTGCCGGCAAACGGATAGCACAGCGGCAGCAACTCCACGCGTTCGATTCTCATCGCCCGGTTTGCCTCCTCAGAACCACCCATGCAATTGCGCCGGTCTCGGAGAGCCCGACCTGCGCAAGCGGTCTTGTCAGCGATTCTCTACACGCGACCGAAGCTCAGCGAAAACGCCGTTATTGTATGCCGCAACAGGATTCCAACAACATTCCGGGTCAGAATCCGGGAAATCAGACAGAGGCTCGTCGGCATCCACGGGACAGCACCGTCACCCGAAGCGCCGGCCAGCGGCGTAATTACGTCTTCTGGTGGGGATTCGGAGCGCAGCCCTGCTTGGCCGCCTGCGGCACATCTTGGGCAGCCGTCAAAACCCGCCCCGTTGCCACCGTTCCAGGCCGCATGCTTGGCCAAACGATCACGTCCCGATTAAACAATGCATGCAGACCAGCCGATAACAGCGGTTGATCCGTCACCGGGAGACCGGCCCCTTTCCCGGTACGGGCGGGCAATGCCAGCATCGTGCTGAGACTGCCCGCGACGACGCCTGCCATCAAACATCCCACCTAGAGTCGCGACGCGGAAGGCACCGGGTCCGGTTGCCGTTTGCCCGCGATTCGCCAGCCTTACGAGGGGTAAGATGTATCGTTCCACTGTTCTTGCCGGATTCGTGCTTCTTGTGCTGACCTCGCTGTCGCCCGCCGTCCGAGGGCAGATTCGTTCGCCGGAGTTGAACACGTCCTCGACGGTTCCCGTGATCTCCATCGAGACCTCAGTCCCCGGCGAGATCAACATCGGCGCGTCGGCCCAGTTCGTGATCTCGGTCAAAAACGCCGGCAAGTCGCTCGCAGAGGGGGTCTCGATTCAGACCACGCTGCCGCCGACGGTCAAGTTTGTTGCCGCCGACCCGGAGCCGAGCGTGAGCAATGAGAGCTTGATCCAGTTCGAAATCGGGGACCTGCCCTCCGGCGCCGTTCGCCGCGTCACCATGGAGTTGATTCCGCAAAAGACGGGCCCGGTCGACCTGCAGACCAAGGCCTTCTTCTCCGCCTCGACCCAGTCGGCCCTGCAGGTACGGCAGCCGGAAATTGCCATCCAATGCACGGGTCCGGAGACGGCGGTTCTCGGCGAGACGGTGACGTTCTCCGTACTGCTGAAGAACATCGGCGACGGAACGGCCCAGAATGTCTTGCTCACGCCGCAACTGCCGGAAAGCAGCTACATCGAGACTCAGATTCCGCGTCCGGCCAAGCTCGCCTCGCTCCCTGCGGGGGAAACGAAGGAGTTCAAATTCACGGTGCGGGCGAACCAGCCGGAGTGGTTGGAAGGCAAC
>CAYPGE010000047.1:0-31589 GCA_964409865.1 uncultured Pirellulaceae bacterium
CTTGGCCCCCACCGGGACGTCGCCCTCCGGCAGATGCGGCGCGCGGGCCTCGACGTCCGCCGCCCAGGCCAGCAGTTTCGAGTCGACCGTGCGCCAGGCGATGGGCAGATCGCGATAGCGGACGTCCAACGATGCGCGGTCCTGCCAGGTCATCTTGGCCAGCGCCGCGTTTACCTTTTGAGCCATATCCTCCGCCACGTCGCGCATCTGCTGGTAGGGTTTGCGGCCGGGCCGCGGGTTGCGACGGTCGATATTGTTGATGTCGCCGCTGGTGCCGTTGGCCAACATGGCCACGAAGGGCGGATCGGCGTCCCCGCCGGGTTGGTCCGCGGCGGGCTGCAGTCGCTTCATCGCTTCGCAGAACATCCCGTAGTAATCGGCCGAGATGTGCGCCGGTCCGGTTCCGCCGATGTAGTGCAGCGAGTAGGCACAGTACACGCAGATCAGCCGCCCGCCCGGTTCGCGCAGGGCGAGGATCGAGACGGCCGGATCGGTCGGCCCCGCAGGCTCGATCAGATCGGGGCTGGCCACAGGCGGGTTGGTCTGCACTGGATCGGTCTTGCCGAACGGGTTGGGCTTCACCGAGCCTTCGCGCATCCGCCAGCGGCGATTGAACACGTGCTCGGGCACGTCCACGGCGCCGAAGGCGACCTCCGCCGGCCGCAGGGCGTGCACGGCGCAGCGCACCCCGTCCGCGATGCGGCGAGCCACGAAACGCTGGTAGTGGTCCAGTTCCTGCTCGTTCACGTAGCGGTTCTTGCCCAGCGCGGTTCCTGCGGAATGAGTGTGCGTGGTGGAAATCAGGACGTTCTGCGGCGGAATCCCCGTCGCTTCCTGGATCAGCCGCCGCGCCTCGACGCTGACGCTGCGGTGCAGGCCGAGCAGATCGCAGACCACCAGCGCCAGCCTGGTCTGGCCGTCGTCCAGCACCAGGCACCGCGCGTGCAGATCGTCATGCACGTGCTTGGCCGGATAAGGCGCGAAGCCGCCCACGACGAGCGTGCCCAGTTCGGGAGTAATGTTGCTGGTCGCCGCACCCGCCTGCAGCGGCGGGGCCGCTGTCGCCAGCACCAGACCAAAGACGAGGGCGAGGGAACTCATGAGACAGGCTCCTTTCCGTGATCGGTTTGTCGTTGGTATCGAAGTCGCTCGAAGCGCATCATACCCCCGTGCTGTGCCGAAGGGCAACGCAAGAGAAGAGAATCTGGAGCAACAGCCGCCGGAAGCTCGTCTTCCCAGCTTGTTTCACGCGGCCTGGGATGGGAAAGTATGGTTACCGTTTCTACGCATCTTCCCTGAACGAGGATCTGGTCATGAAATCGATCTTGGCTGTGCTCACCGCCTGTGCCGTGTTCGCCTTCACTCCAAGCAACGCGTCCGCTGAATTCCAAGCCGGGGCGGCAGTCGTCGATGTGACGCCCCAGCAATTGCCCGTGCTGGTCAACGGCGGGATGCTCAGCCGCAGCGCGGACAAGGTGAAAACGCCCGTGACCGCTCGGGCAATCGTGCTGGACGACGGCCGCACGCGACTGGCCATTGTCATCGTCGACAGCTGCATGATGCCGCGAGCACTGCTGGACGAGGCGAAACAGCTGGCGGCCCAGCGGACGAAGATCCGCGCGGATCACATGCTGATCGCGGCCACGCATTCGCACTCGGCGCCCTCCAGCATGGGCTGCCTGGGGACGGACGCGGATGCGGCCTATGTGCCGTTTCTGCGGGAGAAGCTGGTCGAGGCGGTGGCGGCGGCCGAGGCGAATCTGGAACCGGCGCGAGTGGGCTGGGCGGTCGCCCAGGCGGCCGAGTTCACGGCGCTGCGGCAATGGGTTCGCCGGCCCGATCGAATTACGGACGATCCGTTCGGCAACCCGACCGTGCGGGCGAACATGCACGCCGGCGCCAAATGGGACGATGCCGTCGGCGAAGCCGGACCGGAGGACCCGGACCTGTGCCTGATCTCGCTGCAAGCCAAGGACGGGCGGCCACTGGCCGTGCTGGCCAACTTTTCGATGCACTATTTCGGCGACCAGGCGCTCAGCCCCGACTACTACGGCGTGTTCCGCGAGGCCCTCAAATCGCGGCTGGCCCCGGGGGGCGACGAAAAACATCCCGCGTTTGTCGGCATCATGTCGCACGGCTGCAGCGGCGATATCTGGCTGCGGGACTATACGAAGCCCGCCGGAGCCCGGCACGAGGACTGGACGATCGACAGTTACGCGCACGGCTTGGCGGAAATCGCCTTGGCCGCGCACCAGACCGTCACCTACCGGGAAGACGTGGACCTGGCGATGTGCGAGGCGCGGCTGCCGCTGAAGTACCGCGTCCCCAATCAACAGTTGCTCCAGTGGGCCCAAGGCATCGTCGCCGCGATGGGCGACCGGCCGCCGAAAGACACGACCGAAGTGTACGCCCGCGAGCAGATCATCCTGAACGAGTGGCAGGCGACGGAAGTCGTCGTCCAGGCGCTCCGCATCGGCGAGATCGGCATGGCGACGACGCCCAACGAGACCTATGCTCTCACCGGCCTGAAGCTGAGACTACAGAGCCCGCTGCCAAACACCATGGTGATCGAATTGGCCAACGGCGGTGACGGCTACATCCCGCCGCCCGAACAGTATCCGCTGGGCGGCTACAACACCTGGCCGGCTCGATCCGCCGGCTTGGAGGTCCAGGCCGAGCCGAAGATCGTCGAGGCGGCGCTGCAGTTGTTGGAGAAGGTGGCGGGCCGGCCGCGACGCAACTACCAACAGAGCTGCGGGCCGGCCACGGAAGCCGTGTTGGCAGCCAAACCCGTGGCCTTCTGGCGCTTGGATGAATTCGCCGGACCGCGTGCCGTGGACTCGTCCGGCCACCATCGCGATGCGTTCTACGAGCCGGACGTCTTGTTCTTTCTCGAAGGTCCGCGCTCCGGCGCTCTTTGCGCCGGCGGCGAAACGAACCGCGCGGCGCATTTCGCAGGCGGACGCCTGGAGTCGCGAATCGCCGGCCTGAAGGACCGCTATTCGGTGTCGTTTTGGTTCTGGAACGGGATGCCCGCCGACGGCCGCGAAACGGCCGGCTGGATGCTCTCCCGCGGTCGCGGCCACGGATTGGGTCCGCAAGGCGATCACCTCGGCATCGGCGGCACGGCCACCGCGCCGGGAAAACTGATCTTCCAGCACGGCGCTGCGAAGGACGGCGCCCAGCCGCTGGCCGGCCGCACCGAGATCGCGCGTTGGACCTGGAACCACGTGGTGTTCGTCCGCGACGGCCAGGTGGTGCGAGTATTCTTGAACGGTGAACCGCAGCCGGAAATCGAGGCCCAAGCGCCCGCCGATTTCCCGGCCGGGTTCGATCAGTGGTTCTTCGGCGGCCGGTGCGACAACGATTCGAACTGGGAAGGCCGCCTGGACGAGATTGCCGTGTTCGATCGGGCGCTGTCCGCGGAAGAAATCGCGAAACTGACGCCGCGGTAGTTCGACGGTCTCACTTCGGCGAGCAGCGGGCGTTAGCCCACTGGTTCCCTGGATGCATCGACTGCTGCGCAGAAAACCGGGGGCATTTCCATCTGGCGATCACTCGCCCGCCAAGGTGAAGGCCGTTTGTTCTTCGATCGTCTCGCCCCCCGGCCAACGGACGCGCGCGGTGATCGTGTGACGTCCGGGCGCAAGAGCGGTGGCATCGGCCAGTAGGCGGAAATGGTGGGTCATGGCCAGGCCGATCTTGTTGTTCATCGCGGCCAGCGCCGGCATCGGCTGCCAGGCACCGTCGTCCAGGCGTGCCTCGGCGGTGGCGCCGTGGGGCGCATCGTAGCAGTTGAAGACCAAGGGCACCGCCGCGCCGCGCGCCACGGGCTCGTCCAATCCGTAGAACTCGCCCTGGCGATCCACTCGCGATTCGCAACTGGACTGGTAGCGGTGCGTGACCTTGGTCCCGTCCACCGAGACGATGCGATAGCCTCGCGGGCTGCCGTCGACGCCGCGTTCCAAACCTGAGCCGCTCTGCCACCAACAGCCGGACATGGAGATCGACTCGACGTATTCGACCCCCTTGACCATGATGCGTTCGTTCTCGTGCATGTGACCTTGCAGCACGAGCCGCACCTGATGCGCGGCGAACAGGTCGGTCAGCACGTCGCGGTTGGTCACTTCCCAATAGGGCGCGTCAGGCGGGTTTTCACGGCGCCGCTGGGGATAGGTGGTCACGATCGGGATATGGATGCCGACCACGATCGGCTTGCCGGACGGCTGGGCCGCCAGATCGGCGCGCAGCCAGGCCAGTTCGCTGCCTTCCACGGCCCCGTGTACGCCCTTGTAGTCCTTGACGCCCGAGATGGGCTTGTTGCCGTCGAGCACGATGCAGTGGATCGCGCCCCAATCGAACGAGTAGTAGGTGGGGCCGAAGAGTTGCTCGAAATCTTCGCGGGGGTTCTCCTTTGCGAGCATCATCTCGTGGTTGCCCGGCCCGTTGCGGACCGGCATGTCCACCAGTTTCAGGGCCTCGGCATAGTCCGAGCCTGCGTGGCCCTGCAGGGAAATGTCGCCCTGGGACCAGAGAAATACCGGCCGTGGCTGCAACTGGTTGATTTCGCGGAGGCTGGCCTGAAACTTGGTCACGCCGATCTTCTTGTTCTCCAGATGCACGTCGGCGATGAATACGAAATCGAAGCGATCCGGTTGCTCGACCCGGCGAAGCGTGAAATCCGCCCGGCCCGCGGCGGTGGCTTGCTCCGTCCGCAGATAGAACTTGTCGGTCCAGTATCCTGCGGGCGTGCTGACAAACACAAACCGCCCACGGTTGGCGCTCGGCGGCAATTCGTAGCAGCCTTGCGCATCCGTCCGCGCGACGCGGAAGCCGTCGGAAACCAGCACCCCGGCCAGCGGCGAACCTTCGGCCCGCACCGTTCCCCGAAGGAGAGCCGTCTCACTGTTCGGCGCAGGTCTCCCGACCTCGCCGAAACCGGCGACCGCAGGTCTCCCGGATTCCTGGGACCTGGCGATCGGGGCCGGTGCGGCGTCAGGAGCGACGTGCTGCGAGGTCTGCACGTCGAACGGCCCGTCAGCCGCCTGTGCGGCCGGGTGGCCCGACGCGACGAACTGAAAGAAGACAAAAAGGACGCCCGCTGACAGGCTCCCGGCACGGCGGCATGGCCTGGACCACGGCCGCGCGGCTGTCTCCGTTCCGCGGGAGTGAGCATTTCCGGTGGCTGATCCCTCGCTCGCGCTTCGGGCTGCTGTCGTACAATCATAGGAACGGGTCATTCGTCAGTCTCCCATTTGCCCGGTCATCCGCCGGACGATTCAGGTTCGATGGCGCGGAGCTTGTAGATCAGGGCCCGGCGGCTGATGCCCAGCTTCTTGGCGGTCTGCGTGCGGTTGCCGCCGCACTCCTGGAGCGTGGCCAGGATTGTGGCGCGTTCGACCTGGGACAGTCGGCCGTGCGTTTCGTCCTCGGTGCCGGACCGAGACGCCAGCGCGGCGATCTTAGGCGGCAGGTGTTCGGGCAGGATCACGTCCCCGCGAGACAGCAGGCAAGCCCGTTGCACGGCGTTCCGCAGTTCGCGGATGTTGCCGAGCCAGGGATAGGCCAGCAGGCAGTTCCCGGCTTGCGGCGACAGCCGCACCGGGCCGCCGGAAAACTCGCCGGCGAAATGCCGCGCCAAGGGCAAGATGTCCTCGCGGCGCTCCCGCAGGGGCTGAATCGCCAGTTCCACCACGTTGATCCGATAGTACAGATCGTCTCGGAACCGGCCCTCGGCGACTTCTTTCTCCAAGTCCCGGTTCGTGGCGGCAATCAGTCGCGTGTCGACCTCCGCCGGGCGGTCGCTGCCGACGGGCAGGACCTGGCCCGTCTCCAGCGCTCGCAGCAGTTTGGGTTGCAGGTGCAGGGGCAGTTCCGCGATTTCGTCCAGGAACAGGCTGCCGCCGTGCGCGGCGCGGAAGAACCCCTGCCGCGTCTCGGAGGCACCGGTGAAGGCGCCCTTGGTGTGGCCGAACAGCTCGCTTTCGATCAACGACTCCGGGAGGCTGGCACAGTTGGCTGCGACCAGCGGACCGTCCGCCCGCGGGCTCCAGGCGTGGACCAGCCGCGCCAGCACCTCTTTGCCCGTGCCGCTTTCGCCGGTGATCAGCACCGGGGCTTTGGAGGGCGCGACCACGGCGATCGTGGAGACGAGGTGCCGCATCGCGGGGCTTTCGCAGACCAGATCGGCCGGCAGGGGAGGCGTGGGCGGCCCGGCGTCGCGGTGGTCCGCCGCTGAGACGCCCAGGGCGTCGGCCATCGCCGCCCGCAGTTCGTCCAGATCCACCGGCTTGGCGAGATAATCTTCCGCGCCGCCTTTCATCGCCGCCACCGCCTGCCGCAAATCGGCAAAGGCGGTAATCAACAGCACGGGCAGATCGGGGGCAAACTGGCGAATCCGGCTCAGCGTCTCGATTCCGTTGATGCCCGGCAGTCGCACGTCGAGCAAGACCAGGTGGGGCGGTTCGCGCTGAATCGACTCCAGGGCCTCCTCGCCGGAGGCAGCCTCGCGGACGCGATAGCCGAGCCGCGTGGCGAATCCGCCCAGCAGTTCCCGCTGGGACGCTTCGTCGTCGACGACCAGAATGGTGCAGCTGTGCTCAGACATGAATCCCTTGCAACGAAAAAACGGCGCCTCCGTCGGAGCCCGGCCGGTAGGCCGCTTCCCAGCCGTGCGCCGACGCAATCCGGCGGACAATGGCCAACCCCAATCCCGTGCCGCCAGGGCGGGTCGTATGGTACGGCGTGAACAACAACGGCACGGATTCCGGCGGCACGCCCGGACCGCGGTCCGCCACCTCCAGCCGGCAGCGGCCGCCGGGTTCGTCCACCACGCTGATTGTAATCGTATCGCCTCCCGGCGCAAACGCGACCGCATTCTGGATCAGGTTGAACAGGGCCTGGCGCAGGAGTTCCCGATCGGCTTGAACCGGCTTGGCGCTCGTGGCCCCTGTCATGGCCAGCGTGAGCCGTTTGGCTTCCAGATCGGGCTGGAGGATCATGCCCAATTCCGCGACGATCCGACTCGGGTCCACCGGCCCGATCGCCGGAGCGCAGGGCCGGGCGAACGCCAGGAACTGATTGATTCGTGCCGTCACCCGATCGCATTCTTCCATGACGGCTCGGACGTGCTCCGCCCGGTCGGGATCGTCCGTCTCGTCCTCCAGCAGCCGCTGCGTCCAGCCGCGAATCAGCCCCAGAGGATTGCGCGTCTCATGCGCCAATCCGGCCGCCGCCTGACTCAACTCGCGCAGGTGCCGCGTTTCGACCTCCAGCAGTCGGGCTCGGCCTTGAGCTTCCAGCATCCGGACGCCGGCGCGCCACACCAGGGCCAGGCACAGCAACACCAGGCCTCCCGCGCCGGTCACGAACACGTGAGACCAGACGGAGCGGCGGTTCAGTTGATCCGCCCGCGTGCGGTCCAGAAGCAAAGCGGCGAAAAACCGGCCGCCTTCGCCGAGTACGCTGTCCTCGTCCGCCGCGTCCGTGCGCCAGCGGAGTCCGTAGCCCCGGCCGCCGCCACCGCCGCGCCCGCCGCCAACCGGCTCCGATCCCGCTTCCGGCGGCTGCAGGACGAATGGTTCGGTCAACTGAAACCCCGCCGATGTCCAATGGTCGCCGGGCGGCAGCCCGCTGCGCAGATCCAACTGCTCGACCGCCCCCGCGCTCAGGATCGTTTTCTCAGGCCCGCTGAGGATGGACACGGCGATCACGTCCGGCGACTTGACGAGTTCTTCGAGCATGCCTTGCAGCTGCAGCTCGAGGAACCTTCCCAGCCGGCGATGAGACTGCATGCCTCCGACCAAGGCGGCCATCACCGAGTGCGATTGCTGATGCAGCGTTTCTTCGATCAGCTGCCGCTCGCGCACGCAGCTCCGGTACTGCCAAACGCCAAAAGCGACCCAGGCAATTACCAGCACGGCGTATACGGCGAACGATTGCCAACGCATCGGGATCGTTGCTGCCTATCTTTCACAAGGTGGTTTGGGACATTCGAACGGACCGCGTCAACCGGTCAATGTAACCGACGAGCCGGGAATTTCCAGCCCGGATGCAACCAAAGTAGCATGGCTCTTCGAGCCGTGCTGAATGCTTTGCACGGCTCGGAGAGCCATGCTACGAAGGTGCAGCAAAGGAGCGGGTTCCTGCCAGGAACCTATCTGGCTTCTCGCCGCGGGCTCAGGTAAGATGGGCCGCAGGGAAGGCACTAACAGTTCGCCCTCAACGAGGGCTCGCGTGCGTGCGGACAGCTTTCCCGCCTCCGGAGTTTTCAAGGGAACAAGCCATGCCGGACCGAAGATTCGTTCTCCGTTCAGCCGTGTTGTCCCTCGCGCTGGCCGCCGTGGTTGCGGGACCGGCCGCATCCAAGGCGGGAGCGGGCGAAGCACCGGCCGCGCCGCCAAGCCCGTCGCTGACCAGCACGCCATCGCCGCCGGCGACGCCCGTCGATCCGGATGCCCTGGGCTTCGACGAATTCGCGTTCGTCAAACGCAAGCCCTACTCTTCCGATCACTACTACACGGACATCAACAACGGCACCAGTCCCGACCGGTTTGTTCCCGACAACGGGATTTTCATCTACAACGTGCGGACGCGAACGGAGCGGCCCGTCGTCACCGCCGCCGGTCTGCCGGGCGGAAAAGGCCTCATTGGCAAGATCAGCTTGTCGTTGGATGCCCGGAAGATCCTCTTTGATTTTCGCCAGGATCCCGGCGCCGGGTTTCGCATTTGGGAAGTGAACACCGACGGCACGGGCCTTCGCCAAGTCTCCTTCCCGCCGCCGGACGAGGCGGAGAAGGCGGCCCGCTGGCACCCTTCCTGGCACACCGACGACATTCATCCGTGTTATCTGCCGGATGGCAAGATCATCTTCTCCTCGACCCGCTCCGAACACACCGTGCTCTGCGGCGGCTCGGGATCCCTGGTGGCTCCGGTGCTGCACCGCATGGAGGCGGACGGCACGCACATCGAACAACTCAGCCGCAGTCCGGTCAGCGAATTCTGCCCCGTGGTGCTGGATGACGGCCGGGTCATGTACCACCGCTGGGAATATATCGACAAGGGCGCGCGGGTCGCCAAGACCGTGTGGACCATGAATCCCGACGGCAGCCGGCCGCAGGAACTGTACGGATTGGCCGACGACGATACGACCGTCTACATGTACCCTCAGCCACTGCCCGGCAGCAGTCATCGTTTCGTGTGCGTGGGAACCTGCCACTATCCGCAGGGAGGCTGCCTGGGCCCGATCCTGCTGGTCGATTTCGGCAAAGGCGTGCGGGTCCGCGGTGCGGATCCGCACGAGGCGGATTACGTCCAGTGGGATGACCGCTTTCCCGTCGTGAACATCACACCCCACGTGTTCATCGAACGTCGCTCGGAACCCGGCTGGTACTTTCGAACGGAAGAGGGCGGATATGTGCTCGACAGGAACGGCCAGAAAGGCCACCTGTACACGCATCCCTATCCGGTCAGCGATCGGGAGTTCCTGGTTTCCTACAAGGTGCATCCGGCCGATCACTACAAGGACGTTCCCAACGCGTATGCGCTGTACCTGATCGACGTCGACGGACATCACCGCTTCGTGCATGCCGACGCCCAACTCTCCTGCTGGCATCCTACGCCGCTGGTCGCGCGGCGCGTTCCGCCGGCCGTGCAGCCGGTCCGCGATCCAGACTACGCCGCCAGCGATCAGGCGTTGTGCTTCCTGACCGACGTCTACCAGGGCATGC
Organism: uncultured Pirellulaceae bacterium; assembly: GCA_964409865.1. Taxonomy (GTDB): domain Bacteria; phylum Planctomycetota; class Planctomycetia; order Pirellulales; family Pirellulaceae; genus Anammoximicrobium. Next base: position 9,729 of record CAYPGE010000047.1, read on the forward strand.
AGGGGGTTGAGCGGGGAGCGGTCAAGTGGTTGCGCATCAACGAGGCGCTGCCGCGCTACTGGTCCACCGGCAGACGATGGAACCCGTCGCTGAGCAGTTCCAGCTGGAAAGCGGCCCTCTGGCCGCGGGTGCAGTGGGGAGTCGTGCCCGTGGAAGCGGACGGCTCCGCCCACTTTGTCGTGCCGGCCAATCGCAGCATTTTCTTCCAGGCCCTGGACAAGGACTTCCGGGAACTCCAGCGGGAGAGGACGTACGTGAACTACATGCCCGGCGAAGTCCGCTCTTGTACGGGCTGTCACGGGCAACCCAATTGGACCGCGTCGGCACACGCCTCGGACACGCCGCTGGCGTTGCTGCGTTCGCCCAGCATCCCCCAGCCGCAGCCGTGCGATCTGGCGGAAAACGGCGGAGACGGACGGGCGGGTCAGGTCATCCACTACCCGACCGACATCCAGCCGATCTTCGACGCCAAGTGCGTTTCGTGCCACGGGGCGAGCGAGCCAGCCGGCGGATTGAGGCTGACCGGCGAAGTCACGCTGTTCTACAACACCTCTTACGAGGAGCTTTCCAAAAAGCAGTTGGCAGGTCCGATGATCCCCGAATTCACGTCTTTCCTCTGGGGAGACCGAGGCAATTACAACGGCGCGTACCTGCCACCCCGCAGCCTGGGATGCCCCACCAGCACGCTGATCGACGTGGTGACCGATTCCGCGCATCCGAAGAACGCCAAGGACGACCACTCCCGGATGCTGACGGAAAGGGAACGGATGGTACTCAGCCGCTGGGTGGACACCAACTACCAGTTCTACGGCAGCTACTTCGGCCGCCAACATCCCCAGTGGATCAACCCGGACCCGGCGGTTCCCGCCTACGATCCGGCCGATTTCCGGCGTAAAGCAACGTTCGAAGAAGCCGTCAGTTACTCGGCGCCACAGTGGCACCGCTGACAGAAGGGGAAAAGGGGACATTCTACTTTTTCAGATGAATGGCAGGTGAAAGGCGGAAAAGCAGAATGTCCCCTTTTTGCGGCCTGGTTGCCAATGCTCAGAAAACGATGCAAACGATACGAAGGCTGCTCGCCATTACCGTCAGTCTGTCCTTAGCTGCCGCCACGGTGATGTCCGGCGCGCGGTTGCCGGCCGCTGAGCCCTTCCTCGAGGCTGACGTTCCCGCCTTCTCCAATCGTGACCCGCACTTCTACCGGCTGCCGAGCCTGATCGTCACCAGCCGGGGCACCGTGTTGGCGGCGAGCCAGAAACGGTTCGGCGGCAGAAGCGATTTCGCGCCGTCGAGTTGGGTTTTGCGCCGCAGTTGTGACGGCGGCAGGACGTTCGAGGCGGAACAGACGCTGTTCGAGCGCGCCGGTTACTGCACCTTCAACGGCAACCTGGTCGAGGACCGCCAGACCGGAACGGTGTTCGCCTGTTTCATCGCGTTCCCGCAGACCGAACACGCGGGCTGGTTCACGAAGACCTGGATTCCGCAAGGCGGCGGCTTCTCGATCGTCAAGAGCATGGACGACGGGCGGACGTGGTCGGCACCGATTGAGGTCGTGCCCCAGCCGAACGCCGAAGGGTGGCGCGGCGGCGGGGCCTTCAACAACAACCACGGGGTTCAACTCCGCACGGGCCCGCACGTCGGGCGGTTGGTCATCGGTGCGCGAGTGTTCAAACCCGGCGTGTACGAGAACCGAGCCAAAGGCGGGGTGATCTACAGCGACGACGATGGCGAAACGTGGCACGTCGGCGGAGTGCCGTTCGCCGACTGGGGCGACACCGTCGGCGAGATGACGGTGGGCGAGACGGCCGACGGCGAGGTGTACGTCAACTGCCGCAACGAGGTCAACAAGTTCCTCGCGCGGGCGACTGCGGACGGACGGTCCGTCAAGCTGCCGGAGGGCCTGGTGCCGCAGCGGCGATTGTACGCCCGCAGCCGCGACGGGGGCGAGACGTTCGACGCAGAAGGCTGCCACGCGGAGTTGTTCGACGGTCCCTGCAATGCCGGCCAAACGGCCTACTCCTGCGCCGAGGACGGCGGGCACGGCCTGCTGCTGTTCACCGCTCCCATCAACCGCCAGCGAACGCATTTGACCTGCTACCTGAGCCGCGACGGCGGCCGAAGTTGGACGGCCCGCAACGTGATTTCGGAGTCATCCGGCGGCTACTCCGACGTCGCGGTGCTGCCCGACAAGACGATTCTGACGCTGTACGAGAGCCGTGAGGGGCTGCTGCTGGCCCGTTATAATCTGGAGTGGCTGGTGGGCGGGAAATGAGGGATGCACGATGCCTGGCCAAGCAACTGGACACTGGCGACCAGAGCCGCTGGGCCAGCGCGACTGAGTGTAATGGCTGTCCGACCGGGATGTCCGCACGTCTTGGCAGCTTCGGGGCTAGCCGAGTTCGACCGGCGTGAGCTATCATGAAGGTACGGAAAGGAGCCTTGCCGCGATGAGTACCGCAGCCGAACTTGTGGAAGTATGTCACCCTCACATCGAACGACGGCCGGGAGTTCAGAGCGGGCGACCGGTGATCAAAGGGACTCGCTTCCCGGTGAGTTCCATTGTCCAGAACCACCGTCGCGGCCTGTCGGCGGACGACATTCTTCGCGAGTTTCCCCACTTGACGCCCGCGCAGGTGTACGACGCGCTGTCGTACTACTACGATCACCGCGAACAGATCGACCGGGAGATCCAGAAACTGACCGACCTGGAAAGGACTAGCCGTCGATATCCGCCGACCCTGAAGCCGCCTGATGCCCGCGATTAAGCTCTACCTGGACGAGGACGTGCATCATCTGATTGCCCAAGCGCTGCGGCTTCGAGGGTGGACAGCGCTAACCACCCACGAAGCGGCCCGCGTAGGTTCCACCGACATGGAACAACTGCAATTCGCGATCGCCAGCGGTCATGCGATACTCACCTACAACGTAGCCGACTTCCCGCGACTGCACTATGAACTGATTCGCAACGACGAGCACCACGCCGGCATTATCGTGGCCACGCAGGAAGATCCCGCCGCGAATGCCCGGACGCTGTTAAGGCTCGTCAGCGTTTTCTCTGCGGACGACCTAGTGGACCAATTGGTGTTTCTGAACAACTGGATGTAGGCACCGCAGCTTCCCAAGCGTTCATTCAGTTGGCGGGGAGACCGTCTCGATGTTGGATGGCGCTGCAGAAGAGATGTTGAAATGAATGAATTGGAATCCGTGGCGTTTCGTCCTGGAGATTTCCAGCTGGTACTGGTCGATAATCGTACTAGCGGTTGCTCGCGACGAGCGTTCTTAGGGGTGGCTGCCGTCGGCGTCGTTTCCGGGTGGTCGGCCGAAAACACTTTGGCGGCGCCGGGCGAATCCGAGCAAGCTCCCCGCGCGCTACGGCTGGCCACTTCGGGCGGAGACCGAGCCACCGGCTATGTGATGAGCAACAAGATCGCTCGCCGGGACGGGCATCTGGTGTGTACGTGGCTCGATGTCGAGCGGCAGAACCGGTGGGCGCTCGTGGACCTGGCCAACGGCGAAATCGTGCGCACGGGCACCGTGGGCGAGCGTCAGCAGGACAACCATTGCGGCGTGGCGCTGGCGACCGATACCGACGGCACGCTGCACGCGCTGGTCGGCGCGCATCACGGCCGCTTTGTCCATTACCGCTGGCCGCCGGACCGAGATGACTGGGAGCCCGTGGACGACGGTCGCGCGGTCGGCGAGTCGGGCACTTATCCCAGCCTGGTGTGCGACGGCGGGGGCATGTTGCACTTGGTGTATCGGCGCGAAACCAACGGCCGTGACGCACACCTGGTCTACTGCCGCCGCCCGCGGCAAGGCCCCTGGTCCGGCCCGCGTTTGCTGGTCCGGTCGGCCGTCAGGGAACACAGCTGGCTGACCAACGCGATCGAAGTCGGACCATCGGGCCGGTTGCACGCGGTGTTCTCGAACACCTTGCCGGTTCCCAGCCAAGGGGCCGACGCGCGCTACTACGGAGCTTCGCACGTGTACTCGGACGACTCCGGAGAAATCTGGCGACAGTTCGGCAACTCGGCACCGCTGGTCCTTCCCGCCGATGCCGGGCAACTCCAGCGCATCGAAGGCCCGGCCATGGCGGCGGAGCGAATCGAAGCCAATTACGGCGGCCCGCGCGGCCCGCTGAACTCCTATTACCACAAGATGGTGCTCTCCAACCCGGTGGTTGACGAGCGCGGACGCCCCTGGACGATCGTCCACAATCTCCTGGCCGGCGATGCCCAACTGTGCCGGCATGAAGAGAATGGGCTGTGGGTCGGCACGCCGTTGGGCGAGCCGGTGCGTGCGCTGCTGCCGGGCTACCAGATCCGGCATTGCGGCCAGCTGTCACGGCATCGGGATGGAACCATCGAGGCGGTGCTGATGGTCTCGCCCGCAGCCGAGACCGGGTGGGGCGCGAATCGCACGGCGCTGGTTCGCTTAGAATGCGATGGCGCTGGCCGAGTAGTTCGCCAGTCGCTGGTCCGTGCGCCCGAAGCGGACGTTCCGCACTGGATGCCCAGCCTGGAACGCTGGTGCTCGCACGCGCCGCTCGACAGGCCGGCCTTGCTGTACACGCGGGGCCTGAACGCCGGCGGCTATTCCAACAACGTCAACCGCGTGAAGACGGAAGTTTGGGTCGAGCAGCCTTGAAAACGAGGAAGGAAACGCGATGATGGTCTTTGCGCGATTGGCTGCCGTGGCGTGCGTGCTGACGGCGATCAGCGCGCCGGCACAGAACCGTCTGCCCGTGGCGGCGGTGAAAACGGTCACGGTGCAGGCACATTCCTTCACCGGCGGCAGCGGGCGCGAGGACAGCATGTGGAGCGGGCTGTACGCGGCCCGCAGCGGGAAACTGTACATCGGGCTGTGTACGCACGCCGAAGCCGCGCACTTCTACGAGTTCGACCCGGCTACGCAGAAGATGCAGCACGTGGCCGATCTGACGGAGTTCAAGGGCGAACGCGGTCTAGGCATCCGCAGTAGCGGCAAGATCCATGTCCGCATGGGCGAGGACGACGCCGGACGAATCTACTTCGGCGACTTCTGCGAAGACACCGGCCCGGAGTGCGTCGATCCGGCCAGCTACCGAGGTCCGCACTGGTTCCGCTACGACCCGCAGCAAGAGCGTCTGGAAATCCTCGGCCAGATCAATCGCCAGTGGGGCCTGCTCGGGTTCGTCTTGGAGCCGAAGTACCAACGGCTGTACGGCCTGGCGGAGGACGGCCATCTGTACACGTTTGACCTGCGCCGCAAGATCACCACCGACCTGGGCCGCGTGGACGATTGGGACATCTGCCGCACGATCTTCTGCGACGACGCCGGTAACGTGTACGGCTCGTTCGCCACCGGTCGCATCTGGAAATACGACCCGCGGCAGGACCGGCTGCTGGACCTGGTCTCGCCGCGGCTGCCGCTGGATCCGCGCTCGCTGCCGCGCACGATGTCCAATCCGATGATCGACCGCAAAGTGTATTGGCGCGTGATCGAGTGGGACCCGGTCGACCGCGTGGCCTACGGGATCATGGGTGGCGATTCGATGTTGTTCCGTTACGACCCGGACGACGGTCCGGAGGGCACGGTGACGCCGCTGGTGCGGATGTGTGCCGAACGCTACCTGCGCGGTCCTCCGCAGCTGATCCCGTTTTCCACGCTCGCGCTGACGATCGCCGGCAACCGCTGCATCTACTACGCCCCGGTGTTGTCGGTGGCGTTCGATTATTCGGGCCAGTCGTGGGACGTAGCCGACGAACGCAAATTCACGGCGCAACTGGCGGGCGAAGCGGCACCGCCGCAATCGATGCTGGTCGAGTACGATCTGGCCACGGGGCGGCGCCGCGAGTTGGGCCAGATGCGGATCGCGGACGGCCGGCGCGTGTACGGACTGGGCGGGGCCTGCACCGGCAAGCAGGACGGCCAACTATATTTTGTCGGCGCCGTCGAAGAGCGCGATCCGCAACGCGTGGCCAACACGATCGACGACCGCTGGCCGTACAGCATGGCTCTGTTGACTTACAGGCCCCCGGCCGCCGCGGGTGAAGGAGGTGCGAGATGAATCGCCGGTCCGTGGCTGCAGTCAGAGCAGAACGGATTTCAATCCGTTCGGAACGGAATGAATTCCGTTCTACGAAGAGGGGCATTTGTGTGCTCGCGTTGGCGTCATTCTCCGCGCTGCTGGTGGCTCACGCCGCCCGCGCCCAAAAATGGGTCAATCCCCAGTTCGACGCGCACCGCCTGGACTACCGCGACCTCGGCTATCCCGACGCAACGGCGATCGACGCGGACAACTGCCCGATCACGGCCTTGTTGACCGCTGCCAGCGGCCGCGTGTACGGCGCGACCAGCGGCAAAGCCTCGTGCCTGTTTGTGTACGACCGCAGCATCAACAAGGTCCGCCCGCTGGGACGCATCGGCGAGGCACAGGGGGTGTATCACGCGCTGGTGCAGGACCGCGACGGCACGCTGTACCTCGGCGGCGGCCTGAACGTGCTCGCCTCCGTGCCGCTGACCCAACAATTTCCGGGCGGCTTTCGGGCGATCGAAGAACAACTGTGGAAAGACATCACCGCCCCGTACGCGAACTACGCCGGCGGCCACCTCTACCGCTACGATCCCGCGCAGCACGACGCCGGCGTGCGGATGCCGAACGATCCGTGTCCGCTGGAGGACCTCGGCGCCCCCGTGCGCGGCAATACGATCTATGCGCTGGCGCTCGACGCCCAGGCCCGCCAACTGTACGGCCTGACGTATCCGGACGCGCGGTTCTTCGTATGGGACTTGGAGAAAAAGCAATGCCGCGACGCCGGCCCTGTGCTGGAGCGCAAAGTGTATTCCGGTCCCGAGCGAACGTGGCGGAGCGTGCCGCGTGCGCTGTACGTCGCGCCGGACGGCCGGGTTTACACGTCGGGCGAAGACGGACGCATCGTGTGCTACGCTGCCGCATCGCAAAAGCTGCACCGCACGGCGATGCAGATCCCCGGCGAGTATTGGGAAGCCTGGAACTACTACGGCTACCCGGTCATCGAGCAGTGGGCGGCCAGCGCCAAGGGCCGTGTGTTTGGGGCCACCAGCGACGGGTTCCTCTTCGAAATGCAGGCCGACCGCGGGCAAGTCGTCAATCTCGGCAAGCCGCGCGTCGCGCGCCGCGTGCGGGCCATGACGCTCGGCCCCGACGAGCGGCTGTACCTGATCTGCGGCGAGTTTCAAGACGTGTGCAAGCTCTGCAGCTACGATTTGACTGGCCGTGAGGGCTTCCGCGATTGGGGCGTCCTGGCGGTCGACCGCAGCCCGTACTACGCGAAACGTGCCTACCAGTTCGACGCGATGACGACGGGGCTGGACGGGACGATCTTCCTCGGCGAAAGCGACCGCCGCGCCGGCCTGTTCCTGTTCCACCCCGGCGGCCAAGGCTTCGAAGGCGGGCTGAATCCGAGCAATCCACGTTGACGCCATTCACCGTTCGGCGCGGGTCTCCGACCCCGCCGAAACCAACGACCGCAGGTCTCCCCCCTTCATCGCAGATCCTCCAAAAATCACGAAAGGACTTCCGCATGAAAACCAGACTCACCTTCCTGACCGTCCAACTTGCGCTCTTGCTCGCAGCCGTGCTGCCTGCGGCGGAGGTGACACCCGCCTCAGCAGGAAAAACGGTACGCCTGCTGACCATCGGCAACAGCTTCTCTCGGAACGCCACTCGCTACCTGAACGACCTGGCGAACGCGGGCGGGCACAGCCTCGTCCATCGGCCCATCGTGGTCGGCGGCGCGTCGCTGCAGTTGCACGCGGAAAAAGCGCAGAAGCACGAGCAAGACGCCAAGGACCCCAACGGGCTGTACGCCAACGGACGCAGCCTGAAGCAGGAGTTGGCGGCGGAGCGATGGGACTTCGTCACCATCCAACAGGCCAGTCTCAAGAGCCACGACCTGAGCACGTACCGCCCGTACGCCGGCCAGCTTCGCGACTACATCCAGAAGCACGCGCCCCAGGCACGGTTGCTCGTACACCAGACCTGGGCCTACCGCTGCGACGACCCGCGGTTTGGCGCCAAGTCGCCGCAGCCCGGCGAACCGGCCACGCAGGAGGCGATGCACCAAGGCCTCACCAACGCTTACCGGACGATCGCCGGGGAATTAGGCGCGGGACTGGTCCCCGTTGGCGACGCGTTCCATCGCGCGGACAACGATCCGCAATGGGGCTACCGCCCGGACACGAAGTTCGATTTCCAGACCGCCCAGCCGCCCGCGCTGCCCGATCAAACCCATTCGCTGCACGTGGGGTGGCGATGGGCCAAGCAGAAGGACGGTCGGACGACGCTCGGCATGGACGGCCACCACGCCAATACCGCGGGTGAGTACCTGGGGGCCTGCGTCTTCTACGAAGTGCTGTTCGACGACAGCGTGGCAGGTAACCCGTTCGTCCCGCCGGGGCTCGACCCCGCCTATGCGCGGTTTCTCCAGGAGAACGCCCACCAAGCGGTGACGAGCGGGCGGCACGACGTCGGGACACGTGCCAAGGAATCGCATCAGCCCGGCAGCCAGATCCCAGTCTTGAAACCATGATCGTGGGATGGCCCTTTTCAGACGCCCTGCTTTTTTGCAGAGTCAGGCCTTTTGGGCGGCGGGTGCAAGCCGCGGTGCCGGGAGTCATTCGCTCTGGGCGTATTTTACCACATTTATCTGTGACCCCCTGCTTGACAACTCCCCGAAATTGTGTACCAAAGGAGGCGCGGAACGGGAGGCGTGCATCTCGTCCCACCTAAGCTCGCGTCTGGCACCTTAGGTAAATGGGCAAGCGGGCAGTCGAGATTGCAGGCAGAGAAGCAGGTAGACGTGTTGGCCCTCCTTTTCGAGCGCGTCGCGGGCAGGTCGTAAGTTCGCCATGATCGAGGCACCTCGGCGTCCTTACGACCGCCTGGGGCAGGCGGCGCACCAATCAAGCCAAGAAGCGTGGCGGGAGGATTCCGCCCGATCGCAGTGCGCGCGACCGTGCCGCAAGGTTACGGCCCGGAGCGAAAGTTACGCCATACCAACTCGACGCGCCAGCGAGGCGTCGTCAGCCCGCGTTAGCGAAGTGATTCATCAGATTCCGTCGTCATCGTTGGATTCTTTGTGAGGACTCATTCATGTCCCCTCGTCGCATCCGCTCGCGTTTCGATCCCCCTGCAGAAAGCCGCACCGAAAGCCGCTCGAAGCTCCGCCGCGCCAAACGAGGCGCCGCCGCCACTCGCCGGGCATTGTTCTTCGAGGCGTTGGAAGACCGGCGTCTGCTGGCGACAGTCAATTGGACGGGCAACGCCGACGGCCTCTGGAGCAACCCCAGCAACTGGTCGAGTGGTGTTCCGGTCAACGGCGATGCGGTCGTCTTCGATACCGTGAATCTGACGGGGGCGGCGGTGCAAGCCACCACGGCCGATGTCGCCGGTCTGCAACTCAGCGGCATCACGTTTCAAGGCAGCAGCCCGTTCGGCGTGAACATCACCGCCGCTTCTCTGAGCGTGGCTGGGGACCTGACCGACAATAGCGCCGCCAACGACAGTATCTCGGGCAACACGCTGGCGTTCACCGCAGGGGCCGATCGGCGCATCTTCGGCGCCGGCAATCTCACCTTCACGGGGCCCGTCACGGCCGCCGCCAAGTTCGGCCGGATCACGAACGGCGGCAGCACCACTTTCCAGGCAGGCTTGACCGGTACGAGCTTCTACATCTCGGGCGGCACCGTGATTTTCGATTCGGGAGCCAACGTCAGCATGACGGGGGAGATCGGCGTCGGTGCCAGCACCACATCCTACTTCAACGGTGGCAGCGCGGGCAGTGGCGGCATGCTGGTGATTCAAGGAACCGCTACGGTCTCCACCGCCACGTTCAACATGGGGCAAAACAACGGTGGTCCCACGCAAACCAACGTCGTCAATCAGACGGGTGGCACCCTGACCGTCACCAGCAACTCGGGCGAGAACGCGGCCATCCGGCTCGGCCATTGGCCGAACGAGACCAGCACGTACAACCTGAGCGGCGGCGTGCTGAACATCACGGACGCAACGGCCGACCTGGCCATCGCGACCGACGGCACGGGCATCTTCAACCAGACGGGCGGTATCGCCTCGTCGGCCGGTGTCAAGGTGAACCACCGCAACGCGAACGGCAACGCCACATTCACGGTGACCGGCGGCACCTACAACGTCGGCAGCCGCGGCATTCTGACCGACGGCGGGCCGGCCGCGGTGACCAGCGGCGGCAGCGGCGGCACGATCAAGGCGGCCGCCAGCTTCTCGTCGTCCTTGCCCATGACGCTCAGCGGCACCGGGGCCAGCGCGGCCACGTTCGACACCAACGGCAACACCATCACCCTGTCCGGCGTGCTCAGCGGCAGCGGCGACTTGAACAAGAGCGGCGCCGGCACGCTGACCCTGACGGCGCAGGAGACGTACACCGGCGACACCACGATTTCCGGCGGCCTGGTTTCGTTGGCGACCGGCCGGCTGTACAGCAACTTGGGCTGGCAGAACAAGCGGATCACGATCAACAACGGCGCGACGGTCGAGATCGGCGGCTGGGGCGACGGGGCCGGCGCGGGCCTCGGTCAAGTGGCCTTCGCGGCGAATAATATCCACGTGGACAACGGGACGATCCGTTACGTCGGCGGCGCCGAGGCGGGCAATGTGGATCGCGGCTTCACGATCGATGCCGGCGGCGCCACCCTCGAAGCCGCCAACAATACCTGGACGCTCAACCAGGGGCGCGGCTTCGGCGTCGCCAGTCCCAGCGGAGGCCTGCTCACTTTGACGGGCACCAGCACCGGCGTCATGAACATGATTGTCCCCGGCACGGGCGCGGTGTTGAAGACCGGGACCGGCACCTGGACGCTCTCCAATTCCAACAAGTACACCGGGAACACCACGATCGATGCGGGTTCCCTGCAGGTTAGTGGCGCCGGCGCGTACCTGTACAACGGTGGCTACAACAACACGGCCGTGATCCAAGTCAATACGGGCGGCAAGCTCGTGTTGGACAGCTTCGCATACGGCGCGGCGGGCGGCACGGGCCAACTCGCCGACTACCGGCAACGGCGGGTCTTGAACGGCGGCACGATTCAGGTCACGGGCAATAGCCACTCGTCCGGGAACAACTTCACCGTCACTTCCCTCGGTGGTACGTTCGAATACACGCCCTCCGGCCAAACGCTGACGCTGAGCGGGAACGGCAACGGCAATCTCCAGGTGGACGGTCCGCTGTCGATCGGCGGCGCTGGCCAGATAACCGTCAATGAGCAAATCGACGGCGCCGGTTCGCTCAGGAAGATGGGCCCCGGCACGCTCAGGTTGAACGCCTTCAACACCTACACCGGCGGCACCGTCGTCGACGGCGGGACGCTGCTGCTCGGCGCCGGCGGGAGCGTCGGGACGATCCGTCGCACCTTGACCGTCAACCCCGGGGCCACCGTGGACTACACGGCCGCCAACGCCTTCGGGTACGTCAGCGAGCAGTCGGTCAACGTGCTGAACATCAACGGCGGCACGGTCGGCGGGGCCAATGTGGGCAACCACTTCTGGAACAACTTCCAGGTGAACATGACCGGCGGCACGCTCTGGCTGGGCGGGACGCTCAACGAGTTCCACAACCCGACGATCACCGTCAATGAGTCCGCCACCACAGCCCAGATCATCCCGGTCTCGGCCGCCGCGGTCCTGCGACTACGGAACAGCACGTCCGCCCTGTTCAACGTGGCGGATGGGTCCCAGGATGTCGATCTGCTGGTCAGCGTTCCCATCACCAATGACGGCGCCAACAACATCACGAAGATCGGCGCGGGCCGGCTGGCGATTGTCGGCGCCACCAATACGTTCAACTCCCTGAACGTTGCGGCCGGGCTGATGACGTTGGGGGCGGCCGGTACCGTCACCACGCTCAGCGGCGGCGTGCAGGTGGGCAGCGCCCACACCGCGGGCGGCGGTAGCGCGACACTGGATATCCCGGACGGCGCGCTGACCACCGCCTGGATCCAGCTGGGAAATACGCCGGGGACGCCGATCACGGCCATCGTCAACCAGTCCGGCGGTTCGGTCCGCACCACGGGGGCGATCGCGGAAAGCGCTGGCCTGCGATTGGGCCACTATCCGGCCGCGACCACGTTCTACAACCTCAGCGGTGGGACCCTGCTGGTGGACAACGGCTACTACCTGACCTGCGCCGTGGACGGCACGGGCACGTTCAATCAGACGGGCGGCGAGGTGACCGCGACGCGCGTGGTCGTCAATGCCCGTGCGGGCGGCGGCGGCAACGGGACCTTGACCGTCAACGGCGGCCAAATGAACGTCGGCAGTGGCGGGATCGTAAACGACGGGACCGGCCCCGCCGCGGTCAACGTCGGCGGCAGCGGCCCCACGATTCGTGCCGCGGCGACTTTCTCCTCGGCCCTCGGCATGACGCTCAGCGGCACCGGGGCCAACGCCGTCACCTTCGACAGCAACGGCAACGCGATCACGTTGACCGGCGTGCTCAGCGGTGCCGGTGGCTTGAACAAGACTGGCGCCGGCAGCCTGACGCTGACGAACTTCAACACCTACACCGGCGGCACCGTCGTTGACGGCGGCACGCTGCTGGTCAACGGATCGATCAATAGCGGGCAAGTCGTGGCGGACTACCACGACAACTTTGCCGGACCGCCGGCGGCGGGGTGGAGTTACCTGTGGAACAGCACCGGACCGATCGGTGCCGCCGCGAACTATTCCGCGCTGAACTACAACGGCAGCTACTACGATTACGACGGCCTCGACAACGGATTGCCCGATGCCGGACCGCTCGCCTACGGACACTTGACGTCCAGCGGGGGGCACGCGGGCAGCGCCCAGGGGCAGAACGGGTCGAGCGAAGAACGTTTCTTGATTGCCGCCTACACGGTGCCGGTGACCGGATTGTATACCCTTGGCGACAGCTCCGTCTCGGACACGAATTCGGGGTGTGGCGATGGCGTGCGGGTGCAGGTGTATGCAAACGACTCGTTGTTGTACAGTGTCAACGCGGCCAACGGGCAGACCAACGTTCCGTTCAACGGTTCGTTGGCGTACCTGGCGGCGGACGACACCGTCTACGTGGCCTTGGGCCCGGGCAGCAATGACTACTGCGACGGATTCGCTTGGGACTTCACGATCCGGCGCAAGCCCCCCGTGGTCGTGGAGAGCAGCGGAACGCTCGGTGGCGTCGGGGCCGTCAACGCCCCCGTGACCTCGGCGGGCATCGTCGACGCGGGCCTGCCCGGCAGCGTGGAATCGCTGGACACACTCCCGCTCGAACTCGGCGGCGGCCAGTTCCGGGCCCAGGTCGGCGCCGACGGTGACACGACCCCGGGCGTCAGTAACGACGTGGTCAACGTGACCGGGACGGTGGCCCTGGGCGATGGCGTGGCGGCGCTGGATGTCACCTCGCTGGGTACGAATCCTTCGGCGACCGTCGGCGTCTACACGCTGATCGCCAACGACGGCACGGATCTCACGACGGGCAAATTCTCGAACCTGAACGATGGCGACGTGGCGCTGACGAACGCCGGCACGGACTTCCGGATTTTCTATAACGGCGGCGACGGCAACGACGTCGTCCTGGTCGGGCTGAACGGGACTCCGAGCCTGCTGTACGTGGACGATGATTGGACGTCGGGCGCGATGGTCGACGGCGACAGCGAACTGGCCGGCTTCCAGACCGCGTACGTCGGCGTCGACGCCTTCGCGTCCATCCCCGCGGCCCTGGCCGCGTATCCCACCTACGCCGGGACGATCGTCGTCAACCCCGCCAGCTATGCCGACCCGGTCACGCTGTCGGCCAACGCCGTCACGCTGCAGTTCGTCGGCGGGGACTCGTCCCTGCCGTCGCTGACCAGCGGCACCGACGACCCCATCGCACTGGGCGGCTTCGATGGCGGGCACACCACGCCCGTGATCCTGAGCCTGGGTGCCGGGACCGTCGCCAGCCCGACCAGCGGCACGGGCGGCTTCACGAAGGCCGGGGCCGCGAGTGACACGCTGACGCTTAGCGGCAACAACACCTACACCGGACTGACCACCGTCAGCGCCGGGACGTTGAAGCTGGGGAGCTTGACCGCGCTGGGCGGGACAGCCACTGGCACGACGATCCAAAACGGAGCGACGCTGGACCTGAACGGCGTGTACGTCGCCGGGAACTCCGACGAGCCCATCCGGGTTTCCGGAACGGGGGTCGGCGGCAATGGAGCGATCATCAACACCGGCGCAGTAGGCTACAACAAGGGCTTCGGCAATCTCACGCTGGACGGCGACACGACCATCGGTGGGCCAAACCGTTGGGATATCCGTGGAGGCATCACCTTCACGGGGAACAACTTTACGCTCACCAAGATCGGCGGCTTCCAGATCGCCGTGACCAGCCCGTTGAACGGCGCCGACATCGTCCTGAACGCGGGACGGCTCACGATCCAAAACAGCAATGCCCTGGGCAACGGCGGCCCGACCGACACGACGACCGTCAACAGCGGGGCCGTGCTGGGCTACTACGGGGCCTACACCGTCCCCGAGAAGATCCTCTTCAACGGCGGCTCGCTGGCCTCGGAGAACAACGACACGACTTTCACCGGACCGATCACCCTGAACGTGGACACCGTCGTCAATACGGTGGCGGGCGGCCACGACATCACGATCACGGGACCGATCGACGGCGCCGGCGGACTCACCAAGAACGGCACCAGCACCCTGACGCTGACCAAGACCGTCGCGGGGAGCACGAATTCGTACACCGGCACCACGACGGTCAACGCCGGCCTGCTGGCGGTGGGCGGCAACTTCGCGAGCGACGGCGCCATCCAAGGCAACCTCACGGTCAACAACAGCGGCGAGTTCCGCTTGACCCAGGCCAATATCATCGCCAACGGCTCCGACGTCACCGTCAACGCCGGCGGCACGTTCAATATGAACGGCCAGTCGGACGCCATCGGCAACGTGGCGGGGGCCGGCAACATCACGAACGACGCCGGCCTGACCCTCGACGACCTGGCCGTCAATGCGGCCTTCTCTGGCAATCTGACGGGCGGGGGCTCCCTGTCGTTGCGGAGTGCGATCTCGTCGGGCAGCCAGACCTTTTCCGGAACCCTGAACGTGGGAACCGTGAACGTGCGGTCCCGGAATACGTCGGAAAATTCGACCCTGGTGCTCAACGGCGCCAGCGTCACGGCCAACGCTTTCTCGGTGGGGGAGAACCTGAGCATCTCGCCGACGCAGGGGCAGGTGAGCCAGACCGGCGGTTCTGTCTCCGTCAGCGGCGCCTTCCGGATTGGGCACTGGCCAAACGGCGTCAGCACCTACACGATGAACAGCGGCACCCTGACCTTGACGGGCACACCCAGCGGCGTTGTCAATCCCGGCGGCGTCGGCGAACAGAACGGCATCATCTACCTCGGCGTGGACGGCACGGGAGTCTTCACCCAGACCGGGGGCGACGTGTCCGCGCACGGCGTGGTCCTGGACGCCCGCGGCAATACCGGTGGGACGGACACGTTGACCCTCAACGGCGGCACGCTGACTCTTGGCCCGTCGGGCATCAAGTCCGGCAATCTCGATGCGAACACGTCGTATCAGATCAACCTCGGCGGCGGCACGCTGCGGGCCTCGGCCAATTGGACGTCGGTGCTCAATATGACCCTCACCAATGCCGTCGGTCCCGCCGTCGTGGACACGAACGGCTTCAACGTCGGCCTGTCCGGCGTGCTGAGCGGCACGGGCGGGCTCACCAAGAACGGCACCGGCACCCTGACGCTCAGCGGCAATAGCACCTACGGTGGCACGACCACGATCAACGCCGGCACGCTGAGCGTCTCGGACGTGGCGGACAACGGCTTGGCCAGCAATCTGGGCGCGGGCACCACCGTCGCCATCAATGGCAACAGCGTGCTGCAATTCACGGGCGCCGCGGCGGACGCGACGGATCGGACCATCACCTTGTCCGGGTCCAGCGGGGCGAACTCGCCGCGGATCGACGTATCGAATACGGGCGGCGACCTGCAATTGGTCGGCACTACGCTCAGCGGCAGCGGACAGACGCTCGGCAAGATCGGCGCCGGGACGTTGACGCTGGGCACGGGCACCAGCACTTCCGGGACCCTGAGCCAGCTCTTTGCGGCCGGCGGCAATCTGACGATCAACGGGAATGCCTCCGTCAACACCTCCAACATGCTGGTCGGAGCAAACGACGCCTTCATCGTGGGCGGTGGCAGCGGGACGCTCAACATCCAAGACACGGCGACGTTGACGACCGTCAACCTGCGGATGGGCGAGCACAGCGCTGGGCCGGCTCAAACCAACTTCGTGAACCAGTCGGGCGGCACGGTCACCATCACGGGTGCCAGCGGCAATGTGGGGGACACCTCTGGCGCATTCCGGATCGGGCACTGGGGCAATGAGACCAGCACCTACAACCTGTCGGGCGGCAATCTAAACATCACCTCGGACTTGAGCGTCGGCTGGGACGGTACGGGCGTGTTCACCCAGACCGGCGGCATCGCCAGCGCGGCCCGGCTGGTGGTCAACGACAGCAACTCGCTCAACAGCAGTGGCTCCGGCACGTTCACCCTGAGCAATGGCCTGTTCCAGCTTGGCAGCGGCGGCATCCGCACGGCGGGCGGCCCGGCGGTGATCAATCTCGGCGGTAGCGGCGGCACGCTGCAGGCCACGGCCAACTGGGACGCGTCGCTGCCCATGGCCCTCAGCGGCACCGGTACGATTGCCATCACCGTCGATACGAACGGCTTCAATGTCGCGCTCGCCGGCGTGCTGAGTGGCACGGGCGGCGGATTGAACAAGAGTGGCAACGGCACGCTGACGCTCAGCGGGAACAACAGCTACGGCGGCCAGACGCACGTGCTGGACGGCACGCTGGCCCTGTCTCACGCCAGCCACAACAATTTCGCATCCTCGCAGCCCGTGACGGTCGACAGCGGGGCCGTGCTGGACGTCACCGACCTCAGCGGCGGCCGGTTGGATCTGGCCGGCGAGCAGACGCTGCGTGGCGAAGGGGCGGTGACAGGGGCGCTGCGGGCACTGGCAGGGGCGACCGTCGAGGCGGGGGTCGCGGCTCCGGGCGTGCTGACCAGCGGCAGCGCGACCTTCGAGGATGACGCGACGTTCCGCGTCGCGATCGGTGGGACCAGCGCCGGCAGCGGCAGCGGCTTCCACGGCCAATTGATGGTCAACGGCGCGGTCAGCTTGGGCGGCGCGACCTTGGACGCCAGCCTGTTCGAAGGCTTCATGCCCAGCACTACAGACCTGGAGACGTTTGTGATCATTGACAATGACGATGACGGCGACGCCGTCGCCGGTGTCTTCCAGGACGCCTTGGGAAATGACTTGCCCGAAGGCTCGCCGGTCGTCGTCGGCGGCGCGACGCTGTACATCACCTACGCCGGCAGCGGCGCCGGGGACACGACCGGCAACGATGTGGTGCTGACCAGCCAGCCGGTCGTCAACGGCACGCCGGGTCCGGATACGGTGATCCTGCGGCGCAAGGCGGATGATTCGCAGTTCGAGTTCAAGCTGAACGACGCCGACTTCGTGGACCTCGGCAACCCGGCGGCCTTCTATTTCAACGGCGGCGCGGGGGATGACGTGCTGATCGTCGATTTCGTCCACGGCGACGCCCTCCCCGGCAGCGGCGGAGTCGGCGAAGGCGTGTTCTTCGACGGCGCGGCGCCGTTGGGGCTGCCCGGTGCGAATGAGCCCATGCCGTCCCCCGGCCACGGCGACGCGCTGCAGGTGACCGACAGCGGCCCCCAGGATGAAATCGCCATCTACCGGCCCTCGGCCACCACGCCGGGCGCGGGCACGGTCACCGTGACGGGACGCGGCGTGGTGACCTTTACCGGTCTGGAACCCGTCGATATCAGCAACATGGCCACGGCTACGCTGACCTTGCCCGGCGCAGCGGACGTGGTCAACATGGACAATGGGTTCGACGCCGCCTCCGGCACGATCGCGGCCCTGGTCCTGACCGGCACCAGCGACAGCGGCAGCGGGCCGGTGGCCTTCGAATCCCTGCACGCCTGGAACAACGGCACGCTGGTGATCGATACCACGGCCAGCGACAGCGATGATGCGCTCGCGATCAACAGCGCCGATAACCTGCACGGCAACGTGAACCTCCAGATCGACACGGGCACGGGCACTACGGCCGAAACGCTCACCGTGGCCGGCCCGGCGGTTTTCGCCGGCAACGTGACGATCGACACCGTAAACGTGAACTTCACCAGCGGTGGCGAGATCCTCGCCGTGGGACCCTTCAGCACGCTGGCGATCACCGCCGGCGGCGCCATCCAAGAGACGGTCTCCGACACGGGCTTGGAACTGTCGGCCGCCAGCATGGTCCTGGCCGCCGCCACGGGCATCGGTGCCCCCGGCAGCGAACTGGAGATCAACGCGGGCGGCGCGGCGGGCAGCGGCCTGACCGCGACCGTCAGCGGCCCCGGCCCGATCGGGCTGGTGGACCCGGACGGCTTGTACGTGACCCTGGCCCACACCAACGACGGCCCGATCCTGCTGGCGGCCGGCGCCGTGCTGCCGGGCGACTTGACGGTCGTCAACGCCACCGCAGGCGGTAGCGGCGACGTGCTGCTGGGCGCGGTCAACGGCTCGGTGCAACTCGGTTCGGCCACCGCGGACGGGAACCTGGTGGGCATCGGCGCCTACGCCGGCGCGATCGTGGACACCAACGGCGCGGGCAACAATGTCACGGCGGCGGCGTTGATCATGTCGGCCCAGTTGGGCATCGGCGATCCGGATCCGCTGGACACGTCGGTCAGCCTGCTGGCGGCCGAGAACAACACCAGCGGGGCCGTACAGGTGATCAACAGTGGGGCCTTGACCGTCACCAGCTTGACCGTGCCAGGCTTCGGCAGCGTCGCGGGTGTAACGGCGGTCGGACCGGTCGCCTTGACGGTGACCGATACGGCGGCGGCAAGTGCGGACCATCTGACGGTCCAGGCCGCGGTCCAGTCCAGCGGGGCGGGCGTGACGCTCAGCGCGGGCGACGATTTCAGCGTGTCCTCCACCGGGTCGGTGTCGGCCGGCACGACGGTCGTAATCAATATCGACGCGGGCGATGCCGACGCCGGTACGGGAGCAACGGCGGTGCTCGATGGGCCGATCTCCAGCGGCAGCGGGGCCACGCTGAACGGGAACGCCGATGCGGACAGCGTGACGGTCAACCGGTTGGGGACGGGCGGGCTGACCATCGGCCTGGCTGGCAGCGGCGATACGGTGACGGTGAACCTGGGGGCCGGTGTGGGCGCGGCCATCCAGAGCGTGATTGCCGTGTTGGATGCGGGCAGCAGCGGCACGGACCAACTGTACGTGACCGGCGGCGAGACGCTGAGCGACAGCTTTGTGATCGACGCCACGCAGGTGCAGCGCAACGCCACCGAGACCGTGACGTACGACGGCAACCTGGAAGAGCTGTACGTCAGCGGACTGAACGAAACGGGCAGCACGGGTGATACGTTCACGGTCACTCCGTCCACGACGATGAAGATCTTCATCGACGGCGACAATCCGGCGTCGGTGACGCCGGGCGACAAGCTGGTGTTCCTGACGCCGGCCGGGCAGACCGCTACCCAGACGGTCAACGGGCCGGACAGCGGCACCATCGACGCCACGGGCGGGTACCAGCAAGTGACATACACGGAGATCGAATCGCTGGCCTTCGGCGGCGACGTGGTGATCAACGGCACGGGCGACGACGATCACATGATCGTCACGGCCACGGGCGAAGATTCGGGCAGTTACGTGGTCTGGACGGACTTCGGTTCGGGCTTTGTGGCGGGTCCCACGGTGGGCTTTGCGGGACTCACGAAGCTGACCTTCAACGGCCTGGCGGGCGACGACGTGCTGACGATTGCCTACGATCCGGCGGCCACCCAGTTCCTCAATCCGCAGTCCGGGGTGTTCTTCAACGGCGGGAGCCAAGTAAACGACGGCAATGCGCTGACGCCGATCGACGCCGATTTGCGGGGCGATACGCTGCAGGTCTTTGCTCCGGCAGGTGAGACGGCGGACACGATCACGCATCGGCTGGATCCGGCGAGCGTGCCGGCGGACGGGAACAACGGCCTGATCACGATCGCCGACGCGTCGGGGATGAGCGACGGTTCGACGACGATCGTTTACAGCGGGCTGGAGCCGGTGCTGGACGCGATGCCGGCGGTGGACCGGGTGTTCGACTTCACGGCCGGGGCCGAGACCGTGACGCTGTCCGCTCCGGGCGACGGGGGTCTGGCGAACTGGATCGGCAGCGACCTGAGCGAAAAGACCAGTTTCAACAATCCCAGCGGTTCGCTGACGGTCGACGTGATCCCGGCCGGCCATACGGCCGGTGCCGACGCGGTGTCCGTGGAGGGGCTGGACGGGGCGTTCGACGCGGATCTGACGATCACGGGCGGCGGCGATGACTCGTTGACGTTCCAGACCGCCCCGACCGATATCGGCAGCGGCGACTTGGAGGCGGAGGCAGGCAGTATTGCCTTCGCGGCGACGTTCTCGACCACGGGCAATACCACGCTCACGGCCTTGACGGCGGCCATCAGCAACAGCACTCCCGGCACCGCCGACGTGGTGGCGGACGACTTGGCGGCCGGCGCCCTGACGGGGATCGACCTGGACACGACGGTGGCCACGATCGTGGCGGTGGTCAGCGGCGACGGCACGATCCAGATCGACGAGACGGATGATGTGACGTTGACCAGCGTGACGACCGCCAACGGTTCGATCACGGTCAACGCGGGTGGTCAGATCGCGGCGGTGTCGGTGGGTTCGGGCGGCGGTGCCGGCGACGTCGTGAGGCTCTACACGACGGCGGGCGACATTGTGGTCGGGGTGATCACTTCGGCCGACACGGCGAGTCTGGAGACGGACAGCGGCTCGATCGTGGATGATGCCGACGACACGGCGACCGACATCACGGCGGCAGCGCTGATCACGCTGACGGCGACGGCCAACATTCACGGGCCCGGTCCGGGCGACGACCGCTTGGATCTGGCCGCCGGCAGCCTCGTGGACGCCTCGTCCGAAACGGCCGGAGCGATCCGTCTGCGCGGGGCCGGGGCCCTCGTGCTCCAGGACGTAGACACGGCCAATGGCCCGATCAACGTGCTGGCTGCGGGCCAGATCACGGCCACGGACGTGCAGTCCATGACGGATAACGACGCCAACGATATCATCCTGCAGGCGACCAGCGGCGATATCCTGGTGGCCTTGGTGAGTGCGGGAGCAACGGCAGGCGACGTGTGGCTGGCCGCGGCAGGGGCCATCGAGGAGACGGCGACGGACGGGACGGCGGACATCGTGGGGCAGGATTTGGAGATGATTGCCAGCCTCGGCATCGGCGGTCTGGCGGAGTTCCAGATCGATGCCGTCAACCTGGCGGCCACCACGACGACGGGCGACATCAACCTGCACGACACGGCCGGCGGTCTGACGATCGCCAGCTTGAACGTGGACGGGATCGGTTCGCCCACCGACGGCGTGTCGCTCGCGGGCGGCTCGGTGGGCGACGACATCAGCATTCGAGCCAGCGACGCCGTGGCCGCCAGCCCCTTGACCGTCAATGCGCCGGTCAGCAACACCGGCGGCGGCGAAATCAGGCTGGCCGCGGAAGGCAACTTGGCCACGGACGATCTGACCGTCAACGCGAACGTCACGGCGACGGGCGGCGACGGGAACATCCGCCTGTACGCGGGCGATTCGATCAGCCTGGCGGCGACCGTGACGGTCGGCGCGGCGGGGGCGGGGGCGGTGCTGTTGAGCGCGGGCAGCGACTACAACAACAACGCGCCGCAGGACGGCAACAGCGGCGGCGACGTGAGCAT
>CAYPGE010000048.1:0-16734 GCA_964409865.1 uncultured Pirellulaceae bacterium
CAGGCACCGGAAGGCCGCTCGCAGGAGGGCCATGACTGGATGCGCCGCCGCGCCGTCGAAGTTCTCGGTGCCTTGGGCAGCACCGGGCAGAACAACAGCGTGGTGACAGCGCTCGATGGCGTGTTGACCGACATCAACACGGCCGTGTCGCTGCGCTGCGCAGCGGTCGAAGCCCTGGGACGACTCCGGTTTCCCGCAAACCCCAACGTCGCCGTTGCGGACACCGCCAAGAAACTGGCAAGCGTGGCGGTGTTCGCCTGCAAGAAAGAGGCCCAGCGTGTGGAGGATCAAGAGGCGCGGGAAGCGAAAGACAAACTCCAAGCCGCCAGCGCCGCGGGGTATCCCATGGCCGGAGGTTATCCGGACGCCGGATCCGGCGGCATGATGCCGGCCATGATGCCGGAGATGCCCGGCATGATGCCGGGGTACGGGATGCCGGGCATGATGCCGGGATACGGGACGACACCCGGCAAGCCTGCGAAGAAATTCAACCCGCTAGGGTACCGAGTCCGCTTGACTCGCCAACGGCTCGCGTACGACATGCTGTTGGTCAAGCGCGGTCTGCTGGGACCCAATGCATCGCTGAAGCCTGCTGTCGCCCCCGCTAAGACGCTCCCGACGGCGCCTCCGCCGCCTCCCAAAGCGGGTCTGTCGGCACTGGCCAAAGCGGCCGCTGACCAGACCTTGGTCGAGGAGGCGGTCAGCGGTATCGACGCGATCATCGCGGTGTTGGAGGATAGCAGCTTCAATGAGATGAAGCCTCTGGTCGCTGAGTTGCGGGGCAAGGTGCGGCAGTTGGAAGACAAGTGCGGCATCGTCGTCGAACTCCCGCAAGAGGCCGCGCTGGGAGCGGGCCAGGAGGGCCTGCCGGCCAATGTGCTGGAGCTTCCTCCCGATATTCCCGGCTTGGATCTGCCCGCGATGCCCGGACAAGTGCCGGCGGAAGAGCCCGCCGAAAAGGCCCCGGCCGGCAAACCCGCGACTCCCCCACCTGAAGCGAAACCACCCGCTGCGCCGGGAGCCGGCGCGCCGGGGCCGGGCGAACCGGCGAGCAAGGCTCCGCCCACGCCGCCTGCCGAGCAGACTCCTCCTGCCGCACCCGCGGCCCCGCCTGCCGGCACGCCCGCCGCGCCGGGCGCCGGCACGGCTCCGCCCGCCGGCGCACCGCCTGCGGCGCCTGCCGGCAAGCCGCCCGCCGCTGGAGCCGCTCCGAAAGCCTAGACTCCACGGAAGCCCCGGTTTCTGAAGCGAAACCGGTCTTTTCTGTTGCGCTGCGCGGTTACCATGGCGATTGTGAACAGGAGACCCGAACTCCTGTTCCTTACGGGCGGGCGATTTCGTAACAAAGGACGGCGCCGTGATCGGGACAGCAGGCGACGCTGGCGGTAAAGCTCAATTCGCCGCTGGTCGCTCGACAGGGGACTTCGGCCAGCCGTTGGCCGCTGGTCGACAGCGCCCATACGCGGAACGCGGCCGGGTTGTCTAGCTGCAAGCGAACCTCGGCCTTGCCGGCGCGAACCAGGTGCGGCAACTGGCCCCAATCGAGCAACGTCTGCCGCGCTCGTTCGGCATAACGGATTTCCGTGTTTTGCAGGTCGGTCAAGTGCGTGACCAGCAGCCGCCGGCTTTCACGGATTGGTTGATCGTCCAGCGAACTGACCCAGGCCGTGGCGTCGGTGTCCTGCACCGCGATTTGCACGCCGTTTGCCGTGCGGATGACTTCGCCGGCCGGCGCAAAGCCGCCGGCGGTCCGGGGCGTGTCCAACGTCAGGCGGTCGCGCGGCCCGTCGATCGTGATCTCGCCCGTCTCACATTGGAAGACGTTCTTGCCGGGATCGGTCGGGTTGCTTGGCGTGAGAATCCCGCGCTGCCGGAGCAGTTCCGCGAGTTTCTCCGGGGCGATTTGGTACGGATCGCCGACCGGGGCGGCACTCGCCCCAGCAAAGTCGCCGGCCGGCGTGGCCCATGCCAAGGGCAGCACGAGGTCGTAAGGCAGGGCTCGCGCCGGATCGTCGACCACGACGGTGCCGACGCGCGTCAACCACGCGGTCCAGTGCCAACTCGGCGCCAAGCCGGGGATCTGCGCCGGCGGCTGGCGGAAGTCGGCGTTGGTCATGGCAATGCTCACGCTGTGCGGCGCCGTCCGCAGGTCCCCGCGCAGGAACAGACACAGGCTGGCACGCTCGGCGGCCTGGCTGAGGGGATCGGTGGCCATGTCGAAGTAGCCCAGCCGGCCGGGCTGGAACAGGTTGTCGCGGCCGTGACTGTACGTAAACCGCCAGATGCCGTCCCAGCCTTGGATCGCGCCCAGGGCGCCGGTCAAGATCCCGCCGACGCCCCGATAGCGGCCCGGCCCGGAGTAATTGTACTCGGAGACCGTAAACGGTTTGTCCAGCAGCCGGGTGAAGGCGAGGTGCCGTCCGCCGCTCGCTCCGCCCGCCACGGGGCTGGTGTTCGGGCAGCGGCTGGGCAGCCGCCACGACTGTTCCAAGAAGTGCGGATGATCGACGTAGAAGTGGTCGTCTACGTAATCCATCGCGCTGCGCACCCGCTGACTCGTCGCGTGATTGGTCCAGCCGTTCATGTTCGTCACCAGAGCCCGCACGCCCAACTCCTGGCGCAGGAACGCGGTGGCGCGGACCAGAAAGTCGAGTTCGACCTGCGCCAGGAACAACACCAGGTCGCGGCCACGCAGGTCCTGGCTGTGGACCGATCCCTCCAGCGTCACCGTGCCTTGCGCCGGATCTTCGCCGGCTTTCAGCGCCGATCCCCAGGCCGCCGCCAGCGCGTCCCGATTCTGATACCGCTCCGCCAACCAACGATTCCAGGCGGCGCGGTAGTCCGGGATGTCCTTGGCCAAGCTCACGAAGTTCCCCAGGTTGCCTTCGTTGATCAGCGCCAACCAGGCCAACCCCGGCTCGTCCTTGTAGGCCCGTTGCGTGTACGGATTGACGTGTTCGAGCAGGTTCCGCGCAAAGCTCTTCCAGTTCTCGTAGGCGGCGGGATTCAGGGCCGCCAGCACCTTGAAGCGGTTCATCGCGTCCCGGCGGCCGTCTTCCGAGTCGGGCACAAACTGGGTCACGTCCACCGGCCGCGATACGAACAGGTCGGTGGTCACGTAGATCCCGCGCCGGATCAAGGCGGCGACCAGATAATCGAGTTGGTCAAGTTTCTCGGAATTCAGACGCGTCCGCTCTCGGTCCGGCTCGGTCAACTCGCCTTCGTAATGGTGCAAGCGCACGGCGTTATAGCCCAGCCGGACCAGACGGTCGGCCAAGCGGTCGGACTGTTCGTGCGTGATGTAGTGGGCGGAGAAGCAGAAATTGACGCCGTAGAATCGCACCGGCTTGCCTGGTTGCCGCTCGAAGCAAAACGTGCCGTCGGCATCCGCCTTCAGCCAGCCGTGCTTGCCGGCCGGGGCATCTTGAAAGCCCAAAGCCGAAAAGTCCAGCGCGGATTGAGGCTGGATGTCCAGTACCAGGTGCAGCGGGATCCACTCGTCGCCCGCCACGATCGTCACCGGCGTGTCATGCTCGACGCTCACGCCGCCCGTGGCCGCCAACGAGAAGGCGATCTCTACGGGGACGCCTTTGGCAAACGGCTTTTCCGGACTGGCCGAGCGAAAAATGCGGACGGAAAACGACGGGCCCCATTGGCGATTGTCCTGCAACAGGACGGAAGTCGGCTCCGGAAAAGTCCACCGCAGGCTCCCGCCGGCGGGCAGCTCGATGGCCAGCGTGCGGATCGAATCTTGGAAAATCTGGACCTTGCCGAACTCCGGCGGGAAAGTGCCGGATCGCTCGCCGGCAGTCCACCGCCCGCCCGCCAGGGTCGGGATGTCAAAGTTGACGCTGACGTGCAGCGAAGGCAACACCACGTCCTGCTGGGGCGTGAACACGTATTGAGCCTTCAGTTGCTCGCCGTCGCCGGCGATCGTCGCCCAGCCGTTGACCTGCCCGCCGCCGGGTACCGCGATCCGCAGATGGCGTTTGCCGGTCGCGTCGGGCTCTTGAGAGCCCATCGTGGCTTCGGCCATGGACCATTGCTGATTGTAGAGGCCCGCACTGAAGTCGCCGATCTTTTCTTTCCCGCGCGCCAGCTGGATGCGGCCTTCTTTACTCACCAGCGCCTGGAACTCTTTGCCACACGCCGCACCGGCGTCCCACCACATCAGCCCCGCCATCGCGATTGTCAGTATCATTCGAGCCATGCGCACGTCCTCCAAAAAAGCGGTCGGAAAGTCATCCACGAGCATGACAGTTGCCGCGGCCCGTTGCAAGCGGGCCAGTTCGGCATTTGGCCCGCACTGGGAACTCCCGGTCCGTCGTGGCTGTGATCCTCGACGCTTGCCGTCGAGTGCTTCAGGTTTGTGTCCCACGTGTCTGGGGCTGGTCCGTCGTGGCTTTGATCCTCGACGCTTGCCGTCGAGTTGTTCAGGCTAGGCCCCCCAATAGTGTCTTTTGGATCCAGTATTCCGTGGGACACCAACCTGAAACACTCGACGGCAAGCGTCGAGGATCGGAGGACTCGCCGCCCCCGCGGCCTGCGTCGGATACCAACCTGAAACACTCGACGGCAAGCGTCGAGGATCGGACCGCGACCAGTCCGGGCTTAGCCGGTCAAAATCGTGGCTGTCCTTGACGGTTGGGCTTGTGCCGGGGTTGTGGACACAGCCTGGGCCGTTTACGCTTAGCAGCGTTCGGGAAACAAGTGGCGTAAGCTTCCAGCTTGCGATGGCACTATCTGCCGCAAGCTGGAAGCTTACGCCACGGGAGCAAGCTGGAAGCTTACGCCACGGGAGCAAGCTGGAAGCTTACGCCACGGGAGCAAGCTGGAAGCTTACGCCACGGGAGCGGCGGAAACCACGGCTCGGAGAGCCATGCTACGAAAGAGAGAGGAGGAAACCATGCCCGTGTCTGCGTTGGCGGAACGCCTTCGGCCCGCCTTGGCCGGACTGGTGACGAAGTACGCGGTGCCTGCCCCTGCCGGCTGGACACTGCACGCCGGTCCGGATGAGGCGGCGGGCCCGCACGCCATGTTGCCCGGTTGGACGGCCCTGCAGCGACCGTTGGCGACCGGTTGCGTGCCGCTGCTGCCCTGGCGAAGCGAGCGGCGATTTGTGGAACTCAAGCGGTTGCTGGACGACCAAGTAGTGACGCCGGTGTGCATGGCCCGTTTTGCCTGCCAGACCGACGGAGCATCGTGGGATCTGGCCGCCATCCTGTACCGCGAATTTGACTTGGCCGAATGGCTCCTGGGCTCCAGGCTGACGGCGGTGACAGCGTCGATCGCGGGGCCGGTCGCCAACGTGATTGTCCGGCTGGCCAACGGCGTGGTGTGCGGCGTCGAGGCGGGCGCGGCATTGCCGGCGGGCACGGCGATGCTCGATCGGCACGAGCTGATCGCGCGGCGCGGCGTGGCCTGCGATCGCGTGGTGGACACCCAAGTGCCGCAGGATTCGATCTACGCGCTGACCAGCGGCGGGACCAGCCGGTACACCGACACGGACGCCGAGCTGTTCGGTCTGGAACCCGACGAAGTGCTCCTGGTCCGCGCGGCGTACGAGACGCTGCTCCACGCCGAGCGGGCCGGCGCCCTGCGGCAGCAGCACCAGCGGCTGGCCGCGCTGGTGCGTCTGGCTTTTGAATCGGACCGGCGGCGCCAGCGGCTGGACGTGGAAGGAGAGTTGCCATGACCCCCGTGAAGATCGCCATGCTGTCGCTGACCCACGGCCACACGCGCAAGTACTACCAGACGTTGCGCGATTCGCCCAAGCTGGATTGGGTTGCCGCGTGCGCCGAAAACGAAGCGGTCGAACGCCTGTTCCGCAGCACGAACCCCGACGTGCCCTGCTACCGGGACGAGCAGGAGATGTTCGAGCGGCACCCGGACATCGAAGCAGTCGTGCTGGCTTCGGCCAACAGCCGGCATCTGGAACAAGTGCAGGCCTGTGCGGAACGCGGGATCCACATTCTGTCGATGAAGATTCCCAGCTTCGACCTGACCGAGTACGACCGGATGATCGAACTGGTCGAGCGGGCCGGCGTCGTCTGCCAGATCGAGTTGGAACTGCACTACAACCCCGTGGTCCACCGGGTCATGAAGTTGCTGGGCGACGGCGTCATCGGCCCGCTGCGCGCTGTGGCCGCAACCAACATCACCCTTTCGCCGGTGTGGGCGTTTCCCTGGCAGGGCGTGCCGGAATTGAGCTACGGACGGCGCGTGCCGCTGGCCCCCGGCAACCCCCGTTTCCGCGGCGGGGCGCTGTGCGATCACCCGCACATCTTCGACCTCATCCGCTGGCTGACCGGCGCCGATTTCCAGACCATTTTCGCCGAGCAAGCGCCGAACTTGCGGACCGACCTGGAGGTCGAGGACCTGCTGTTGGTCAACGGCAAGATGACCGATGGCACGACGTTTCTGCTGGATCCCTCCTGGTCGCGGCTGGAGGAGCGTCTGACCGTGCCCGGGCCGGGTTGGGAGGTGTTTCCCAAACGCATGGAGGTCAACCTGACGTTGCACGGCGAGCGTGGGACCCTGCTGGTCGATTGCTTCGGCCCCAACGTCTACCACAACGGCGCGCCCCGCGATCGCTACACCGTGCAATACACCTACTTCGACGAATGGATCGGCTTGGTGGACGAGTTCGTCGATTGCGTGCGGAACGGCAAGACCCCCAAGATCAACCTCCGCTGGCACCGCCGCACGATCGAAGCGATGAACGCGTGCTACGACAGCCTGGATCGCGGGCAGCCGGTGAGCCTGTAGATCTTCGTAGCATGGCTCTCCGAGCCGTGCAGTCTGCACAGGAGGAATGAGATATCCTTGACGTCACGGGCAGGGCTCTTGGCGAGCCATGCTGCAACGTCGCGGCCCGGCCGCACCGGGAAGACATTGCTCCATCAGGGAGAGGACACATGAACTTCAATCTGAGCAAACACGCCTTGGGCACCTGCCTGCTGGCGATCGCGGTGACGACATCGTGGGCGGATGGCGCGCCAAAACCCGCTTGCCCGTTGGTGCCGGTTCCCAAGTTCTACCGCGACCACGGCCGGACGTGGCAGTTGCTCGGACCGGACCAGACGGCGATCGTGATGGGTGCCCAAGCCACCGAACCGGAGCGCTACGCGGCCGGGCGACTGCAAGCGCACCTCGAGCGGCGCTTCCAGCGGCGGATTCCCATCGTTGCCGAAGCGGCTGTGCCCGAGGCGGTGCGGCTGGTCTTTCTGCTCGGCCAGCGCAGCACCAACGCCTGGCTGGACCGGCTGTGCCGCGAGCAGAAGATTGAGCAGGGTGGCCTGGAAACGCTGGGGGATTCCGGCACGCGGAGCGTGCCGCCTACGATGGCGGGCTCCGGCACACGGAGTGTGCCGCCTACGATGGAGGACGCCTTCGCGATCGAATGCCTTGAGGACCAAGGCCGGCAAGTGGTGATCGTCGCCGGCAGCAATCCGCGGGGCGTGATCTACGGGCAGGACGCGCTGTTCGATCTGATGCGAGCCGAGGCGGGACAGGTCATTTGGCCCGTGGTCTCGGTCCGCGATTGGCCGAGCATCCCCTGGCGCGGCCGGCCGCACTCGGTGCTCCGCCAGCATTTGGTGCCCGGTGCGCTGGACGCCTATATCCGCGCCCGGCTGAACTTTACCGACGTGCGCGACGACCCGCGCGTGACAGCCACGAACGTGTTTCCCGCCCGGAAGGCGTCGATGGGGTTCCCGGCCGGCGTGCCGATCGATAGCGACACGGTCCAGCGGATGGTCACCGAGTCGCATCGCCGCGGGTTGTTTGTCTACGGAACGGTCTCGTGCGGCGTGCCCCAAGCCAAGCATGACGAGGTGCTGGAGACGTTTCGCCAATTGAGCGATCTGGGCGTGGACGGCCTGTGGGTCTCGTTTGACGACGTGGGCGGCGGCGAGGATGCACCGCAGCTGATCGGCCGGGTGCTCGAATTCGGCCAACAGCGCGGCATGACCGGCCGGCAGATCGCCACGACTCCGCCCAGCGGCGATTACCAGAACATCGACACGCCTTTCAACCGCCGCGCCGCGCAAGTGGCCGGCTTCGCGGACGCCCAATGGTTCTTTACCCGCGTGCCTTGCGAAGGGGATGCCGCAGCGGCGCGCGACATCGGCCTTCGCCGCTTGCCCGGCTGGTGGCACAACCTGGTCGATTTCGGCGTCACCGGCGGGTTCCTGCACAACGGCGACGTGCTGGTCAGCCTGCGGGCCGACGACCGGCCGGGCTATGTAGAGCCCCAACCGTTGTCGCACGGGTGGCACGCTCCCCAGTACGAACAACTGCGCGACGCCGACAAGTACACGGACCACGTGCTGCTGTGGGGCGTGGTCGGCGGCTGGCCGGAAGAATATCAAATGGCCGTGCTGGGCATCTGGGCCTGGAATCCGGCGGCCCACGACTGGGACCAGACGCGGCGCGCGATCTACCGCTATGTGTACGGTCCCGCCCAGGTCGAGACGGCCTGGGCAATCGACGACAAGCTGGTGGAACTCAAATCGCTGTTTCACCTGCCGTTGTGGCGCTACGAGCCGAACAAGGGTTGGCCGTGCCGGCTGAAGCAGGCCGGCGATCGGCCGCGGGCCCTGGCCTTGATCGACGAGCTGGAATCGCTTAGCCGCGATCTGTCGACTCGCGCACCCTCCGAGTCGGCCATCGACCCGGCCCGGCTGGAGAGCGTCTATCTCGAACCGTTGCGCACGACGCTCGTCTACGCCCGCAAGATGACGTTGCTGGAGTACCCCGAAGACTGGGCACCCGACGTCGAGGATCGTCTGTTCGCCGCGTTCGATGAAGGGGATCTCACGGCGGCGGAGCAAACGCTGGCCGCCGCCCGCCAGCGGCTGACAGAACAACTGGCGCGCATCGCCGATGAACTGCAGGGTCTCAAGGCCATCGAAGGATACCGAACGCACTGGGAGAGCCGGTTCCCGCCGCTGGAAGCCTGGCAGGGTCTGGCTGCCCAGCGGCGCTCTGCCATGCATGGCCGCCTGAATCGGCTGCTGAAACAGAGCCCGACCGAGCTGTTCCTGTACAAGCCGGCTACCGCAGAGGATTTAGCCGCGCTATTTGCCGACTGGGAGCGCCCCCCCGCCGGCAAGATTCTGGCCGAGCTGACCGCCGAGGATTGGCTCCGCGCCGCGTCGCGCTGGCGGGGCGCCTTCGTCGTCGGGCCTGGCGAGCTGCAAGGACGCAAGAGTGTCGCCATCGCCCATCCGGCGAAGATCGCCTCCACGCCCGGCGACTATGCCGAAGTGCGAGCGGAGTTGCCGGTGCCCAAGCCCGCGAAACGGCTGCTGCTGGACGCTTGGGTCGAGGATACCCGTTCGGACAACCAATGGCGGGAGTTCCGGTTCATGCAGTTGTGGGTTAATGAACAACGGGTGTGGGAGGAGGACGTCGCCCCGGACCGCAAGGGCCGCGCCTGGGTCACCATCGACGTGTCCGCCGCCGCCCAGACTGCCGATCTGCTGAAGCTCCGGTTCCGCGTGGAGGAAAAACGCGCGGTGAGCAACCATCTGAGCGTCACCTTCCTGGGACCCGTGCGGCTCCGCGAAGGCGAGTGACGAGCCGGCGGGAGGCAAGACCCTTGGGATCGGCGAATCCGTACTGTCGCGGTTTCAAAGTAGCCATCACGCTCCGCGTGATGATCGCAGGCCAGCAGCGGACCGTTACTGAGTCGCCGCTCCCAGCGCCAACTGCGCCAGCAAGTCCTTGATGCGGACCACGGTCTTGTAGACAAACGCGTTGGCCGGCAGCGTGGGCACGCCGAGTCCCGTGGCGGCGGCCACGCCCAACAGGATGCGTTGATCGCGGAAGGCTTCCAGCGTCTGCAGTTTGGCCTGCAGGTATTGCGGCGTCCAAAAGCCGACGATCTCCAGCAGCACGCGGCGGCCATCGTCGTGTTGCAGCACGAAGTCCGGCACGAACGTTTTCTGGCCGCGAAACAGCACCTCGCCTTCGCGAATCAGCCGCCAGCCTTCGCGCGGTTGGTCGCCCCATTTGCGAGCCAGGTTCTGTTCGATCTGCGAATCGAACTCGGCGGGCGACGGCAGATGGCTGTGCAAGCCGTCGGCCGCGGACAGCTCCAGCGCCAGCGTCCAGCCGCTGCGAGGCGTGCGGATCAGGGCCTGCATCCGCCAACTGCGGCAAGCGATCAGCGCGGGCAGGAATTGAGCGAGCTTGACGCCGTAACGGCGGGTCTGACGCATCACGGAGGCGGGTCCGTCCAGCCGGATGCGGTACTGGCCATCGTCCAGCCGCGTGATGTCGTGCATCAACTGGGCCAGCTTGGCATAGCGGAGAATCGTCTTGAAGTCCTCCAGCGCCCAAATCGTCATGTGTTGGGCATCGTACAACGCCGCTTGCACCTGAGCCACGTTGTAGCGGGCCAGCAGATCCGTGGGCTGCGGATAGCCTTCGAATTGCACCAAGCGATGAAAGTCGATCACGTCGGCAAACAATTCGCGGTCGATCTCCGGCCAGGTGCGGCCCAACTCCGCGGCGATTTCCGCCTTGACTCTGTTTTCCTCGGCTCCGAACAACCGGTCCGCCTGGCGCACCAGCGGATGCTTGGCCGCCGCCCGCCGGAAGACCTCGCGGCGCAGCTTGGCCGCTTTGCCGCGGCGGTCGCGCTCGTACGTCGAGACGTCGTCCAGCAGTTTGCACAACGCATCGATCCGGCGCTGCGGGCAATCCTCCTCGTCGGCCAGCAACTGCTGCACCGCGCGGTGCAAGTCGCGCCGCGTGCTGCCGATCCCGTCCCGGTAAACCTGCAGCATGCGTGCGGCGTAGTCCACGTACTGCCGATGCGTACGGTGTGTCAGCCGGTCCGGATGGATCTTTCCGGCCCGGAAATCGTACTCGGCAATCGCGTGCTCTCGTGTCAACATCTCGCACAAGGTCGCTACGTCAAAAGGTCGAAAGGTCGAAGAGTCGAAAAGTCAGAGAGTCGAAAAGTCAGAGAGTGAAAGAGTCGCAGAGTCCAGAATCTGAAGAGACGAAGCACCGTGAAATGCCGTCCGCAGGCTCGGTGGGAGTGCCCGAAACGTGCCGGCTTGCCGCGCCGTACAAGCAAACCGTCTGGTCTTTCTGCTCCCCAGGATTCTCCGACTCTTCCACTTTTCGACTCTTCCACTTTTCGACTCTTTGACCTTTCGACCTTTCGACTCTTCGACTTTTCGACTCTTTCACTCTTTCACTCCTCACTGGGGTTGCTCCGGCCTGCGGTGGATGGTCCCTCGGTAGGCGTCGCTGGCGCGTCGCTGGCGCGAGCGTTGTTCTTCCTTGGTGTCCGAGCAGACGATTTCGTACAATCGGGCCTTCGTGTTCCCGCGTTTCCGCAGGATGCGGCCCAGACGCTGCTTGGCCTGGCGACTGGAGGCCGTCCCGCCGATCACCACGGCGACTTTGGCTTCGGGCAGATCGACGCCTTCGTCCAGCACCTGATTGGCGACCAGCGCGCCGTAGGTGCCTTGCTCCAGTCCCTGCAGGATCTCCAGCCGTTCCTTCTTACCGCAGTGGTGCAGCAGGCAAGGAATCAAGAACCGGCGGGACACGTCGCGGGCCATCGAGTTGGAGCC
This sequence comes from uncultured Pirellulaceae bacterium, assembly GCA_964409865.1. Classification (GTDB taxonomy): domain Bacteria; phylum Planctomycetota; class Planctomycetia; order Pirellulales; family Pirellulaceae; genus Anammoximicrobium. The sequence continues at coordinate 11,598 of CAYPGE010000048.1, forward strand.
GGCGAACACGATGACCGGTTCGCCGACGTGCAGCCGGAACAGATCTTCCAGCACCCGCAATTTGTCCTCCGCCCGGTCTTCGATGGCTTTCTTGGCCCGATAGGCTTTCAACGCCGCCCGTGCCGCAGGCGTCTTGCCGGTCTCCGCGCACAGGTCCTGCCAACTGTACTTGGGGTCGTCCTTGCGGCGCTCGGCCATGTATCGGCGCACGACCGACGACAAGCGATCGTAGCGGGCCTGCTCGGCGGCCGACAGGTGGACCGGAATCCGCACGACTTCGTAGTCGGCCAGCACCTGGCCTTTCGCTTCCGAGATGGGCATCTCGTAGACCACGGGCCCGATCAGCCATTCCAGGTCCAAATGCCGCCCGTCGGACCGTTCCGGCGTGGCGGTCAAACCCAGCCGCCAGGGCGCGGCGCACATCCGCGCCGCGTCCCGCCGCACGTCGCCGGGCAAATGATGGCACTCGTCGAACACGATCAAGCCGAAGCGGTTGCCCAGCTTGTCCATGTGGATGCAAGCGCTGTCGTAGGTCGTGACCGAGACGGGCTTCACGCGAAACACGTTGTCGCCGATGATCCCCGCGTCGTACCCCAAGCCGCCCAGGATGCGGCGGTGCCATTGGTACATCAAGTCGCGGACCGGCGCAACGACCAGCGTGCTGACCCTGGTTTCGGCCATGATCGACAGCGCGATCTCCGTCTTGCCGGTCCCGGTCGGCATGATGATGCAGCCGCAGCGCGTGGCGAGCCAGGCCGCCAGCGCCTCACGTTGCTCGGCTCGCAGTTCGGGCAGTCGGACGTGCGGCCAATGAATCGGCCGCCACTGCGGCACCGTGTCCGCCGCGGCGATCTGCAGCCCGGTCAGCCGCCGCCGCACCTGGTCGTACTGCAACGCATCGCACCGCCAAGCGTTGACGCGGCTGTCCCAAACCCAAACGGGCGCGTCAAAGGTTCGCTGGACCTCGGCACGCACCATCCCCTCCAGCATCAAGGTCCCGGCGGCAAACGTCAATTTGGCGTTCATCGACATAGACTCGTACACGCAACGCTCTTCCACGTCCGTTCTTCACTTCAATCTACTCACATCCACTGCTGTGATAAACTAAGAACCAGACGACGTTGATGAATCATCCGCATCGCCGCCTTCGTCCGCCATCCCGCGCGGCGGAATCGGAACGGAAGCGATCAGGCGGTCGAGGGGTATGAGCGGCCTGGCGGCCGGCGAGTTGTTGTCGGCCGTAGCGGCACAGCGGGAGCACGCCCCGCAGCCACCGGCGCGAGGACTCGAGAATCGTTTCCAGGTGCGGCGGACGAGATAACCGGCCGCGGCTAGGAGGATGGCCAGTGCGAACAGTTGTTGTGCGTCCGGCATGGGATGGGTGCTTGGTTCTTCGATTTCAGATTGGAGAGTTCAGAGTTCAGATTTCAAATCTCAAATTTCAGATCGCAGATCTCAGATCTCAGATCTCAGATTTCAAATTTCACATTTCTGTCACGCCATCTTTCTGTCGACCTCTTCGATTTTCTTGGTCTCATGTTCACGCCAACACGTGCCCGGAAGGGGCGTCCTGCGTCGGTCGCGTTCCGCGCGGGCCTACCTCGCTGCGGCGATTCGTCTTTGGCGGGCTTCCTGTACCTGGCGAACCCAGCAGCTGAGACAACGGCAATTCTCGTCGCGGCCGCAGGTGCCGGCGAGGTCGTGGTGGGGCAACGGCGGGATGGCGGCTTGCACGAGTTCGCGCATCTTCTCATAGCCGGGATCGTCGGTGCTCGTCCAGCCGCCGAGTTCGATCTGGCCCCAGCCGCCGGCCGACTGGGACAGCGGCGCTTTCAGGATGCGGCTCTCGTCGGGCAAGGCCACGTTGACCAGCGCGGCAAACGGTTGCCCGGCCAAGGCGTCGCCGAACGTCTGACGGATGTGCTCGCGCAGCCGCTTTTCGCCCTCCGGGTCCGGCTGCCGCCATTCGTCCTTGTTCCAAGAATACGTGCCGTAGAATTGGCCGTTCAGGTCGAGCCAGTCGATGATCCGCTGGCGGCTCGCGGGATCCAGGCCGAGATCGACGCCCTCGTGGGTCTTCAGCAGCAGTGGGCCCAGCGCGCCGCCGTGGGCGAAATAGTCTTTCGGTTGGCTGTACCAGGTTTCACCGCCGTACTGAGCGATCTTCACCAGGCGGCCGTCCATCGCGAGCGAGGCGTAGGCGGTGCTGGGAAGCAAATGATGATAGGTGCTCGCCACGTTCTCGTCGCTGGCGTCGATCGTGCCGAGCAAGTCGGTCTTTCCCGCAGTCTCTTTCAAACCGTGGCAGTCGATACAGTAGCGGTCGAGCACCGGCTGGACGGTCTTGGCGAAGCTCAGGCCGCCGGGATACTGCGGGCCGGCCGGCGGCTCCAACGTCAGAATCTCCTCCCCGGCGGGCGGCGAGTTCTGAATCAGAGGGCTGGAGGTGCGGGGTTCATGGCAGCCGACACAGCCCGTTTGCTCGCCCGGCATTAAATACGTGGACGACCGCATCGTCATCACCGCCATGCCGTTTTCATCCAGGGCCTGGAATTGCAGCGGCACGCCGGCCGGGGCCTCGAACGCCACGGAGCCGCTTTCGCCGACGGGCACGGTGCCGACCACTCGCTTGAGCACCTCGAAATTCACACGGCTGGAATACGGCACGCGCTGGGTCGGTTGCGGGATGAGTGCGTTCACCCGCAGCCGCTTGATCGTGCCGCGGGGAATGCTCTGCGTGCTCCGATACACGTCCTGAAGGTAGAAGACCCCCGTCGCTTGCGTCTGTCCCTCCGCCACCAGCGACGGCAGCACGGGCGGCATCGGCCGCGACCGGACCGGCATCGGCTCGAAGCAGGAGATCTCCGGATCGCGATAAATCAACTCCCGCCCGCCCAGCGTGTCGACCAGGTAGATTCCGTAGGCGTCGTGGCGCGGATATTGCGCCATGGACGCGGGGAACGGCTCGGGGCAGAACTCGGCCAGGAACAGGTCTTCGCTCAGCGGATACGGGCTGCCGAAACTGACCGGCGAATGGCCTTCCGATTCCGGGAAGGTCGCCTCCGGCGTCAGCCGCGTGATAGCGTCCAATCCGTCTTCGGCGATCTCGCGGTCGATGACAATCAGCGATCCGTTATGGGTTGTGTGGTGGCCGGCCGCCGTGGCCACGATCTTGTGCGACCCCGGAATGGGCCGGGGCTGGCAGATCCGGCACGGGTTCGGCGTGTAGTTGCCGAAGTGGTGGACGGCGGCCGAGCCGTCGGGCCGGGCCAGCCAGAAACCGAACGTCGGGATCACGGGCCGGTTGATGTAGTCCCAGCGCATCCAGATGATCCGGCCGTCGGGCATCATGGCAGGATCCCACTCGCTGGCCTCGTTGAACGAGATCTGACGGATGTTCGAGCCGTCGGCGTCGCAACGGAAAAGCACAAACGTGGGGCAATAGCGGTCGCCGTTGTGGCAGCGCACACCGCCCTGATTGCGCGTCGAGATGAAAGCGAAGCCGCCGTCGGGCAAGTAGCAGGGATCGTAGTCCTCGCACAGCACGGTCGTCCTGCCGAAGGATCCGGCCAGCGGGTCGTCATTCCGGCCGGTGATCTGCCGCAGGCCCGTCCCGTCGACGCCGATCTCGTACAGGAAGAACTGCCACAGGTCGCGGGGCGGCGTGTGATCGGCGTACGCAAACACGATCCGCCGGCCGTCGAACGATACGTCCGCGTGCATCGCGCAGCCGGACGGCAGTTTGCCTTCCAGCAGCACGATCTCTTTCGGCCGGTCGGTTTTCCAATCGTCCAGGATGACCAGTCCCGGCCCCGTGCCGTTGTGCATGCCGAAGTAGTTGTCGCCCGGAGCGCTCAGGACCGGCGGCGGCCGCTTGCTGACCAGCAGCCGCTCGAAATCCAGCGCGGGGTGGGAGAAGATGATCCGCCGCCGCAGTTCGACCGCTTGAGCGAAGAGGTCTCGTCCGGCCGAAGACACTGCATCTGCGGCTTCGCGATCGAGACGCTGTTGCAGGGATTGGATCTCCGCAGCCATCTCCGGCCGGGGCGCTGTTCGCTCGACAAGTTCCAGCGTCTTGCAGGCCAATTCCAATCGCTGCCGCGCGTGCGCGAGATAGAACGCATTCGGGGCGGCGCTGCCGGTCGAGAGATACTCGTTCCAAATCCCTTCGCGCCGTTCCAACTCCATCTCGATTTGCGATTGCCGGTCGCGGAAGTCGCGGGCCACGGCGTCCCACAGCGTTTCTCGGACCTGCCGGCACTCGGTCGCACGGGCGACGATCGGCTGGCAATCGACGGCCGCGTACGGGGGCAGGCCTCGTTCCGGCAAGTAGTGGACGAGCACTTCCAGACGCTCGTATCGGCCGTCCAGTTTGAAGCCGACTTCACCCACCGCGAGCGCCCATCCGTGATGCGTCGTGTCGCCGATCGTCAACTTGGTGGGTCTGGCCGCACGGGCGTCGATTTTGCCCTCGACCAGCGTGCCGTCGAGTTCCAGGCGGGTAGAATTGCCCTGTTTGTCGAAGAGCTGTGGGCTGAGGAACTGCGCCGACCCGCTTTCTGCCGGGCGGCCCAGGGCAGCGAAGTACACTCGCTCCAGTCCGGCGACGCGAAACTCCAGCCGCATCGGCTGCCCATCCGCGGCGAGCCGGACCATGGCCGGCCGGAACCCGCTGGTGCCGGCGGCAAGATCCTTCTCGACGGTCGCTCCGAAGGCGGCCTCCAGCGACGCGCGCATGGTCTCGTGCCAGGTGTCTTTCCTGACGTACGCCGGGGCCGCGGGCGCAGGCCTGGCCTCGTGCAGTTGCGTGCCCAGAAACAAGAGTCTCGGCGGCTCGCCCCCGTGCACGGCCCAGCAGAGCCCGACCAACGACAGAAGCCCAAACAGCAGGATGGCGAGCGGCATCCGTTTCATGCGTGAGATCTCCTTCTGTTTCCGCGCGGCCGCTGGCGTCCAGCAACGGCCGGGATCGATCGGTTGCCTAGCCATCCCATTGTCGCCGGGACGCCAAGATTAGACAACAGGTTTCGCAACAATAAGTGCCCGACCACAAACCTTACCGTTCGGCGCGGGTCAATCGTTCGGCGCGGGTCTCCGCCCCCAATCGTTCAATCACCGTTCGGCGCGGGTCTCCGAC
>CAYPGE010000048.1:16834-30779 GCA_964409865.1 uncultured Pirellulaceae bacterium
CCCATCGTTCGGCGCGGGTCTCCGACCCCATCGTTCGGCGCGGGTCTCCGACCCCATCGTTCGGCGCGGGTCTCCGACCCCGACGAAACCGTCGACCGTAGGTCTCCGAGTTCGGTTCTGTTAGCGGTTCCCTTTCCCGGCACAGAACGCCCGTCGCGGGTTACTGACAGCTTTTCGCGTCGGCAGTAGGAACGAAAAACCACCTGGGGCATCGGGAACGGCTGCAGGAACTGCTCAACCGAGGACGGCCGGATATCCGTCTTGTCGAGAAGCACGAGCTGGTTCCGGCGCTGGAGCAAGAACTTGGAGTTCCCGTACGGATCGAAAGCCGCGGGCCTCGCGCGGGGGACAAGGCGTGGCGGCAGCCTCCGGTTGGGCCGGCGCGGACGTGAAACTTGCCTCACTCGCCGCCGCCGGACGGGCCGCGGCAGTAAGCAGCGCTCGAGAAATAACTGTCAGATTGTCGCCTTTCGCTCCGCGAAAGGGCGTACTTTCGCAGAGCAAAAGACGACACTTGTTTCTCGAACGCGGCTAACCCGAACTGACGTTTGCCTGCTGGCCCGACCTTGTGTAGGGGTGCTTCACTTTCGCCCTTCGGTGGACTACAATACTGGCCTGTCTTGGGGAGAAGTGCGTTATGTCGGTTTCCTTGACGCTGCAGCAGTTCGTCGACCAGCTTTCCGAGTGCGGCCTGATGTCGGCGGAGGAAGTGTCGTCCTTTCAACAGAGTTCGCCCTCCGCAGAGCGGTTGCAGGCTCCGAAGGAGCTTGCCCAGGCCCTCGTGGACGGCGGCAAGCTGACGAAGTTCCAAGCGACCAACGTGCTGCACGGCAAGGCCAAGAACCTGGTGATTGGCGAGTACCTCGTTCTGGACAAATTGGGCCAAGGAGGCATGGGGATCGTCGTCAAGGCGCGGCACCGCCGGATGGATCGGCTGGTGGCCCTCAAGGTTTTGTCTGCGGCGGCGATGAAATCCCCGAGCCTCGTGCAGCGCTTCTATCGCGAGGTCAAAGCCGCCGCCCGACTGATCCATCCCAATATCGTCATGGCCTACGATGCCGGCGAATATGAAGGCATTCACTATCTGGTGATGGAATATGTGGACGGCCAGAACATGGCCCGCATCGTCAGTCATTGTGGACCGTTGCCGGTAGCGTACGCCGTCGACTGCATGCAGCAGGCGGCGCGGGGGCTGCAATACGCCCACGACAATGGCGTGATCCACCGCGACATCAAGCCCGGCAACCTCCTGGTCGTCGACTTCAGGCTGCCCGATGCGGGCGAGCCGGCGCCGAACCAGGCGGAACTGCCGACCGTGGATGTATCCATGCCCGCGATGGCCAAGGGCCGGGCCCTGCTGCACCACAAGCCGGGGACCGTCAAGATCCTGGACATGGGCCTGGCCCGCATCACCGGCGCCGCCGCCATGCTGGATGACAGCGGCGATCGGCTGACGGAGAGCGGGCAGGTGATGGGGACCTGCGACTATATGGCGCCGGAGCAGGCGGAAAGCGCGCATGGCGCGGACCACCGTGCGGACATTTACTCGCTGGGCTGTACGCTGTACCGCCTGTTGACCGGCAAATCGCCCTATGCCGCGGACACGCTGGTCCAGCTGCTGGTGGCGCATCAGAAAGCGCCGATTCCCTCGTTGCGAGCCGTCCGGACGGACGTCCCGGAGGAACTCGACGCCGTTTACCGCAGGATGGTCGCCAAGGATCCGCGGGACCGCCCGCAGTCGATGACGGAGGTGATCGCGGCGTTGGAAGAGTGCACGTCGGGCCGCCAAGCGGTTGCAGCCGCCCGGCCCCAGCCGGCCGTCGAGGCCACCCGGCCCCAGCCGGCCGTCGACACCGCGCCCGCCCGGACGGCTCCGCCGCAGGTCCTGGAGCCCACGCCCCTGCCAACCACCGCGGGGAGCACGCAGGAGACATTCGCGATCCGGGTCGGCGAAGGGACCAAAAAGCACAAGCCGCGAGGGCAGAAGTCGGGCGTCCGCGCCAAGCCCAAATCACCCGCGGAAGAGGAACCGGCGGCAGCGTTGCCGCTGGGTCTGATCATCGGGGCTGCCGTGGGTTTGCTGGTCGTGGCCCTGTTGCTGGTCGTGGCGATCATCACCGTGCAGCGGCGGAAAGCGGCGGATGAGACGCCCGAACCGGTCGCCTCGGCGGAGGCCGATGCCGCGCCAGGCGAGGACGGCGCGGAGGAGGACGGCGGGCAGCCACAACCCGCTCCGGCCGCCACCGAGACGCCGGAGCATCCTTCGACACCGTCCCCGCCGCCCGCCCCGAAGAGCGAATCGCCATCGTCGCCGGCCCAACCGCCTTCCCCAACCGCGCCGCCGCCCTCGCCGGCGCCGCCGACCGCCGCTGACGCTTGGCAGGCCGCTTGGGATGCCGCAGACAGCCAAGCCAAAAAGCTTCTGGCCGAAGGCCGTTACGGCGCCGCAGCGGCCGAACTGCAAGCGCTGGTGCAGCGATTTCCCGACACAGCAATGAAAGAGCGAGTGTCCTTCGCGGTGCAAGGCATCGACGCCCAGGCCCAGGCGGCCTACCGGTCCACGCAAGTCCAAGTTCAGCAATGGCTGGCCGAAAAGAAATTCTCCGAAGCGAGAGCGGCCGTCCAGCAGGTGTTGGACGTCCACGGCTGGGCTGGAACGGCCGATCCGGCCCGCGCCCTGCTGGCCGAAATCGACACGGCGGCGCGGGCGGCCGGGGCGACCGCGCCACCGCCGGCGACGGAGGCGGCAGAGAAAGTCGCCAAACCGGAGCCGGCAGTGCTGCCGCCGGAGGTCGATCGCCCGGCGAGCGCCGCGGAACTCCGCTATGACGAGGCCCTGAAGCCGGTCGAAGCGTTGGCGGCCAGTTGGGATTTCCGGCAGGCGGCCGCCACGCTCGACGACCTGACCTTCGACGAACCGGCGCTCCAGAAACGGGCGGCCCAGCGCCGTGACGAGCTGCAGCGACTGGCCCGCTTGAAAGAGAAGATCATCGCCAAGCTGACCGCGGCGGACCCGCCCTTGGACAAGATGGCCCTCTTGCTCCGCGGGGCCAATGGTCAGGTGACCGCCGCCAATGACGCCGGCATCGAGGCTACGCTGCCCGGCGGCAAGACGGAGACGCATCCCTGGTCCCGGTTGAATGACAAGACTTGCGGCAAGCTGTTGCAGCAGGCGGTCAGCCGGGACAGCGGCGAGGACTGGCTGGCGGCGGGCCTGTTGATGCTGGTCTGCAAAGACGTGACGACGGCAGAGAAGTGCTTTGACAACGCCGCCGCGGCGGGCATTTCCGTCGCGCCCTACCTGGAACCGCTGGCTGCGTCGGCGTTCGTCCAGGCACGAGGCATGATCGAAAGCGGCAAATTCGACGAAGCCAAGTCGCTGCTGGCACAGATCGAAGCCAAGTATGGCCGGACGGATTGGATGGCGGCGAATCAGGGGAGATACGCGGCGCTGCAGAAGCTCGCCAAGAGCCGGATCGCGGAGGCCGGGGCGGAAAAACTGTTCGCCGAGGCCGTCAAGCAGTTCAAGCTTGGCGACCTGTTCGCGCTCAAACCGTTGGTCGACAAGCTCCGCAGCGAGCACGCGGGCAGCGTGGCCGTCACCGACACGCAACGTCGCCCTTCCTTCGCCGAGTTGGCGCAGGCCGTGGCCGACTTGGGCCAGCGACTGGTCGTCAGCACGGACGGCAAGGGCGATTACCGGAGCATTCAAGAGGCGATCACTGCGGCGCCGCCGAAAAGCATCATCGAGATCCGCGCCAACGGACCGTTCTATGAAAAAGTGTCGATCCCGGCCAACCGCCCCGGCCTGGTGCTCCGCGGCGGCGAGGGATTCTGGCCTCAGATCCGTTCCGGCGCAACGGCGGGGACGATCAGTGAACTGGTGACCGTCGCCGCCCCCGGCGTCACGCTGGAGCATCTGGCTCTGGTCCACGCTGAACCGGCGGGGAACGTCCTGCAGGCCCTGGTGCCGTGTCGTGTGCGTCAAGTCATTCTCGCCGGGCGGAGCACGCGTCCGGAGTTCCACGCGGGAGTCGAAATGGACACGGTGTTTTGCGCCACCGAGTACCCCTTGATCGCCAGAAACGGTCCCTCCGCCATCCGCAATTCAATCGTCCTGCACGGCTTGGATCTGAGCGGCACGGCCGCCATGGAAATCGACAATGTGCTCGTCGCCGGCGCGGGGGCGGAGGTCCGTTGCCCCGGCCAATTCTCGAAGTGCATCGTGATGGGGCCGGTCACGTTGTACAGCGAGGGTGCGAGCATGTCCGACTCGATCATTTGCGGCGATTTGAAGGCCACACAGGCGGGCTGCAAGATCCAGCATTGCGACATCTCGGGCAAATGCGTGGATTTTGCCAAACCGGGCCCCAGCTGTTTCAGCGCTGATCCCCAGTTCGCCGACCGCAAGAATCTCGATTACCGGCTGCTGCCGACGAGTCCCTGCCTGCGGAAGGCCGCGGACGGCGGGGACCTGGGCGTTCGCTGGACGCCGGAAATGGCGGCCCTGATCCGCCAAGCGGTCTTGCTCCGACAGGAAGGGATGCTGCAATTCTAATCCCAGGCATCGTCTGCTCGACATTTCCCACAAATCAAATATGATAGGGGGCCTCCCTGGAGTGCCTAGTATGCCGTTCTCGTTCCAAGACTGCATACAGCAGTTGACATCCCTCGAACTCGTTTCCGAGGACGAGATCCAGGCCGCGCTGGCGAATCTGCCGGACGAGCCGGAAGCTCGCAGCGCCGAGCAACTGCTTCGGGAGCTTGTCAAGCAGAGCAAGCTGACGGCGCACCAGGCCCGCGTGGTGCTCGAAGGCCGGGCGAAGAGCCTGATGCTGGGAAGCTACGTCGTTCTGGACGAACTGGGCAAGGGCGGCATGGGCGAGGTGTTCAAGGCCCAGCACCGCTTGATGGATCGGGTCGTGGCGCTGAAGGTGGTTTCCGGGGGCCTCGTCCAATCGCCGGACGCGCTGCAACGATTTCACCGCGAAGTCCGGGCGGCGGCCAAGCTGACGCACCCCAACGTGGTGGCCGCCTACGATGCGGCGGACGTGGAAGGCGGCCATTTTCTGGTCATGGAGTATGTCGATGGCCACGACCTTTCGTCGCTGGTCAAAAAGCAGGGCCCCCTGCCGTTGGGCCAGGCGGTGGACTGCATTTTGCAGGCGGCCCGCGGCCTTGAGTACGCCCATCAGCAGGGCGTGGTGCATCGCGACATCAAGCCGTCGAATCTGCTGCTGGACCGCAACGGCACGGTCAAGATCCTGGACATGGGCTTGGCGCGGATCTCGACCGATGCGGCACCGGGACAAGTTGTGGCTCACCAGGCCGAACTCACGTCTTCGGGCGTGATCCTGGGAACGATCGACTATATGGCCCCGGAGCAGGCCCAGAACACCCGCCTTGCCGATCAGCGTGCGGACATTTACAGCTTGGGCATTACGTTTTACTACCTGCTCACCGGCCGTCCTGCGTACGGCGGTGACAGCCTGATCTCCAAGCTGTTGGCGCATCAGACGCACCCGATTCCCGTGCTGCAGGAAGTCATCCCCGAGACGCCGGCGGCGCTGGACGACATCTTCCGCAAGATGGTGGCCAAGCAGCCGCAGGATCGCTACCAGACCATGACCGAAGTCGTGGCCGCCTTGGAAACGTTTCAGGCTCCCGCCGCTCCGGCCACTCGCTTGCCGCCACCCGAATCGCAGGACGCCCAATTGAGCGACTTTCTGCGGAGCCTGAATGCGCCACCTTCCGTCAAGTCGAAGTCACCGTCCGCTTCCAAGATCGCCAAGCCCGCCGCGGCGACGGCTGCCCCGGTCGCCGCGGAGGCCCCGGACGAGGACAAGACGATCGCCCTGGATTCGGGCACGCACAGGACCACGCCCGATGCGGCGCGTCCCACGCCGCCACACGAGCAGCGCCGCAAGCCGAAACATGCGCCCCATCGGGCCGGCCTGCCAGCCGGCAAACGGCGGCTCCTGATCGCCTCCGTGGTGGCGACCGTGCTGGTGGTGCTGCTGCTGGCGGCCGCAACCGTGGTCGTGCTCCGGCGCGGAGGCGACCAGACGGCGGAATCGAGTGGCGGCAAGTCCGCGGTGGACAAGCCGAAGCCCGACGCCGACGACAAACTGCCGAGGTTTTCCGGACAGACTCCGAAGCCGCGGGTCGGCAAGCCATCGAAGGACAAGTCCTGGTTGCCGCCCTGGAAACTGCCGGAGGGCGCCCCGCCCCCCGCTGTCGCTCCCTTCGACGCAGCCAAGGCTAAGGAACACCAGGAGGCCTGGGCCAAGTTCCTGAAGCTGCCCGTCGAAAAGGACAACTCGCTGGGCATGAAACTGGTCCTGCTGCCGCCCGGCGATTTTGATATGGGCACCCGCTTCGAGGATCTCGACGTGGTCCGAGCGGAGGTCCAGCGCAGCCACCCGCAGTCGCTGGGGCTGCTGGACGGCTATCTGGCCAAGCTCTCTCCGCAGCACCCCGTGCGGATCAACCAGCCGCTGACCATGTCGGCTTGCGAAGTCACCATCGGCCAGTTCCAACAGTTCGTCGACGCGACCGGATACCGCACGACCGCGCTGGCCACGGACATCGGTTGCACCCTCGTGCAGTACCTCCCCGACAGTGTGACGATCACCAAGCAGCACGTGCCGTGGCACGCGCCGCGCAGCGGCAAGGCGGATCCGAACGAGCCGGTGACGCTCGTCACTCCCGCCGACGCGCTGGCCTTCTGCGACTGGTTGTCCGCGAAAGAAAACGCCACCTACCGCCTGCCGACCGAGGAGGAGTGGGAGTACGCGTATCGGGCGGGGACTTTTCTCCGTTTCGGGTTCGTCGAACGGCTCGAGGACGCCGCGAAATTCGCGTGGACGGACGAAGGGCCGGAGGCTCCGCTCGAAAAGCGGCGCGCCTTTCCCCACCCCGTGGGCCAGAAGCAACCCAATCCCTTCGGCTTTTTCGATCTGGCGGGCAACGTCGGCGAACTGTGCGTCCCGAGCACCGGCGAGTCCATCTGCGGTCGCGGAGGCGTCTTCAAAAATCCGGCGATCCTGGATATCTACTCCCGCCGCGATGCCGCCGGCGTCGCCTCGCCCTCGCCCTACCAGGGCTTTCGCGTGGTGCGCGAGATGCCGGAGAAGTTGGAGGAGGTTCCGTCGGATCCGGACAAGGCCGAACAGTGGGCGATGAACTGGCTGACCGAGCACGGTGTGCTGGTCACCCAGAGGGCCGCCGACGCGAGTTCATCCGACTCGTCGAAAGACAAACCCGCACAGCGGGTCGATTCCGTGAGCGTCGGGGCGGCGGCCCTGTTACGTCCGGCCGAATACGCGTACCTGAAGCACCTGCGCGGAGTGCGTTCGCTGCTCGTGTCCGGGTCCAGCTTCAACGACCGCGCCGCGGCACAGCTGGCCAGCCTGCAGACGATCGAGGACCTGCGACTGGAGGGAGTCGCCCTGTCGCCGGTCGGCTGGCGCTACCTCGGCCAACTCCCCAACGTCCGCACGCTGACCCTGACGCCGCCGGTCTTCAACGACGAGATCCTGGCCGCCTTCGCCGGCTGGCCGAACCTGGAAGCCCTGGACCTGACCCAGCAGCGGATCACCGACGAGGGCCTGCGGCACCTGGCCGGCCTGCAGCACCTCCGCCGCTTGGTGCTGGACCGGACCGCCGTGACCGACGGGGGGCTGGAACATCTTCGCGAATTGAAGGAACTGATCGAGCTGGGATTGGCCGAGACCTCCGTGACGGATGCCGGGCTGGCCAACCTGGCAGGCCTGGAAGCCTTGGAATCGCTCGATCTGGCCGGCACGTCCGTCAGCGGCCAGGGGCTGGCGGCGCTCAAGAGCCTGCCGCGGCTGGCGAGGCTGAACGTGGCCGGTGCCCAGGTCACCGACGAGGGCTGTGCAGGCATCGGGCAGCTCATCCGCTTGCAGGCCCTGTATCTGTCCGACACGGATGTCGCCGACGCCGGCTTGGCCCACCTGCGCGGCTTGCGCGATCTGAACGAACTGACGCTGATGCGGACGCAATTCACTGACGCCGGACTTGCCTCCCTCAATGACCTGCGGCACCTGCGGACCCTGACGATGACGCACACCCAGGTCAGCGGCGTCGGCCTGGCTCATCTCCGCGACCTGCTCAGCCTGGAATCGCTGGAATTGATGTGGGCGAAGGTCGGGGACGAGGCGCTGCCGACGCTCGCGGGGTTCCGGCGTTTGACCAACTTGGGCCTGCACGGCAATCGACTCCGCGGCGCGGGCCTGGAACAGCTGGCCAAGCTGGACGCGCTCCAGAACCTGCGGCTGACGATGACCGACGTGCCGGCCGAGAAGGTGGAGGAGCTGCGCCGGCGGCTGCCGAAATGCAAGATCGAACACGATCAGACGCCCAACCGGGAGTTGAACGCCGCGCACGTCGCGACCTGGGACGGAAACCTGGCCTTCGCGACCCTGCAGCGGGAAGGGGCCCTGCCTGAGACCGTCACGGGACGGGAGTGGTTGAGAGGCTACCCAAAGGAACCGGTACACGTGGTGGAATTAAGCGGCGAGGGTTCCATATACAGCAATTCGTTGTTGAACGAGGTCGAGTTCCTTTCGGAGCTGCGCTACTTGAACCTGCGAAATGCCCGCTTGACGAACAACGCCCTGGGTCAGATTCGCGGGTTGAACAAGCTGCAGATGCTGATCCTCGATCAGAATCGGATTGACGACGAGGGTCTGAAGCAGCTGGAAGGACTGGAGAACCTGGACGTATTGAGCCTGCGGGGGACGCGCGTCACCGCCAGCGGCGTGCAAGCGTTGTTGGACAAGCTGCCGCGTTGTCGCGTTGAGGCGGACTTCCCGGCTCCCCGTCGCGGCGGACCGCTGACCGCCGAGGCTTACGTCGGCCGTCCGGCGTCCCTTGCCGGGCTCCGCAGCTGGACCTTGGCCTGGGACGGCTTCCGCCAGCAGCCGACTTGTGCGGCCTGCAATCCTCAGGAAGACCTGCTGGCCCCCGCAGGAGACGGGGTGGGGGCCAGCGACCGGGGCTGGTGCGGTCCTGTCATCCGCGTGTGGGCGATGAACGACGAGCCGCGTGCCGGGTTTGTCGGCGAGGCGGGAAACCGCCAGAAGGTTCTGTTCGGGCATGACCGCCGGATTCAGGCCCTGGCTTGGTCTCCCAACGGCCGCTATCTGGCCTCCACCGGCGATGACAAAACGGTACGCTTCTGGAACGTGCTCGAAGGCCGCTGCTTGCGGGCCTTCGTCCTGCCCACTCCGGGCAACGCGCTGGCCTGGTCCCCCAGCGGCGATCGACTGGTGATCGCCTGCGACAGTTCGTTGGAGTTGCTCGCGATCTCCCAGGGAACATTTCGCCACATCGCCGTCGAAGGCGTCCGCGGGGTCGATTGGGATCACGACGGGACACGGTTTTTGGCGGTGGTGGGGAACAAGATCCAGGTCTACGACGCCGCCACGCTCAAGGCGGACCGGGCCATCACGACCGGCGAACTGCCGTTGGGCACTGCCGCCTGGTCGCCGGACGGCAAGCAGATTGCCGCGGCGTATGACGGCCGCTTGGTGCGCATTTGGGACGTCGAGAGCTGCGAACTGGCGCGGCAGATCGAGGGGAAGGCGGGCGAAATCGCGGCCGTTGCCTGGTCGCCTCAGGGCGACCGCCTGGCCACCGCCGGCAGCGTGCTGTCGGTGTGGAAGGCCGCGGGAGGGGAGCGCATGTCTGTCGCCGGCCTGACCTCCGGCGCGGTGCAACCGCCCAGCTGGACGCGCACCGGAACGCAACTCGCCGTCTGCTCGCCCGCGTCGGTCGACCTGTACGATGCGGCCAAAGGCACCCTGCAGCGCAGCTACGGCAAATTGGCCCCCTTGGGCAGAGCGACGGCGGCCCTTTCGCCGGACGGTCGGCGACTGCTGACGGTCCAAGGCCAGACGGGCGTCGTGCGCGATCCGGACAGCGGCCAAGAGGTGGCTCGCTGGAACGACTTCGTCATCGAGAAGGGAAGCTTGGCATGGTCGCCCGCCGGCGACTGGATCGCGGTCCTGGGACCAGCTCAGCCCGGCAACCTGACCCTGGTCGATACCGATTCGGGAAAAACCAAGCAGCCGCCGAACACCCAGTCGATCACCGCCCGCTGTTTTGCCTGGAACATCGACGGCAGCCTGTTCGCAATCGGCGACGATCAGCTGGCGCGGGTTTGCGACACGGCCACGGGCGAAGTCCGCCAGGAGTTCCGGCACGACGTGGTGGTCCGGCACATCGCCTGGTCGCCCGACGCCAAGTGGTTGGCGACCGTGGGCGGCGATCAGCAGATCCGGCTGTGGAACCTGTCCAGCGGTCAACTGGAACGGACCGTCGCTCCGCTCGCCGCTCCCTTTTCGGCTTGCCTAGCCTGGACCCCGGATAGCACCGAGTTGACCGCGGCCCTGGACACCGGCGAGGTCTACCGAATTAACGTGGCGGCCGGAACCGTCACCGCGTTGGCGTTCCGCCTGCGCGGCACGGGCGTTCCGGACACGCTGAAGATCGCCACCCTGGCGTGGAGTCCTACGGGCGAGTGCTTGCTCGCGTCGGGGTACTCAGAAGCTGCCTTGTGGTGGCCCAAGAGCGGCGAGTTGCGGCGATTGGATCGGCTGGGCGACCAGACGGTCTGGCTGCCGGACGGCAAGCGATTGTTCCGCGGCACCTGGGAAGCGTACCTCAAGACCGGCCACGAAGCGGCCACCGGCCATCGCTTGGGCACCCTGCTGCCGCAGATCGGCGACGACCAGTGGCTGCTGGTCGGCCCCGACGGACATTACCAAGGCTCGGACAAAATCGAGGACAGCCTGGTGTACGCCGTGTTGACCGAGTCGGGCCAACAAGCAAGCTACACGCCCGCCGAGTTCGCCGCCAAATTCTCCTGGAAAAACGATCCGGCCCAAGCCCGGTTGCTGAAGATCGGACCGTAGCACGCTCATGGATGCAGCAATCACCCATGAGCGCGATCCACACACGTTACTCTTCTGATTTCGAGTTCGACGGCGCCTCTTTCTGGCGACTCGCAGCTTCAGGATTGGGGGTGGAGTTGGCGTCTTTGTCGGTGACGAAGGGCTGCTTTACGTGCGCGCCCGCAAGTGGACCGAGGTTGACCTCGACCTGGAGGGGCTGGGGATCAGTGACTTGGGCTGCGGGCGGATAGGGAGGCAGATCCCAGTCAAGCTGCATTGCGGCGAGTCCGTCGCGGACCCTGCGCAGGTCCCACACCCGGAGGCCCTCGGTGCCGCAAGCCACTGCCAGTTGCGTGCCATCGGGACTGAAGCAGAGCCCTTGCACGCGAGCGGGCCTGGGGGTGGCTTCCAGATCCGCCAGGACGCGTTTCGTACTGGTTTCGACCAACCGGACGAGATCGCGGGAGACCTTGACGGCCAAGACCTTGCCGTCGGGGGTAAAGGCCATCCGGCCGCCCAGATCGGCGATTCCTTGAATCACCGAATGCGGCTTCCAGGAATCAGTCCTCCAGAACTTGTATTCCGTAGCGGCGGTTACGAGCCACTGGCCGTCCGGGCTGAAAGCGACCGTCGCCGTCCCCTCGGCCGGCAAGTTGCGCAACAGCTTTCCGGTCTGACCGTCCCAGACTTCGACACCGTTTCCTTGGTAGTTGCCCCTGGCAACCCATTTCCCATCCGGACTGGTCGCGATGTACGCGCGCCTGGAGCCGCGACCCAGGATGGTCGTCTTGCCGAGTGCGGGATGGAGCACCACGGCGTGCCCACCGACCCGATCGTCGAAAACGAAGATGCTCCCGTCCGGGCTCATGTCCATGGAGTACGGGACACTACCGGCCGGCATCCCCAGAGGGACCGGTGGTCCAATCGCAAGCTGATTCGAGGCTTGCTGCCCGCGGCGCTGGATGGGCCATTTGTACAGCCCGCGGGTGCTACCCGTGACGAGGCTTCCATCCGTCGGGTGAAACCTCACGGCAAGCGTGCTCCCCGTGGGAAGCTGCGCCACTTCCCTGAACGTGGTCAAGTCCCACAGTCGTACACCGCCTTGGCCGTCGTCCCCTGAAGCCATCAGACGCCCGTCCGAGCTGATCGCCACGGCATGCACGGACTGCTGCGATGCTCCGCTGGCGCACGGGGTCTGGCACATGGCCCTGCTGGCCACTTCCCACAGGCCGATTTGGTGGCCATTTGCGAAGGCCAGGTACCGCCCATCCGGATCGAAACGGAGAAAGGTGCCCTCGACGGTGAGCAACTGGCTGCCATCGGCCAGACACCAGATTCGCGATGTACCGTCCCAGGCGTGCGACACCAGGAGGTTCTGCTTGGGATGAAAGGCCACATGATGCACTACCGCCTTGTGACCCTCCGAGACGCGCAGCAACTTGCCCGAGTCCGCTTCCCAGAGATAGACGCGGAAGTCGAAGCCGCCGGCGGCCAGCAACTTGCCATCCGCCCGCCAGGCGATCCCCATCAGCTCCGTCGGGTGAGAAAGGGTCTGCAGGACGCTGCCTTTCTCCAAGTCCCAGACCTGTACCGTTTGGCCCTCTGTGCTGGAAACGCCCAGTCTTCGACCGTCGGGGGCGAAGCAGATGTGAGACGTAACCGAGGTGGGAGCAAGTCGCGTGCATTCCTTCCCTGCGGCCACGTCGTAAACACGGATCGACCCGTCGGGCATGTCCACCGCCAACTGTCGGCTGTCTGGACTAAAGTCGAGGCTCCTGGATCCCCGCCCGATGGCAACGTTGAGGACGGCTTTGCGGGTCGCCAGTTCCCAGAGGCCCAGGCGGCTCGACTCGTCAGTCACATGACTAATGACGGCCAGGAATCGCCCGTCGGGACTGAATCGCACGACATGAGACGTAGCCGGACAGGACAAACGTGTGATTTCCTGGTCATCGGTGACTCGCCGGATGCGGATGTTGCCCTCCGTGTCGGGTCGGGCGTAGGAGCGCAAATCAGGAGAAAAATCAATGCCGGCCTCTGGTTGCAGTAGGCTTTCCCACTGCTTGAAAACGCGCAGGTCGGTCAGGGCCGTGCAGGCGATGGCCTGATTGCGGATTTCCATCCGTTCCTCGTTGCCCACCCCGAGACGCGGGACCAATTCGGCGGCCTTTGCCAGGGCGTCCAGGCTGTCCAGACGTTGTCCTGCACGACCGCTCCAGCGACTGGCCTTGGCTTGCGCCAAATAGGCGCCAAACAAGTGCCGAGTGGCTTCCCGCTCCGCACGGACTGCTCGATCGCGGGCCTGACGTGCCGATTCCCTTTCGCGGGTTGCCTCTTGCCGCGCGTGCCGCTCCTCCTCAAAGCTATGACGAGCGGTACGTTCCGCGCGAGTGGCCCGCACTGCCTGCGAGGATGTCCCCACCAGTCCAAGAATCAACGCCAGGGCGATCAGCAGAATGGCCGCAATGGTCGCTTTGTTGCGCTGAGCGAATTTCTTGAAGCGATAGGCGGCCGAGGGGGGGCACGCCAGCACCGGCTCGTCGCTCAGATATCGCTCGATGTCGGCCGCAAAACCATTGGCCGTCTCGTAGCGCCGCGCGCGGTCTTTCTCCAGCGCCTTCATCACGATCCAGTCCAACTCGCCGCGGACCAGCGTGCTCAGCGCCTTTGGCTCGGTCTGCCGGTTGGCGGCGATCGACGGCAGCGACTGGCTGCTACTGAGCCGGTGGCTGGGCTGCGGCGGCTGCTCCTCCCGGATGATCCGCAGCATCTCGTCGAATGCAGCCGAGCGGAGCCGCTGGCGATCCAGGGGCGTCTCGCCCGTGAGCAGCTCGTACAGCAGCACCCCCAGCGAGTAAATGTCGCTGCGGGTGTCGATGTCCAACTGGTTGAGTTTTGCCTGCTCCGGGCTCATGTAGTCGATCGTGCCGACCATTTGGCCAAGCTGCGTGAATATCGTCCGCTCGGTGAGTTGCTGTTGGGTCGCTTTGGCCACGCCAAAGTCGATGATCTTGGGCACCGGC
>CAYPGE010000049.1:0-30776 GCA_964409865.1 uncultured Pirellulaceae bacterium
GGCTCTGGAATCGCAATTGGCGGACCAATTGGTGCAAGTCGGGCAGTGCGACGTCTTGGTGGTCCCGCACTTGTACGACCTGAACGCAGCTGGTCCCGGCGTTGCGGCGTTGCAGGACCTGAGCGGCGACCTGGTCGTGCTGGCTTGGCTGTACCCCCGTGCCGCGCACTGGATTCTGGACCGGCACGGCGTCCGCGGGCGGAGTGGCCGAACGCGCTTGGACGAGGACGAGAAACTGGCAGCGGACGAGGGGCAAAGCGAGCCTGCTGAGGGCACGGGACGCGTTGCAGCGACGCGTGACCTGCCCGATCGAACGATTTACTGCTTGGACCTCCGCCGCCATCGCTCGCCGCAACCGTACCTGGATGCGATCCAGCAGGTGATCCCCGCAGTATCCGCGCGAGAAGCAGGCGGGGAGGTCCACACGGTTCGCCGCATCGAGGAACCGGTCGGCCGCCGCTGGTATCCGGTGGTCGACTACAGCCGCTGCACTGACTGTATGGAGTGCATCGACTTCTGTCTGTTTGGGGTCTATGGCGTGGATGAGGCCGAGCACGTGCTGGTCGAACTGCCGGACAACTGCCGCAAGGGCTGCCCGGCTTGCAGCCGCGTGTGTCCCGAGAACGCAATTATGTTCCCCCAGCACAAGACGCCCGCCATCGCGGGGGAACTGCGAGAAACCGGCGGTCTGAAACTCGACCTGTCGTCGCTGTTCGGAGCAGCGGAGGGCCTATCGAACGACCTGGACGTCGCCATCCGAGAGCGCGACGAACATCTGTTAAGCGCCGGTCAACGGCCGGCTGGCAAGACGGATCCCGTGCCGAAGCCCCGTGCGAGCGAGACGGGCGCTCGGGGCGAGGATCTGGACAAGTTGATCGACCGACTCGATGCCCTAGACCTCTGATGTCAAGTACGCGATCAGGGACGGCGCGACGGCGAGGACGTACTCTGGGCAAGTGGTCTCTTTGACCAAGTGGACGGGCAGCTTGAGTCAGGTCTTTTTTTACCGGCAGCGCGTCCAGGCTTCGACCAGGGCCCGGCGGGTCGATTCTTCGGGGTAGCCGTCGGCCAGCGCGGCGATCGCGCCGGCGCTGGCCGGATCGGCGATGCGGGCCAGCGCTTCCGCCGCCGTGTGGCGGGTGTCGGGTGCGTTCTGCAGATTGCCCACGACCGCCAGCAGCACCGGGACAGCGCGGCGGTCGCCGATCCGGCCCAGCGCCCAAGCCACCGCGGCTCGCCAGCAGGGCGTCAAATCGTTGTGCAGAAACAGCACGCCGGGCCCCAGCGGGTCGGGGTGCCCCGTGGCGGCTTCCGGCGGCGACTGTTCCAACACGGCCACCAGCAGTTCGGCCGACTCCGGATCCGCCAGGTTGCCCAGCGCCCGCGCCAGGTAGAAGCAGACCCAATGCCGCAGCGGGAGTTCCTGCACCACGGGGATGCCCTTGTCGAACACCCGCTCGATCGCAACCGGCTGGGCCCGGTACCGATCGAAAGCGGCGAAGATCCGCGGGGCGTAGTCCGCGTTGTGACAGGCCAGCGACAACACCTGGGCGGCCCGGATTTCGGGTCCGGGGTGACCGCCCCAGCAACGATGCGTCGCGGAAATCGCCTGCTCGATTGCCGCATCTCGCGCCGCCTGCTCGTCCCCCAGGACCGCCAGGCACGTCTCGGCCACGGCCGCCTCGGCCCCCTGGCGGCGGATCACGCGGCCGGTCAGGACCTCACAGTCGTCGTTGCCCAGGAGCAAGGCCCGGTCCTGGTCGACCGGCAAAGAGCGGATCAGGTGCGGCAGGATCCCCTGGGCGCGGGTGGACCCGATCCGGTCGAGCGCTTCGACAAGGAAATAATGGACGGGCGAGGCGTGGCAGGCCATCAGCGCCGGGTGATCGCCGTACCATAGCGTGTACTTGGGATAGTCGTCCAACGCGGCGCAGGCCTCGACCAGCGCCGCTTCTGCCTCCGGAGTCCCGATCCGCCCCAGCGCCTCGACTGCCGCCTCGGCCAGGAACAGGTTGCCGGTGTCCGGGTGATCGTGCTGCGAGAGTGTCTCGGCCAGCAGCGGCACGGCGTCCGCGTCGCGAAGGTACCCCAGCGAGCGAGTGACCGCCTGGAGCGTTCGGGGATTCGCCTCGGAGAGCGAGTTGAACCGAGTGCCGTCGACCTGGTGGGCCTTCTTCCATTCGGGATACGGATTGGTGTCGCGATGCGTCTGGACGCAGCGGCGCAGCGGCGCGCAGGCCGACTGGCTGCCCGTGTGTCCCAACGCCGCCGCCGCCCGGCGGACGGCGTCGCGGTCGGGGTCGTCCAGTCGCGTGACGAGTTCCCGCTCGATCCGCTCCCAGGGATGATCGGCGATCCACTGCCGCCAGCCCTCCGCCCGGCGGTCCCGCGCCTCGGGCACAAAGGCGTTGAACTCCTCGGCATGCCCGGTCAGGTTTTCCAACGCTACCGCCGCCGCTTGGGCCACGAGCGGGTCTCGATCCGTCAGCACGTCCAACAGCGGCGGCACCGAGTCGCGCGTGCCGCAAACAGCCAGCGCCAGCGCGGCCGCCACGCGCAGCTCCCGCGGCGAACCAGCAAGGCACTCGGCCAAGGCGGGCGCCGCAACGGGATCGCGATACAGGGCCAGTCGCTGGGCCGCAGAGATCCGTGACGGCAGATCGTCGCCGGACAACTGCGCGACCAGCACCGCCACTTGGTCTGCACCCGTCGGGACAATGCGCGGGGCGGGCGGTCCAACCTGCTTGCTCACCGGAACCGTCAGATGCGCAGCCCCGTCGCCCTCGTAGCGGTTGATCCCCGCCACTTCACGGTAGCGGTCGAACTGGAGTTCCATCAGCCCGGTGACCGCCGCATTGTTGCCGCGAAACTGGTGCGACTGGCCGCCGCGCAACAGCTTCAGCGGCCGGGTCCGCAGGGCCAGCGGCAACCCGCCCTGCAACAACGGTGCGGCTTGACGGTCGTGATGGCAGCCGATGCAGCCGCGCTGCTCGCCGGGCCGCACGTAGATCCAGGACATCTCGTTCAACTCGGACCGCCCTTCCGCGTCAACCGCCTGCAGCGCGATCGGCGTGTCCGCCGGCACCTCGACGGCAAACGAGCCGTCCGGCGCCAACGGCACGGTTCCCAATTCCGTCACCTGGCTCCCGGCGTGGACAATATACGAGTGGGACGAGCGGACGGTGAGCCCCGTTCCCGCCAGCACGCGGATGGCCCGCACGTGCGGCCAACCGGCCGTGGTCTGCTGAGTGAACCGTGCGTTCTGGCAGAAGAGCACGCCCGTCGCTTGGGGATCTCGCTCCCGGTCCGCGTGTACTTTGGTGGCCAACCGCGGCGGCCGGGGGCGGGCTCCCAGATAGACAGGCGAGTGCAGCGCCTGGCCGGACGATTGGTACAGCACGGTCAGCGCGGGGGGCTGGCTGTCGGGGTCGAGCACCGCGATCTTTTCGTAGCGCAGCTCCTGGATCGCCTTCTTCTCGCGGCCCTGCCTGATTTCTCTCGGCACGGAAACCGCGGTGGTACACAGCAGCCGACCGTCGGGCAGAGCCGCCACATCGCCCGCGGCGACGGAAAAATGCTGCAAGTTTCCCGCCGGATAGCCGAGCCGGCCGACGGTGATGCCGGGCCCCGACAGAAACGCCAGCCGGCCGTCGGCCAGCGGCGCCGGACTGCCGCACAGGTAGGCGCGCAGCCGGCCGCCGTACTCGGGCCCGTTGTCCAGTCCGAACTCGGTGTAGCCCTCGCTGCCGTCCGGGTGAACCGCGTGCAGCAACGTCTCTACCTTGCCGCGGTCGAAGAAGTTGTCCGAGCGGATGAACACGATTCGCCCGTCGGCCAGCACTTCGGGCTCGTTGTCGAAGATGATGGTGTGCGTCAGAGGGCGAAGGTCGCTGCCGTCGGGATTCATGGCCCACAGCGACCGGGACGGCGGGTTGTGGTATTCCTCGAACCGCCCGATCCGCGTCGAGGTGAACACGATGCGGCCGTCCGGCAACTCCACCGGGTCGATGTCGTGAAACGGACCCTCGGTCAGCCGTTGCGGCGGCCCGCCGCCGAGCGGAATGCGATAGATCTGATAAAACGGCTCGTCGCCGTCAGCCATCGACACCAGGACCGATTGGCCGTCGAACGTCACGCTGGGCGAGCCGATCGCGCCCCGGCCCGCGTCCAGCAGCAACCGGGGCTGCGAACCCGGCCGCGCGGGGGAGAGCACGAACAGTTTGTGGCCGACCTTCATCGGGGCGGGGAGGTCGTGTTCGGGAAAGGCCCGCGAGTGACGAGGATTGAAGATCGTGACGTTCAGGCTGTCGTAAGCCGTGCCCTCGCGGCCGGGCGTGCGGTACAGGCTGCAATCATCGCCCACGAACACGATCGCCTCCGGCCAAACGAAATCGGCGGGCGGTTCCTGCTCGACCACCGGCCCGGCATGTCCGTGCCGCGACGCTTGTTGGATCGCTTCGCGGGCCACTTGGGCCACCTGCCCCACGGGAGTGGCGCCGGGCGCGGCCGCCGGCGGGACGGCGACGCGTCCCCACGGCCGAACGCCGAAGTCGCCCACGACGGCGGCCGCGGGCCACTTTTGGTCGTCGAAATCGGGTTGCTGCCAATTCGCCGCGCCCTGGGGCTGGGACTTCCAGGTCTCGTTGCTGGCCAGAACGATTTTCTGACCATCGTTCATCTCGGCCACGAACTTGACGATCAACCCGGCCGGACCGGGCAGCGTATTGATCGCTTCGACCGCCAGCACAATTCGCCCCGGCACGATCATGCCGGTTACGTCCCAGCGTTGGGCCCGCCTCCAGGCACTGTTGTCCGTCTGGCTCTCGCCCACCGGCTGACCGTTCAGGTACAGCACGAACAGATTGTCGCAAGTGGCCACCACTTCGGCCGATTTCAGCGGCGGATTTTCGGGAATATCCACTGGGGCGCGAAAAGAAACGCTACCGGCCGGCATCGAGTTCAGCTCGCCCCCGGACGACCAGATCCATTTCGCCCCCTCGAAACCAAGCGGCTCTGTCTGAGCCTGCAGGGCCGGCCCCGCAGCCAAGATCCAGGTCATCGCCGCAACAGACACTGCTGCTCTCATGAACGGTCCTATCGATACTGGTTAAGCTCGCCGTCTTTCAGCACGCGGCCAGCGCTGTCCTTTTCCGTGGCGTGCTGGAATCCGGTGGTCACCAGTTCGCTCAAATCGAAGCGAAACTGCTTGGCGGTGGACACCTTGCCGGCCAGTTGCGCCAACTCCTCGCGGGTGAGCGACTGCCGGCGGGGCAAGGCCAGCAGGATCTTGTTGCCGGCGCCCGGGACGTCCAGGATGTACAGGTCGTCGAAGACTTCCTGGTACGTGCGGACCATCGAGTCGTACAGCGGATTGGAATAGCGGCTCCAGATATTGCCGACCACGACTCCGCTGGGCTTGACGGCCCGTCGCACCGCCCGCAAGAACTCCTGCGTCGTCAGGTGGGGCGGCACGCTGTCGCTGCTGAAGGCGTCCAGGAAGATTACGTCGTACGGCTGCCGGAATCGCTCGACGAACTCGCGCCCGTCGCCCACAAAGGCTTGCATCCGGTCGTCCTTGCGGAATCCGAAGAACTTCTCTGCTACGTAAACGACGTCCGGATCGATGTCCACGGCGTCGATCGCGGCGTCGGGATAGTGCTTGCGAAGGAACATGGGCAGCGTCCCGCCGCCCAACCCGACGACCATCACGCGGCGCGGCTCGCCGCACAACGCCAGGCCCGCGAAGGCGACACGCGCGTAGGGCAGCTCCAAGTGATCGGGATCGCCGAGCTTGACGACGCTCTGCCGCGCCCCGTCTTTTTCAAATCGCAGCGTCCGCAAGCCGTTTTCTTCCGTGACGATGATGGTGCTGTACGGCGAGGCCTTTTCGTACAGCACGATCTGGTCCGCGCGGACCAACACGACCAGGGCAACCATCGTAAGGATGGCAGCGTAGAAGAAGGGGCGTCGATTCACGGCGTCAGGCTCCTAAAAAAGTATCAAGTCGTCACATTCTCGCCTATGGTCTGGCGGCCGGCAAGGACACAGGAGGCAATCTGTGATGACGTGCAGACAAAATCATGATGTTTGCCATGTTCAGCGTTTACGAGGCAATTTCGCAAGACGGGGGAACGAGACCATGATTTGCAGGACCGCGGGGGACGCCAGTGACTCAACACAACGTCTCACGGAGGCGTCGGCGGGCCATTTGGCAGTATTCGGCCACGCAGTCGATGCCGATGTACTTGCGGCCCAGACGCTTGGCCACCACCGCCGTCGTGCCGCTGCCGAGGAACGGGTCCAGCACGACACCGTCCTGGGGACAGCCGGCAAGAATGCACGTTTCCACCAGCGGTTCCGGAAAGACGGCGAAGTGCGCTTCGCGGAATTTGGACATGGGGATTGACCACACGGTGCGCTTGTTTCGGCCTTTCGGATGAAATGCCTGGTCCCAGCGCCCGTGGTGCAGATTGGGATTGCCCCGATTCTTGCCCTGCTCCGGCGTCCCGCCGGGGCGGAAAAAGTGGTTGCGGCCGCCCCGCATGCGACTTTTTTCCGTAAACGTCACGTGCGGCTCGCGGATCGCGTCGGCGTCGTAATGGTAATCCGGGGCTGCCGTGAGGAAAAAGACGTACTCGTGGTCCGTCGTCGGCCGCGTCTTGACCGCCGAAGGCATGGCGTTGGGCTTGTGCCAGATGATGTCGCTCCGCAGGATCCAGCCATCGGCCTGCAAAGCCAGAGCCACACGCCAGGGCATCCCCAACTGCTGGCCGTCGAGGTACTTGTCGCCGATCACCAGCCACAACGAACCACTGGCCTTGAGCACTCGGCGGCACTCGCGAAACACGGCTACCAGCCGGTCAATATACGCCTCCGGCGTCGGCTCCAAACCCAACTGATTCGCTCCGGAGTAGTCGCGTTGCCGATAATACGGGGGACTGGTAACGATCGTGTCCACCAGGTCCGTGGGAAAAGACTGCAGTTCCCTGAAGGCATCCCCGAGGAATACCTGGTTGAGAAGGCCCTCTCTTTGGTGCGCGGCGATTGTCATGGGGAATTCTGGAATGGCTCAACGAGTTCGGCACGCCAGACGCCCGACTGTTCCGAAAAAGCCGGGCGTCTGTTCGTCGAAACGGACCGCATTTTCACCGATCGGCGGGTCCTTGAAAAGCGGTAATTGCGGAGGCGATCGGCAGAAAATGGCTTCCAGTCGCCCAGCGCGGCCGCAGGCCGCAACGACCGGGCCGTCAAACAGGAACTTCTCGCCGCGACCGGTGTTTCATCAAACAGCGGTACGGGATAGGATTAAACGGTGCGCAGGTTGGTTTTGCCTTGATCGTTCCTGCCGCCCACCGAGGACGAAACGGCGTGTCGCTCACGGGAACCCTCGAATCGAAGCCGTTGCCTTACGAAACGACCGACCCGGACGTGCGGTTGATGCTGCAGGTGCGCGCGGACAATGCGGTTGCTTTTGAGGAGTTGGTGCTGCGCTATCAGGCCCGGCTGATCTCGGTCTTGCAGAACCTGGTGCGGGACCGCGACCGGGCGGAAGAGCTGGCTCAGGACGTGTTCCTGCGGGTTTATCGTGCCCGCAAGAGCTACACGCCGGACGCCAAGTTTTCGACGTGGTTGTTCACGATCGCCCACAACGTCGCCAGCAACGCGGTTCGCTCGCGGTCGCGACGCCGTGAGGTCAACGTCACCGCCTCCAGCGGCGCTGTGACAAGCCAGTCGCTGGACGACATGGCAGCCGCTCCCAGCGGGCTGATGCCGAGCCGGCAGTTGGACAAGGCGGAGCTGACGGAAGTCGTCCGGGCCGCAGTCGATTCGCTCAGCGAGCGGCAGCGGATGGCGATTCTGCTGGCCAAATTCGAACACATGAGTTACGCCGACATCGCCTCGACGATGGGCTTGTCGATCAAGGCGGTCAAGTCCTTGTTGTCGCGCGCCCGAGAGAATCTGCGGGTCATCCTCGAACCTTATCTTCAGGAGGGCACACGGCCGTGAATGCGGAGCCGAGGCCGACGGAAGAAACGCAAGACGACTTTCCCGCCGACTTGGTGGCATACCTGGACGGCGAGTTGGACGCCCAGCAGGCTCGCGACGTCGAAGATCGCTTGTCCCGCGACGCCGATTACCGGCAGCAGTTGCGGGAACTGCAGGGGACGTGGGACCTGTTGGATCATCTGCCCACGGCCGACGTGGATGAATCCTTCACCCGCACCACCGTCGCCATGGTGGCCGTGTCGGCCTCCGGCGATGTCGAACGAGTTGCGGTGCGGCGCGGGCGCAGAAAGCGCTGGCTGCGGTGGACGGGCACAGTCGCGGCTGCGACGGCCTTCGCCGCCGGATATGTGGCCGTCTGGATCCTCGTCAGCCGTGAAAACCAGCGCCTGCTGCGCGATTTGCCGGTGATCCAACGGCTGGATCAATACCGATACGCGGACAACATCGAGTTCCTGCGTCAGCTGGAACGTGAGGGATTGTTTGGCGAAGACGAGATTGCCAATGAGATGTGAACTGACCTCCTGGCGCATGCGCTGGCTCCTACCCACCCTGTTGACCGTGTCGATAGCGCTCGGCGAGCCTGCCGGCGCGGCGGACATTGCTGCTCCGAAGGGGGACACGTCCGAAGCCGGCGGGCGAGACTTGGAGTCGATGTCGGCGGCGGAAAAGAAGGAGCTTCAGGGCAAACAGGAGCGGTTCTACCGGCTGGACGCCCAGGAGCAGGACCGGCTTCGGCGCCTACACGAGGAACTGTCGCAGGCTCCCGACGCGAAGGAGTTGCAGATGGTTCTGGAACGCTATGCGCGTTGGCTGCAAACCCTGCCGTCCGGCGAGCGGGCGGATCTGCTGAGTCTCCCGCCGAGGGACCGCGTGGCCGAGATCAAACGCCTGTTGCAGGGGCAAGCGGACTCGCGGATGCAGAGCTACGTCTCCCGCAAACTATCGGGCGACGACCTGCGTGCGATCGCCGACTGGATGGAGCAGACCATTCAGCGTCGCGAACCGGATATCCTGGAACGGGCGCCGATGCTGAGGGAGCATCTGGACCAGATTCGGGATCCGCAGCGGCGGATGCAGGCTCTGCTGTTCATGACGCAGCGCATGGGCGTCCGCCGCGACGTGCTCAAGCCCACGCCAGAAGACATCGAACGGTTGAAGTCACAGTTATCGCCCGAAGCGCAAGAAGACTTGGAAAAAGCCAAGTCGGAGGGGCACCTGCCGGAATTGGCCGAGGCCTGGATGCGGGCCACGATGTTCAGCCGATTCGCCGGGCCGCCGGTCGACAAGCAACAGTTGCAGCGGTTCTACAAGGAGGAGTTGGAGCCGCAGCAGCGGGCGTACCTGGAAAGCCTGCCGCCGGAACGGATGCAATCCGAACTGGTGAAAATGTACCACGCGCATCGTTTTCGCCGCGACGGTTTCCGCGACGGTTTCCGCGACGGTTTCCGCGACGGGCCCGGCACCTGGAAGCCAGGCCCCGGTGGGCGCGGCTTCCCGCCCCGCTTCGGACCGGGCAAACGGGAGCCCGGCGGAGAACCCCGTCCGTTGGGGCCGGCCGGCGCCTCGCGACAAAGTGATGCGATCCGAGCCGCGTTTTGAGGATGCCCTGGGACCGTGCGTGAGCGCCCTGCGGCGGAAAGCATTGAGCGACAACTCGGCATGAGTTTGGAAGCATTTCTGGCAAGCTGCGTCTTCGTCGATCTGGAAACGACCCGCAGAGGTCGTCTGCGGCGGATCGGCGCGCTGGGGGGCGAGCAGGTCTTCCGGTACGAATGCCAGCGTTCGGCCCAGCCCGCGTTGGAGGCGTTGGATGCCTTTGTGGCTCGCACGGGGGCTGCCTTTGTCGCGGGCCACAACCTGCTGCGTCACGACTGGCGGATCATCCGCGACGCGGCCCCGCGGCTTCGTCTACTATCCTTGCCGGTGGTCGATACGCTCTTTCTCTCGCCGCTGGCATTTCCCGAGAATCCCTATCATCACTTAGTCAAGGACTACAAGCTGGTCCGGGACTCGGTCAGCGATCCGGTCGCCGACGCGCGGCTGGCTCGACAGTTGCTCAGCGACGAGTGCGCGGAATTGGCGCGTCGGACTGCCGCAGCCCAGGTCGATGTACTCTCGCTGTATCGCTTCTGCTTCGCCAACGGCATCGCGACCGATCGCGGCGTCGAACCGGCCGGCGGTCTGGTCCGGTTCTTTGACTTGCTCGGCGCCCAGGCCATCGACACCTCGGCCGCACAGCGGATCTTCGAGCAAGCTGCCGCCGATCGAGTGTGCCCTGCGGCCGTGCAGAACGTCTTTGCCGACTGCCTCCAAACGCAGCCTGCTGCGGTTCTCATGCCGGCTGTAGCCTATTGTGCGGCGTGGCTGCCGGTGGCCGGCGGCAATTCCGTGCTGCCTCCCTGGGTGCGGTTCCAGTTTCCGGAAGTGGTGCGACTGATCAAACAACTGCGGGACGTCCCCTGCGACCGACGTGATTGTCCGTACTGCAGCCAAACGCACAACCCGGTGGAACAACTGCAGAAGTATTTCAGCTTTTCCGAATTTCGATCGACTCCCGCGGCGGCGGACGGTTCCAGTCTGCAAGAGGCCATTGTCCGACGCGGCATGAGCGATCAACCGCTGCTGGCGATTCTGCCGACCGGCGGCGGCAAGTCGCTGTGCTACCAGCTGCCGGCCCTGGTGCGCAACCAGCGCCGCGGCGTGCTGACGGTCGTGTTGTCCCCGCTGCAGGCGCTGATGAAGGATCAGGTGGACAATCTGATCGCACGCAGTTGCCCGTCCGCCGCGGCGCTGTGCGGGCTGCTCACGCCGCTGGAACGCCGGCAAGTGCTGGAGCAAGTGCGGTTGGGCGACGTGGCCATCTTGTACGTCTCGCCGGAACAGCTGCGGAACAAGTCGACGACCGACGCCATCCGGCAGCGGGAGATCGGTTGCTGGGTGTTCGACGAAGCGCACTGCCTGTCGAAATGGGGCCACGATTTCCGGCCGGACTACCTGTACGCGGCCCGCTTTATCCGGGAACTGGCCGACGAGCAGCGGACGCCCGTGCCGCCCATCGCCTGTTTCACGGCCACGGCCAAGCACGACGTGATGGCGGAAATCGTGGGCCATTTCCGCACGGAATTGGGGCAGGAGTTGGCCGTCTTCGAGGGCGGCATCGAACGAGAAAACCTCCGCTTCGAGGTCCAGCCGACCCCGGCGCCGGAGAAGTTCGCACGAGTCCACGAGTTGCTGTCGGAACGTCTTGGCGAAAGCGGCTGTGCGGTGGTCTACACCGCGACGCGCAAGACGGCGGAGCAGTTGGCGGACCACCTGTCGCGCCGCGGCTGGCAGGCGGCCGCCTTTCACGCCGGCCTCAACCCGCCGGAGAAGCGCCGCATCCAGGACGACTTCGTGGGCGGGAACGTCCGCGTGATCTGCGCCACCAATGCCTTTGGGATGGGCATCGACAAGGAAGACGTGCGCATGGTGGTCCACGCCGACATGCCGGGCTCGCTGGAGAACTACCTGCAGGAAGCGGGCCGCGCGGGCCGCGACCGGCAGCCGGCCGAGTGCGTCTTGCTGTACGGCGACGACGACGTGGAAACGCAGTTTTCGCTCGCCTCGCTGTCGCGACTGACGCGGCACGACATCGCCCAAATGCTGCGCGGGTTGCGGCGAGCCAAGAAGAAGGACGACGTGCTGGTGATCACCTCCGGCGAGCTGTTGCGGGACGAAGACGTCGAGACGTCGTTCGACAGCAGCGACAGCCAGGCGGACACGAAAGTCAAGACGGCCGTGGCCTGGCTGGAGCGTGCCGGGTTCCTGCAGCGGAACCACAACGCCACGTTTGTGTTCCAAGGCAAACCGCGCGTGCAGAGCTTGCAGGAGGCCGAGGGGAAGCTGGAGCGGCTCGGCTTGCCCGGCGAGAAACGAGATCTTTGGCTGGCGATCTTGCAGGAGCTGATGAACGTCGAAGGGCCCACGGGCGTGAGCGCCGATCGCCTGGCGGAACTGCCCGCCTTCTACCGCGTCGGCTCGCCGGAGCCTGCGGGGGAAAGCCGCGGCGGGTCCGACACCGAGCGCGTGCTGCGGACGTTGGACGAAATGCACCGCGCCGGTTTGGTCGAACGCGGCACGCTGCTATCCGCCTTCGTGCGGTACAAGGTCGCAGACAGTTCAATGGAATTGCTGCGGCGAGCGGCCCAGTTGGAATCGTCTCTGCTCCAGTTGTTGCAGGAAACGGAGCCCGAGGCGGACGAGGGCGGCTGGGTCCACGCCGCGTTGCGCCGGTTGAACCAGGAACTGCTGAACCGCGGCGAAACGGCCACCAGTCCGGAAAAAATCCGCTGCCTGCTGACCAGCCTCAGCCTGGACGGCCGCGGGTTCGGCGGCAACCGGGCCAGCCTGGAGTTCCGGCACAGTTCGGGAGACGTGTATCGGATCAGGCTGCGGCGCGACTGGGCCTCGCTGGTCGAAATCTCCGAGAAACGCCGCGCCGTGGCGGAGGTCGTGCTGCGAACGATCCTGGACGAGGTTCCGGAAGGTTCGCCGGCGGCCAGTGACCGGCTGGTCGAATTCTCGCTGGAGGATCTGGCCAGCGCCGTCCAAGCGGATCTCGCCCTGCGCGGCCAGATCAAGGACACGCTGGCCGCGGTCGAACGGGGCCTGATGTACCTGCACGAACAGAAGGCAATCATCCTGCAGCACGGGCTGGCCGTCTTTCGCCAGGCGATGACGATCCGGCTGCAAGCGGAAGCCAAGGGGCGCCGCTACACAAAGCGCGACTTCGCCCCGCTGGACGAGCACTACCAGGAGCAGATCCTCCAGGTGCACGTGATGGTCGAGTACGCGCGGCGCGGCGTGCAGTCGATCCAGGACGGGCTGAAGCTGATCCTGGCCTATTTCCAACTGCCGCGCAGCGAGTTCATCGAGCGGTTCTTCGGCGACCGCCGGGACCTGATCGGGAGGGCGATCAGCGGGGATGCTTACGAGCGGATTGTGGACGACCTGCGGAACCCGGTGCAGCAGGCCGTCGTCACCGGCGAGCAGGACGAGAACGGGCTGATCCTGGCCGGACCGGGATCGGGCAAGACGCGGACGATCGTCCACCGGGTGGCCTACCTCGTGCGCGTCCGGCGAGTCCCACCGCAGAGCATCCTGGTGCTGTGCTTCAACCGCCTGGCGGCGATCCAGCTGAAACGCCGCTTGCGGGAACTGATCGGTCCGGCGGCCGGTCGCGTGACCGTGCTGACCTACCACGCCTTGGCCGCCCGGCTGACCGGGACGTCATTTGCCGCGGCAGCGACCACCGAATCGGCGGCGCCCGATCTGTCCGAATTGATCCCCGCGGCCACGCGCATCCTGCGCGGCCAGCAGCCGGTCGCCGGAGTGGAGCCCGACGAGGTGCGCGACCGGCTGCTGGCCGGTTACCGGTTCGTGCTGGTGGACGAGTACCAAGACATCGACGAAACACAATACGCCTTGATCTCCGCGTTGACGGACCGCACGGGAAAGGACCCGGAAGCCAGGCTCACGCTCCTGGCGGTGGGCGACGACGACCAGAACATCTACGCCTTCCGCGGCACGAACGTGGCCTTTATCCAGCGGTTCCAACAGGACTACGGCGCGGCACGCCATTACTTGCTGGACAACTACCGCTCGACGGCCCACATCATCGCCGCCGCCAACCAGTTGATCGCCCACAATCGGGACCGGATGAAAACCGAGCAGCCGATCCGGATCGATGCCGCCCGGCGCGAGCAGCCGGCGGGCGGACTGTGGCAAGCGCGAGATCCGGTCGGCGGCGGCAAGGTGCAGGTGCTGCAGTTGCCCGACGAGGAGGCGGAAGCCGCCGCGGTCGTCGGCGAACTCCACCGCCTGGCCGGCCTCCAAGAAGGCTTCGATTGGTCTTCTTGCGCGGTACTGGCCCGGACGCGAGAGGCGCTGCAGCCGATCCGCGCCGCGTGCGAGCATTTCGGCATCCCGGTGCGCTGGGGGCTGGATAACGAGCGTGCGCCGCGCCTGCACCGGATCCGCGAGATCGCTGGTTTCTTGGACGATTTGCAGGCTCGGCGGCAGGAACTGAGCCGCGCGTCCCAGTTGCTCGGACCGTTTGCGCCGGCCGGCGACGGCAATCCCTGGCGAGCCTTGCTGCACGAGTTGTTGACGGACTGGCAGGAGGACACGGCGGACGCCGAACTGCCGGTGGAACAGCTGATCGAACACGTGTACGAGTCGCTCGCCGAGCAGCGGCGCGAGCAGCGTGTGGGGCGCGGGGTTTTCCTGAGCACCGTGCATTCGGCCAAGGGCACCGAATTCGATCACGTCCTGGTGCCCAGTGCGGGTTGGCGTTGGCACTCGTCCCGCCAGCAGGCCGAGGAGGAGCGGCGGCTGTACTACGTCGCCATGACCCGCGCCCGGCAGACCTTGTGCCTGCTGACCGATGCCCGCCGTCCGCATCCGCACGCGCGGCTGCTGCAGGGC
Source organism: uncultured Pirellulaceae bacterium (assembly GCA_964409865.1). GTDB lineage: Bacteria > Planctomycetota > Planctomycetia > Pirellulales > Pirellulaceae > Anammoximicrobium. Next base: position 14,473 of record CAYPGE010000049.1, read on the forward strand.
GACTTCCTGTTGGTCCGCCCGGCCGCGATCGAAACCGGCGTGCCGGATGCCTGCCGCGAGCGCAGGTACGAGGTGCTGGGGCTCGACGATATCCTGCTGGGCTTTGCCGGTTCGCGTTCGGAACGGCATCCGATCCACACGGCGCTGGCGGACCTGCAACCCGGCAACCGGCTGCGGTTGCGGGTCCGAGAACGGGCCCTGGATCTGATCGACTCCCGCGGCCGTCCCGTGGCCCGCTTGTCCCAGGCGGCTTGTCAGCAGTGGCAGGAGCGCGTCGGGCAGATCGAGGAAATCCGCGTCGTGGCGCTGCTCCGCCGCGAGCGCACCGACGAACAATTGGCCTTCCGCGACCGCTGCCGCTGCGAACGTTGGGAAGTCCCGCTGGTCGAGTTGGTGTACCGCGAGCAGGCGAGCGGTGATTCCTCGACCTGAGAATCCGGAGCGGTTCCGACCTGATTCTCGCCAGCTGCATCCCTGATAGCCGTTGACCTGCGGCGGGCCAGGGCCTTCTCAATTTCCGATCGGCATATCCTGCGACGGCTCTATGTTGATTGCGTCCGATGCTGGCGCGTTGTCCGGCCGCTCGATCACGTCCTGGAACAGGGCCACCAGCTCGCGAAGGTGTTGTCCGGTGGCCGTGTGAATGATCGCTGCCCGTCGGCGGCCGGCGCTTTCGACCTTCTTCACGCCGTAGCCCAGCCCTTTCAATCTGTGTCGGACTTGCGACGCACCCAGTTTGACATACAGCCGGTCGCCCTTGAATTGCTTCATGGCATGGCTCCGCGTTGATCCGGTCTCGGCGCCGAAACGAGTGTCGTCGTTCGCTCCGCGAACGAACGCCCTTTCGCGGAGCGAAAGGCGACACTGCGACACTCCTTGATTCGTCGGTTATGGGCGGCTGGCCAGCTTCCTCAAGACCTCGATCCCGCGCTGGATCACGGCATCGTCGGCGGCGTAGGACAGGCGGAAGTGCGTGTCGCGCTGACTGAAGATGCCGCCGGGGATGATCAGCAATCCGTTGCGGATGGCCTCCGTGACGAACTCCGTGCCGCTGCCCCAGGGGGCCTTGGGAAAAGCGTAGAACGCGCCGCGCGGTTGGACCAATTCGTACTTGTCCGCGAGCCCGTCGTACAGCAGGTCGCGTTTGTGCCGGTATTGGTCGATGCACTGGCTGATGTCGAGGTCCAGTGCCACCGCGCCGGCCCACTGGACCGGCTGCGGAGCGCACACGAACGAGTACTGCTGCAGCTTGACCATCGTGTCGATCACCGCTGCGGGACCGTGTACGAAGCCCAATCGCCAGCCGGTCATGGCGTAGCTCTTGGAGAACCCGTCGAGCACGAGCGTCTGGTCGTTGAACCTGGCGGGCGACAGAAACGGCTCGTCGTAACAGAACGCCCGGTAGACCTCGTCCGACAGCAGCGCCACGTTGCGCTCCGCCGCCAGTTTCGCCAAACCCTCGATCTCCGCCGCGGTCGCGACCGTGCCGGTCGGGTTGGCGGGGCTGTTCAACAAGATGAGCTTGGTCTTGGGCGTGACGGCGTCCGCCACCCGATTCAGGTCGATTCGAAAATCGGGGTACGTGTCGATCAGCACCGGCGTGCCGCCCACCAGGTTGACCAGCGGCTGGTACATCACGAAAAACGGGTCGAACAGGATCACCTCGTCGCCCGGATTGACCATCGACAGCATGGCCAGCAACAGTCCGCCGCTGGTGCCCGAAGACACGAACACCTTGCGGTCACCGTGGCCGAACTCGGCGTCCACTTGACGCTGCAGCTTTTCCCGCAGCACGGGCAGGCCCTGGGTCAGGGTATAGCCGTTCTTGCGGCTCTGGATGGCCTCGATACAGGCCTGGCGAGCCGGTTCGGGCACGTCGAAGTCCGGCTGCCCGATCGAAAGGTTGATGGGGTCCTTCATTTGGGCCCCCAGATCGAAGACCTTGCGAATGCCGCTGCTGTCAAACGTGGTGGTGCGGTGCGCGATCCAGGGATGGAGCATGAGAGCCTCGAAGCGGTAGTCTGGTATCGGTTAGTTTGTACCAAGTGTAAAGCGCAAACGTGGAAGTGCAAAGTGCAAAACGAGGATTGATCCCAGGGGCCTGATTTACCCGGAAAACCGAATCGCCCATAATCCATCCGGCACCTCGTGACCAAGGACGTGCAATCAGGAGATCCAAGTATGACTCGCGATCATCACCGCCTCAGTCGCCGGACCTTGCTTGCCGCTTCTGCGGCAGGGGCAGCCGGTTGGCTGGCCACAACCGGCAATCCGCAAGCCTCCGGTACACCGTCCGCAGAACCCGCCTCAGCCACGGTCGGCTGGTCTCGGCAGGTCCCAATTCGCTACGAGGCCGACGTGGCGGTCATCGGCGGCGGCATTGCCGGCGTCTCGGCAGCCTGCGCCGCCGCCCAGTCCGGGGCGCGGGTGGTGCTCGTCGAGCGTTTCGCCGTCACCGGCGGCGACCTGACCGTGGGCGGCGTGGCGAACTTCTGTGGCGACACGAAGGGCCAAGGCGAAGTGTTCGACGCGATCGTCGCGGACCTGGAAAGATTCCAGGCCGTCGCCCCATACCGCGCGGCGTACCCCGAGCAGAGTACGCGGGTGTTCGAGCAGCACGTCCTGGCCCTGGTGTTGCAGGAATTGCTGCTGCGGCGCGGCGTGAAGCTGTTGTTGCACACCCAGTTCGTCGATACCTGCACGACCGGCGACGGGCGGATCACGGCCTGCATCGTTTGCGGCAAATCCGGCCCCGAAGCGATCCAGGCCCGGCAGTTCATCGACTGTACGGGCGAGGCCGACGTGGCGCGCCGCGCGGGGTTCGCCGTCGCCAAAGGCCGCTCCGAAGACGGGTTGCAGCTGCCCATGTCGATCCACTGCTTCGTGCGCCACGTCGAGCCGCAGGCTGCGGGCCCGCCGCTGCCCGACGGCTGGCTGCAGCCGATCCTGGACCGCAAGGACCTGCCGATGACCAGCGTCTGGCCCAACGGCCCGCGCGGCAATTCGCTGAAGATCAAGATCCCCAAGTTCGATGCCACGGATACAGAATCCTTGACGGCGGCGGAAGTCCAGGCGCGGCGGCGGGTGATGGAGGTGCTGCACTACTATCAGCACGTGGAACACAAACCCTGGTGGTACGACGGCTGCTCGCCGCAAATCGGCATTCGCGAAGGGGCCCGTGTCGTGGGCGATTATGTACTGACCGTGGACGACTTGCGTGCCGGCCGGGCTTTCGAGGACGGCATCGCCCGCGGCGTGTTCTACTTGGACGGGCACAAACCGGACGACGACAAGCGAACGTACATCCTGGCCCGCGACCAGTTGAACGTGCCGCCGTATCAGGTTCCCCTGCGGAGCCTGATCGTGCGCGACGGCGTCAACCTGCTGGCGGCGGGGCGCTGCTTCTCCGCGGACCAGCTGGCCCTGTCCTCGGCCCGCGTCAGCACCACCTGCTCGATGATGGGCCAGGCCGCGGGCATTACCGCCGCGCTGGCCGCCAGCAAGAACTGCGATCCGCGCCGCATCGCTCCGGCCGACGTCCGGCGGATCCTCGTCGAACGCGGGGCGCGGCTGGAACTGTGACGTCGAGGATGAACCAGTTCCAGTCGATCCACGTTTTTCGGGCTCAGACGTACAGAATTCAATTCTCGCGGCGGCAGCGTTTTCCATTTGGCTGGATCGGGGGCCGCGAAAATTGAATTCTGTACGTCTGAGCCCTGATCCGCGGGGAGTTCAGCCCGCGTATCCCCGCGGATGGCGGCTGTGCCAGTGCCAGGCGGTGGCGACAATGTCGCGCAAGTGGGGAAATCCGGGTTGCCAGCCCAGTTCCTCGCGGATCCGCTGGCTGCCGGCCACCAGCACGGCCGGGTCGCCGGGTCGGCGAGGACCGACGCGCGCCGGGATCGGATGGCCGGTGATCTCGCGAGCCGTTTCGATCACCTGCTTGACGCTGAATCCCTGTCCGTTGCCCAGGTTGTACGCGCGGCTGCCGCGGTCCAGGGCCTGCAGCGCCAGAATGTGGGCCTGGGCCAGGTCGGCCACGTGGATGTAGTCCCTCACGCAAGTGCCGTCGGGCGTCTCGTAGTCGTCGCCGAAAATGGTGACGTGTTCGCGCTGGCCAAGCGCCACCTGCAGAACGATCGGGATCAGGTGGTACTCGGGGTGGTGATCCTCGCCGCGCTCCTCGGTGGCTCCGGCGGCGTTGAAGTACCGGAGGGCGGCGTAGCGCAGGCCGTAGATGCGGTCCAGCCAGTGCAGGAAGCGCTCGATGATGTGCTTCGATTCGCCGTAAGGGCTGCCCGGCACGATCGTTTCCGTCTCGGCAATCGGGATCCGCTCCGGCGCGTCGAACAGATTGGCGGTCGAGGAGAGGATGAAGCGGCGCACGCCGTGATCGACGGCGGCTCGCAGCAGGTGCAAGGCGTTGGTCACGTTCTCGCCCAGATACCGGAACGGGTCCTGCATCGACTCGCCGACCAGCGTGTGCGAAGCGAAGTGCATCACGGCTTCGGGCTGGTGCGCGCGGAACACGGCGCCGACGACCGCGGGGTCCGCCAGGTCGCCTTGGACGAACGCCGCCTGCGGGTGGACGGCCGCGCGATGCCCTTGGTACAGGTTGTCCAACACGACGACCGACTGGCCGGAGCGAATCAGTTGCTCGACCACGATGCTGCCAATGTAGCCCGCCCCGCCGGTGACCAGGATCTTCATGAGTCGCTCCCGAACGCGGCCTGACGGCCGCAGGTTCAATCTCAAATCTCAAATCTCAAATTTGAAATTTGAAATCCCAAATCCCAAATCCCAAATCTGAAATCTGAAATTTGAAACCTCAGATCCCAAATCCGGAACAAATTCAAAATCCGAAAACTGAGTATTCAAAACCGAGCCGTCCGCTTCCTATGGACGTTTCCGCCACCGCGGCACGGCTCGGAGAGCCATGCTACGGCAATTCGTAGCACGCTGCCTGTTCGGCATTGCGGAGCAGCAAGTACCGGCCGTACAAGCTGGGATTGTTCCAGGTCTTGCCTTCCAGGGCCGCGAGCCTGCCCAGTTCGCGGTGTTCGGCGGGCGTGGCCTCGACCAACGCCACCTCGCCCGATTCGGCTTGCACGACCAGCAGATCGCCGGCGCCCAGGATCTGGCCCATGGCGTACCGGCCGGCTTTCCACACGCGCCGGCCGCCGGCCACCTCGACGCATTCCAGGATTCCGTCCGACAGCCCGTAGACGTGGTCGCCCAGCACGACCACGTTGCAGAACTTCGTGCGCAGGACGCGGCTGTTGGACCAGACTTCGGCCACCTGCCACTGGTCCGGACCATTGCGCGAAACCTGCAGCAGCTTCGCGCCGACCCCGTAGCCCTTGGACAGCAGCAGCCGATCGTTCGGCGCCGGCACGACCTGCGACACGCTGGCATCTCCCCGGCTGCTGCCGGGCCACGGATGCTTCCACAACTGAGCACCCGACGCCGGGTCGTGCCCGCTGACGTAGCCCTGATTGACGATCAGAATCTGCCGCCGGCCCGCGATTGTGGCCAGCACGGGCGAGCTGTAGCTGGCCTGGCAATCGCCGCCCGTCCAAACCAATCGTCCCGTCGCTTTGTCGAAGGCCGCCAGCGAGACCCAAGGCCCCTGGGCCGGTCCGCCCAGCGGCACGACCACCAGGTCGTCGACGATCAGCGGCGAATTGGAGCGTCCCCAAGCGATGGCGTCCAGATCTTCCTCGGCAGTGACGCCGATGCGGGCCAGCAGATCCTCGATCCAGACCGGCCGGCCGGTGGCGCCGTCCAGGCAGCGCAGCACCCCGGTGGCGCCCAGGGCATAGACGCGGCCCTCGTGGATCGTGGGTGTGGCCCGCGGGCCGGCGCCGCCCAGCACGGTGTGGTGCCGCGCGGGGACGGCGTGAAACCAGCGCATCGTCCCCGTAGCGACTTCGTAGCAGGTGACCAGTTCCTCGTCGCCGCGCTGCTCCATGGTGACGGCGAATCCGTTCACCGCGGCGAACGTCGACCAGCCGGCACCGATCGCCTGCCGCCACAACAACCGCGGCGGCCGCACTTGCCAATTCCGATCCAGCCGGATGCCGGTCAAGTGCGCGTCGCGACGGGGGCCGAGAAACTGGGGGAAATCCTCCGGCGTTGTCGTCTGCAAATCGACGTCCGCCGTGGCGGCGGCGGGTCTGGCCAAACGCTGGTCCGCATCGGGCTGCCAACGGAAGACGAGGCGCGGCACCAGATCGCCGCTCACTTGTTCAATGCGCAAGCAGGCGACCGCCGCCGCCAACCCCAGCACCGCCGCGCCCAAGACGCCCCAACGGCAACGCGACGAGTAGCCGCTGAAAAACAAGAACCAGACGAAAACCGCCCCGGCGGCGACGCAGGCCAGCACCAGCGTGGCCACGTTCACCTCCGCTCGTTCCATGCCGGCGCCGAGCTTCCCCGTGCGCAGCAACCCCAGCGCGACCAGGGCCAGGACCACGACGGCCAGACACCACGGGCCGGGAAACCGGCGGCGGGATCGCGCTGGCGGTGACGCTGCAGGCGGGGCGGAGGTGGGATCCGAGGAATCGGTGCTCATACGTCAAGCGTTCATCAAGCCGTACCGCAAAATCGGAATCACGACTGGCGCGTTATAGCGTCCGGCCCGACATCTGAGTAGCCCGGCACCGCGCGGTCGTTTGCCGGAAAATGAACTGCCCGCTTCATCGTCCGCGGGTGTCGTGCCCGCGATCGCGACGGATCACAGCCCCGTCGCGCGTCGGACGCGACTCGCCCGTAATGTGCGGCTGGGCGAATCCCTTGCCGGCCGCCGGTTCCGCGTCCGTTGCCGGCTTGCCGCCGCCGCCCTTCTCGGCCGGCGCGGCCCGGCCCGCCGGAGCCCGCTTGTTCGAGACGCGCGGATTGCAGAACCGGCCCAGCGGCCCGGCCAGCAGCGCCGGCAGCATGATCAGTTCGGCCACCAGGCCGGCCAACAGAATCGACAGCATCAAGTAACCGAACCGCTGCGTGGGCGTGAAGGTGCTGAGCGCGAAAACGGACAGGCCCACGCCGCTGATGGCCGCCGCCTGCATAGTGGGCAAGGCGCAGCGCCGATACGCGGCCAGGATCGCTTTGTTGCGGTCCCTCCCCAACCGTTCGAAATCGTCGCGATACCAGGTCAGGAAGTGGATCGTGTCGTCCACGGCGACGCCCAGGGCGATGCTGGCGGTCATCATCGAGCCCACGTCGACGTCGATGTTCAGCAGGCCCATGCCGCCGAAGATCACGACCACCGGCAGGACGTTGGGCAGCATCACGACAATGCCGGCGATGATGTTCCGCGACAGGAACATCATCAAGGGCGTGATCGTGATGAACGACCAGAAGGTGCTCTGGATCAGGCTGTCCAGCAGCGAGCGTTGGGCCTTGTACACCAACGGCACGACTCCCGTGTAAACCACGTGGATCGGATCGCCGCGCTGGACTGCGGTCTGCGCTTGCGGCGTGGCCGGGTCGAAGCTGTGCTGGCGGGCGTCGATGAAGATCCGGGCGTGCTGCTTGATGAACTCGACGTCGTACTCCCGCTGGTCCTTGACGAGCACGACGCAGTCGAACTTTTTGCCCAGCATGTCTCCCCAGGCTGCCGAGGTATAGAAGCCGGGTTCGGCCTGCGCCTCGGCGGGATCGTGCCAGCAACCGCCTTTGGCGTAAACGCCGGCACAGGTCATCAGGTCCTTCAGGGTCTGGGTGAACAGCCTCGTTTGGTCGAGTTGCGCGTTGCCCGTGTACTTGCGGTCCAACCCTGCCGCAGCGTCCTCCGCTCCAACCGCTCCAGCCGCGGCGAGCGTTTCCTGTTTCGCGCCGCCGTCCGCTTCCGCCACCCCGGCCGGCTTCTGCGACGGATCGCCAACTCCCAGAAAAGCCACGCGCGTTTTCACAAAGCCCTTGCCTTCGCTCCGCGCGTCCAACTCGGTCAACACCTGCTCGCGGAAGCGATACGCGGTCAGCACCGGCTCCACGACGCGTTTCAACTCGTTCACAAACTGCCCGTAGTCGATGTCCCGCAGCGCGCCCACGCGGAGACTGATCCGCCACAATTCGCTGCCCTTGTTCGGGTCCGGTTCGCGGCCTTCCATCGGATTCCCGGCGCCGGCCGGCCGAGTGCCGCGATCGATCCGCAGGTAGTCGCTGGCCAGGTATTCACGGCGATGCTCTTCCAGTTTCCGGTTCATCACCGAACGGACCGGATCGCGCAACGTGGGGTAACCCGGCGGCGGCAACTCGGGCGCGAACGTGGGCACGGACATGGCCTGCCCGACGATTCCCTGCCCCTGCGGGCCCAACTGCTGTGCGACCGCGTTCTGAATCCGGGCGGCGATCTCCATCCGTTCCAGGAAATCGAACTGCAGCCGTTGGCGTTGCAGTTCCGCCTCCGCCGGATTCTCCGTCTCGCTCGCCTGCTGCGTGGAGCGCACCAACTCGGGACGCACCCGCACCACCAGTTCCATCGGCACCAGCTTGGCCAAGTGCTCCTCCAGCCACGTGTAATCGCGAATGATCTTGGCATCCCGATCGAAGAACTTGATCAGGTGGACGCTGGTCTGGATGCGGAACACTCCCAGCGAACACAGGCCGATGAACAGCACGCAGCCCAGGGTGACCAGGCCCCAGCGGCGGATAATAAATCCCCCCAGGTGCTCGAAGGCCTTTTCGACGCCCTTCTCGAACGTCGTCGGCTGCGCACGGCGAGCCGAGGCTGCCTTGGCCGCGGCGTCGTCCGGCCGGCGCGGCGGCCACAGTTGCAGCGCCGCGGGCAAGTAGGTAAAGAACAGCGCCAGCGTGGCCAGCACGCCGATCGCCGAATAGATGCCAAAGTTGCGGATCGGCACCAGCGTGCTGGTGTACAACGAGATCAGCCCCAGGGACGTCGTGACGGCGCACAGCGTGGCCGCCTTCCAGCCCAGCTTGAGCATCCGGCCGGGCGCGCCGGCCAGGCCGTCTTCATCCACCGTTTCGCGGTAGTAATTCACCAGGTGCAGCGCGCCGGAGATCGCCAGCACGTACACCAGCGAGGGCATCGACATCATGATCGCGTCGACCGTGCCGCCGGTCCACCATACGATGGCCAGGCTGTTCAATGCGGTCAGGCCGCCGATGATGAACAGCATGCAGGTGACCTTGATGCTGCGCACCAAGAACAGCGACAGCCCGATGCCCACCACGGCGGACAGCAGGATCAGGCGGGCCAGCGTAATCTGGCCCTCTTCGTCAATCGCGACGTTGTCGATGGGCGGTCCGCCCAGCTTCAGTTCTGCTTCCGAAATGCCGCAATCGTTGACCGCGATTTGCAGCAGGCGGCCCAGCGGCCGCCCCATCAGCGCTCGGCCGAGCACGCGGCGCAAGTCCCGTTTGGCCGGCTCGCTCAACGTCAACATGATGCAGGTCTGCTTGCCGTCCGCACCGAATAAGCCGCCCTTCAGACGCTCCAAAGCCTTCTGGTGCGTTTCCGCGGCGACGAATTCGTCATCCACGCCCCGCGGCCACAAGGGACCATCCTTGCGTGACAGCTGTTCCAGCGTGTCCGGACCGGTCGTGAGGGACTTGAAGAACCGGGCCATCAACAACTCGGGATTGGCGTGGAACTCGTTGGGCCGCTCCGGGGTCGAAGGGAAACCGAAGGTGGAAACCAGTTCGCCTTCGGCCTGGGTTCGGCCCATGACCGAGCGTTGAAATTCGCGGTGCATCCAATTCAGCATGTTGCTGCGGCCCGCCCAGCGATACAGTTCGCCTTTGGGCGTGATGTAGTACCACAGATCGTGGTCGCCGCTCAGCCACTTCTCGCCCAACTGGCCCCAGTTCTCGAAGTAGTCGCCGACCGTACACAAGCCCAGCCGGTCCCCGACCTCGCCGGCCCGTTGACGGTCGAGCATGAGGCGCTCGTCGAGCGTCAACGCGTCGAAAGGCTTGCTGGCGATTTCCGCCAACTTGGCAGCCTCCGGACTGGGTTCGTGAAACTCGGGTGGGGCGATCTGGTGCTGGATGCGGTCGACCAGCTTCTGATATCGCGGATCCTCCGCCGAGCAGCCGGGCCACGTGACGATGACAAACTGCTCGCCCATGAAATGCTGGCCGAACCACTCCAGATCCGCCGTCTCGGCAAAATCGGAGGGCAGCCAGTCCTTGACGCGATTCGTCATCCGCTGCAACGACATCCTGGCTCCGCGCAGTGAGAAAGGAGCCAGGAAACAAATGATGCAGATGATGAGCAGCGAGTAGCGGGAGAAAAAAGTACGCTTCATGAGCACGTGCCGCTTCCGAAGAAATGGGAGAAACCGCTTTAGGTTAACCTTCGTATCGGCCAGCGTCCATGCCAATCGTGACAGTAGCCGCGGCGACGCGGCGTCTGACCCCCAAGTCCAAACCGCGTAGTCGCCACAATTTGCCGAAACTCTCTGGCAGGACATCCCCCACAGTTGAACTCGCCAAAGCCATCGGGGAGGCCAAGAGAAGCCCCGACGTTTGGTAAAGCCAGCCATAACCGAGATTGCAGCGGACGCGCAAAGGCGGAGGCTAACGGAGAATAGGGAAAGGAGGTAAAGACTGCGCAAGGGGTGGGTGTCACCATCCTCCCGACTGTCGGCGTCAACACAAAAGCCCAGAGTGCCTGCCCACACTCCGGGCTCCTTGATGCCGCCGAGTCGCGTCCTTGCGCTCCCGTTACGCCGCGGCTGGCATTTCCAGCGTTTTGCTTTGCAGACCTACTTTGGCCAGGACGAAGTACAGGACGAAGCCGACGATGAAGGCGGCCATCGGCGGACAGGGAATTGAGCCGCGCAAGAAGTCGAGTCCGGGAATCATGGCGAACAGGTCCGGCGCGCCGACGACAAAACCGAGCAGCCACGAGATCCAACCCGCCAGGTTGATGCCCGCCCGCGGGCCAGCCCACTTCTTACCAGCCAAAAGGTAGTCCGCCGCCATCGCTCCGCAGACCGGACCAAAGGAAGCGCCGATCAAACCGAATACGCTCGCTGCGTTGCCTGCCCAACCCGTGGCGGCCAAGATGCACGAGCCAGCCGCACCCACGCCGACCGAAAGGAAGGGATTGATCTTCGGCAGGACCGTCTTGAAACTATTGGCGGCGATGAACGCCGAAAAACAGGCGGCCGGAAACGAAGAGATGGCCAACAGAATCATCAGCACCTTGGCCAAGCCCGCACTCAAGATGCCACCCTTCATCAACACAACGGGATCCAGCTTGCCTGCCAAGTTCGCCGGCACGTGATCGGCGCCGCCGTAGTATCCCGCGACGATGACCAGCGACAGCCCGGCAGAAAAGACGGTGGCGAGAGCGATCCCCACCAAGCCCCCTGTCTGCACGTTCTTCGCGTCGCTGCTGTTCATGGCGATGTCGACACCCGCCGCGCCGGCGGTAGCGAAGAAGCCGACGATACAGGCGATCGTCGCCAGGATGGCCGCTCCCGCACCAAGCGGTTGCGCGACGTTCGCTTGAGCCGCAGTTGTCTCGGCCGCCGTGGCGTTCTCGCTGGAGGCTTCGGCCGCAGAAGCCGCTGCGGGCGCCGCCGGATACGTCTTCTCCGGCGCAAAGCCGCTCAGGCCGCCGATTGTGGACGCTGTCAGGATCAGCAGGACGGCGATCGGGATCAGCGGGAAGGGAGTGGCGATCTTGGCCACGTATTGAATCCCCTTCAATCCAACCAGCGCGCCTGCCAGCGCCCAGACCACCGCCATCACGCCATGCGTCATGCCGGGAACTGCGACTTCGCCTTTGTCGTTCAGCCCGATTTCGAAGCACTGGCACAACACCGTAGCGATAAAGAACGCGTTAAAGCCGAGCCAAAAGAACTGCAGGACCCCCATGAACAAGCCGGGCAGAATCAAACCACCTTGCACGCCATACGTCGAAGTGCCCACCACGTACAGCGGCAATCCTGTCTTCATGCCCAACAGGCCGGGTACGAGATAGAATAAGAAGTGAATGAGCAACGCCGCCAGAACGACACCCAACAGCGCCGGCATCAGGCCGGCCGATAACAGGCCGCCGGGGGTGCCGCCGTAGCCCGGAACATTTTCCCAAAACGCAAACCAGACCATGACACCGGCATAGGTCGGTGCGATGTTGGCGAACCACTTGACCCGCGCGTCGCTGGGTACGGGTTTCGCGGATGTGACGTAATCCGGAAGATTCGACGCCATAAGGTGTTCCTCCTGCAGGTGAGCAACATGGACGCGGCGCCCGACCTCGACGCCAACCGCCGCTGCCGGGCGCGTCCACAACGGTGGGGAAATCGAAAAATGAGTATAGCCGTTGCCAGTTCGATGTAAACGGTCGGCACGTTGAGATTCCGGACCAGGCCCCCCCCACCGTCCTGCAACGCACGCGCTGCCCTCACACTTTCGCCAGACCGCACTCTTTGCCCGCCGCCCCACCACACTCACAATCCCACGGGCTCGCGGGCTGTTGATTTGCAGAATTCCCGACGGTACTCTGGCCGACGAAGGCGGGGAAAACCGAACCGCGGGGCCCCCCCACTTTCCTCAATTTACTGCTTCGGTGGCCAACTCCGCGAACTTATCGCCCAGTCGTTTCACCTCCAGGATCAGTTATCTCAGATTGTAGCCGGTACACGCCCAGAGCCACTCCGTTCGGACCTTCTCCAATCCTTGCAACAAGAATTGCCGCAGTCCCAACACATGCTTCGGCCAGGCATCCTCCGGCACCGGTTGCCGGGGCTCGTCGCGCACCGCCGGATTGCCCTCCGTCTTCTCCTCCGCCGAGGCCGGCGAAAGGAACTCGATGCCCCGCTGCTCCAGTTCCACGATGTTCGGTCCGGTCGCATTCAAACCATCGGCCAGCACCGCTTCCGGCCGCTGACCAAACGCTTCCTCAACGCGCTCCGCCATCGGCACGACCTCCGTGTTCTCATTGGCGTCCGCGATCACCTCGGCGTCGACGATCTAGTCGCAATGTGTATCCACCGCCGGCGGCGTCTGCAGTCCAAACCGTTCCTCTTCTGACGCGGGGCTTTGCAGCGGCGAGCTGCCATCGCGGCGGGGCGGTAGTGCGCGTCAGGCAAATAGGTTCCGCAAGTACTTCACCGCCGCGGCGATTTCCAGATCGGGGTTGCCGGCCGTCTGGTTCTCGACCGTCAGGTAGCCCCGATACTGGTGATTTTCGAGAAGGCCGAGCAACTCCGGGAAGTCAACGGTTCCTTCGCCTAGCGGCGTCTCGATGCCTCGCCCCTGGGCGATGTCGCGTACGGCGTCCCGCGCGTGGACGTGCAGCACGTACGGTGCCAATGCCGTCAGGGCCTGGTGCGGCGAATGCCCGTTGATGATCAGCGTCGCCGGGTCGAAATCGACGCCGAGCGAGCCTGCCGGAAGCGATTTTATCAGGCGTGCCAAGTCCTCGCCGCGCTCCGCTCCCGTCCTGGCGGCCAGCGTCGCTCCGACGTGCTGGCCGTGCCGGCCCAGGTCGCTGAGCGTCTCGATCAACAGTGTCCAATCCGGATCTTCCTCGGATTCGGAAACACGGCCCACGTAGTTGACCACCACGGAAGCACCCAACTTGAAAGCGACCGACATCGCTTGCTTCGTGCCTTCCACGCGGCGATCCAGACCGTCCCGGACGTTGTAACCGTAGCGCGTCTGGAAGCGGACTGCACAAACTCGCAAACGCCGGTCGTCCAGCATCTTGCGGATCTCGCGAAGGCCCGTCTGAGTCAACTCCTGGGGGTTGATTTCGCGGCGAGCGTCGATCTCGACAGCGTCTGCTCCCAACGCCGCCGCTTTGGCCAACGCTTGGCGAAACGGCAGACGCAGGCTGGACAACGGAATTCCGATTTTGAGTTGCAGCATGGGATGTTCCTATCGGGATGCGGGATGCCCGCAGCCCCCTTTACAGTAAGGATCGGCGAATCAATAACTGTCGCGATTTCAAAGTAGCCATCACGCTCCGCGTGATGATCGCAAACAAGAACTGGACAGTTATTGATTCGCCGATCCTAAATGATTTGCCCGGCAAATTCAAAGGGACACCTACGGGAGCCGGATTATGATCGAACTGAAAAGCATCTGCGACTATCTGGAACAGTTTGCCCCGCCCCAGTTGGCCGAGGATTGGGACAACGTGGGTTTGCTGGTCGGAGATCCGCAACTCCACGTTCAACGGATCATGACCTGCCTGACGGTCACGCCCGCCAGCGCGGAGGAGGCCGTCCGCGAAGGTGCCAACTTGATCGTCACTCACCATCCGTTGCCGTTTCGGCCTTTGAAGCGGCTGACCACGGACAGTACGCCCGGACGGCTGGTGCTGCAGTTGGTCCGCGCGGGTGTGGCGGTGTATAGCCCTCACACGGCTTTCGATTCTGCGGCGGCCGGCATCAACCAGCAGTTGGCCGCAGGACTGGGACTGGTCGAGACTGTCCCGCTGGTCGCCAAGACGGACCAAGTCCCGGTCCTGGGGGCGGGGCGATGCGGCACTCTGCCCCAGCCGGCGACGCTGGCCGAACTGGCGGAACGGCTCAAGGCTTTCCTCCACATCGACGGTCTGCACGTCGTCGGGCCGGCGGAGCAATGCCTGAGCCGCGTGGCCGTCGCCTGCGGTGCGGCGGGCGAATTTCTGGAGCAGGCTCGGCAAGCCGACTGCGACGCGCTGGTCGTCGGCGAAACCACGTTCCACACGTGCCTGGAAGCCGAAGCGCAAGGCGTGGCACTGCTCCTGCCGGGACACTTCGCCAGCGAACGATTCGCCGTCGTCAAACTGGCCGAACACCTCGCCGCCCAGTTTCGGGAACTGCACGTGTGGGCCAGTCGCCAGGAGTGCGATCCGCTGCGTTGGGTCTAGGACGGAAGAAAGTCGAAAAGGGAAAGGGAAAGGGTCGAAGAGTAAAAAAGTCGAAGAGTCAAAACGCGGCAGCACCGCGGAATCGGAATTCAGGTCGGGCGAGCATTGGGCCTGAGCAGCGTTCGAGGAATAATTGTCGCCCCCTCAAAGTAGCCGTCACACTCCGTGTGATGACCGGCAAGAAACACTGGACAGTTATTCCTCGAACGCTGCCAACCGCGTGCTCACTCTTCCCCCACTTGTTCCCGCAGCCACGCCAGGTAGCCGGCACTGCCGGCCACGATCGGCACGGCCATGATTTCCGGCTCGTCGTAGGAGTGCAATTCGCGAATCGCCTGCTCCACCTGATCGTACGCTTCCCGCGTTGTCTTGGCGCTGCACAGCCACTCTTCGGCCGTCTCGATCTCGCCTTGCCAACGGTAGCAGCTGTGGATTGGGCCGCTGACCTGGACGCAGGCCGCCAACCGCTGCTCGACCAGCGCAGCGGCAATTCGTTCGGCGTCCGCCTTGGTAGCCGTGGTCGTGCTGACTTGAATCGTTTCGTGCATATCGCCCTTTCTTTTCTGACCGCCCCCATCGTAGCCAACGGATCTCTTATAGCGTACCATGTTGCGAGTTGATTTGGGTAGTCCTTCTTTGCTCTCAGAGGCCCACCGATGCGATTTCTTCCCCTGCCTCCGCTTCCCCTCATGGCACTCGCCCTGATGGCCCCCCACGCGGCGTGGCTGATGACGGACACGGCCGCCGGGCAGGTCGGTAATGTCAAGGTCGTGACCGACGCCAGCCCGGATTACTGCGACCTGGCCAGCATGGTGCACAGTATCACGGGCCGTTGGTCGACGCCGGAAGAAAAGTGTTGGGCCATGTTTTACTGGAACCACATCGCCCGCCGGCAAACCTCGCCGATGATCCTGCACGGTCTGGAATTGACCGATCCGATCCGGCAATTCAACGACTACGGCTACACGATGTGCAGCACGATCGCCGGCGTCAATTGCGGCATCTGGCACCAGATGGGCCTGCCGGTCAAGTTTTGGGACATCTCGCTGCACACGGTCCCGGAGTGCTTTTACGGCGACCGCTGGCACATGTACGACAACTCGATGTCGGCCATCTACACACTGTGCGACGGCGTCACGATCGCCGGCGTCGAAGACATCGGCCGGGAGGGGGCGTGTGCGGCTTCCGGCGGCAAGACAGAACCGGGCCACATTGCCAAGTACCATTGCTTGAACGCCACCAGCCCGAACGGCTTCTTGACCGGAGGGGACACGCCGCGCGATTTGGCCCAGGAATACCGCTGCTTCAACCCGTCGGGGCTCAAACACCGTTGGTACTATCACAATTGGGATTGGGGCCACCGCTATGTGCTGAACCTGCGCGAAGGCGAAGTCTACACGCGGTACTATCACAGCCTGGGCAAGGACCGCAAGTACTTTGTGCCGAACCGGGGCAAGGATCCGGA
>CAYPGE010000050.1:0-30218 GCA_964409865.1 uncultured Pirellulaceae bacterium
GACGACGGAAAGCAAGCAGGCCCTGTTGGACTTCTATGGCGGCACGCCGGACTCGGAGGCCGCCGTGATGCGCGGGCTGAAGTGGCTGGCTGCCCACCAACAGTCGGACGGCAGCTGGTTGCTGAAGGACTATGCCAAGGGCATCGCAGGCTGCGATTGCCAAGGCGAATTCGAGAAGGCGGTCGACGACAGCCCGACGGCCGGCACGGCGTTTGGCGTCCTGCCGTTCCTGGGTGCGGGGGTAACGCACAATCGCGCGCCGAAGGAACCGCCCGAGTTGGCCGCCTATCAAAAAGTCGTTGAGCGGGGCCTGATCTTCTTGGCCCAGAACCAAATCCGCGGCAGGAAGAAGGACGACAAGCAAGACGGTTACCTGGGCGGCAGCATGTATGCACACGCCCTGGGCACGATCGCGCTCTGCGAGGCCTATGGGCTGTCCGGCGACGAACGCCTGAGGATCAACGCCCAACTGGCGATCAAGTACCTGTTGAACGCTCAGCACGAAGAGGGCGGCGGTTGGCGCTACAGTCCCGGCTCGGCCGGCGACATGTCGGTCACGGGCTGGGTGTTCCTGGCCATCCGCAGTGCCCAGTTGACCGGCATCGACGTCCTGAAGCCCCCCTTGGTCCGCGCGGGGCGGTTCGTGGATTCCTGCGCTGCGGGCCCACCCGAAGCTAAGAACTCACGCTACAGCTACACGCCCAACACGCCCGAGAAATTGTCGCTGTCGGCGGCCGGACTGCTCACGCGACAGTACCTGGGATGGAAAAAGGACGAGCCCGATCTGCTGGCCGGCGCCGAGTACCTGATGCAGAACATGCCGCCCGAGTCGGGCGCCACCCTGGGAGCCATCTACTATTACTACTACGCCACCCAGGTGCTGCACCACCTGGAAGGCCCGCATTTCGACCTGTGGAACCACCGCATGCGCGAGCACCTGATCCGCACCCAGGAGAAGTCCGGGCACAAGACCGGCAGCTGGAATCCCCAAGGCACCGACTGGGGGGCGCGCGGCGGCCGGATGTATTCCACCGCCATGGCCTTGCTCACGCTGCAGGTCTACTACCGGCACCTGCCGATGTACCGCTTCGTCAAACTGGGAGGGTAGCCCGGCCGTTCCGAAAGCCGGGCTTCTGGAACGGTCTGGCCGCCTCAGGATTCCTGCGTGTGCTGCACGTGCGGCGGCCGCAGCAGCAAGGCGACGACGGCGGCCAGCACCAGCAGGCAGGCGGCTAGATAACACGAGTAGCTGAAGTTCTGGTACGCGTCGTACAGTCTTCCCGCCACCAGCGACAAGGCAAAACCGCCGATGCCCCAGGCGGTAAACACCAAACCGTAGTTGACGCCAAAGTTCTTCAATCCGTAGAAGTCCTTGGTGACCGACGGGTAAAGCGCCAGGTTGGCGCCGTAATTGGCGCCCATCAACGCCGACAGGACCGCCAGCACGGGCACGGTGGACAGCGGCGAGCCTTGGGTCGCTCGCGTCAAGACGACCATCAGCACCGCCTGAAACAGCAGGCAACCGATGATGGTGGGTTTGCGGCCCAGCTTGTCGGACACCATGCCCGCGATAATTCGCCCGGCGCCGTTGCCGACGGCCAGCGAAGCCACCAGCACGAAGCCCAGGGCGATGCCAGCCTGTTTGTCCGCGATCGCGGCCAGCTTGGCGATGATCATCAACCCCGCGCCGGCGCCGCAAGCGTACATGAACCACAGCAGGTAGAACTGGCTGGTTCCCAGCATCTCGGCGGGCGAGAAATCTTCCTTCTTGGCAACGGCGCCAGGGCTTGCCGGAACGGTTCCGGGGGGCACGTACCCTTTGGGCGGCGTGCGCAGCAACTGGGCCAAGACAACGACCACCACCAGAAAGGCAAGGCCCAGGATGAACATCGCGCCCGGTACGCCGCCCTCCTGCTTGACCAACCAGTTCGTCAGCGGCGCCGCGTACACCGACGCCAGGCCGAAGCCCGACACGACGATGCCCGCGATCATCCCCGTCCGTGCCGCGGGAAACCACTTCACCGCCGGTGGCGTGGCGGAAGCGTAGCCGAACCCGATCCCGGCCCCGGCCAGCAGTCCAAAACCCAGCATGTAGTTGAAGTAGGAATTGCTGCGGCTGGCCAGCATCATTCCCAGCCCGACCAGCAAACCACCGAACGTGGCCACCCAGCGCGGGCTGATCTTGTCCTGCAGCCGACCCGCCGGAACCATCATGATGGAGAACACGAGGCAGGCGATGGCATACGGCCATGATTTCTGCTGCTCGGTCCAATTCCAATCCGCCGGGATGGCTTTGCTGATGACGCTCCATGTGTACAAGATACCCAACGCAAGGTTAATTCCCGTTCCCGCCAGGGTTACAACCCAACCACGACTCATAACGGACTCCTCTTGTCAAAGCGGCGAAGGAGTCGCCGCACCCTGAAGCTGCAAGAAGCAGACGCCAAGCGGACATGTCGGGGGGATTCTAGCGAAGCCTGCAGTCCGTCGCCAGCACCACATGGAATTTTGCCTTGAGCATCGGCCATTTGCATCACGCCGCGGCGCAAATCGTCAGAAGGGCCCGAAAAGATACTCGACACCTGCGGTTTTCTGCTCGCCTAGTCGCGCATGGGGAATTGCGGGGAAACGACTACGCTGTGTATCCTGTGCATCTTGGCAAGAGCAATTACGGTGACGATCGAAGAAAAGACCCCGTGGTCTGGCGCTTTCGTATGCCCGCGACTTGAAAAGTAGCATCGACACACGTCTCCGCGAGATGGAGAGTGATGACCGGTCACACTTTCTGATCTATCAAGTGCTGGGAGTTGTTCGTGACGCGGCTTGGAAGTACGTGAAGGACAGGACGGGTGTGGATCTGCTCCGAATCCTTAAGAAGCTGGCGAAGGAAAATGCTCCCCGCACCTGACGCCGAAGTCCGCCTGGGTGATTGTCTCGACATCATGCGGGATATGATGTCCGCCTGCGTCGATCTCGTGTATGTCGATCCGCCGTTCTTCACGCAGAAGGTCCACGAACTTCACACGCGCGACCGAACACGGGCTTTTGCCTTCGCGGATCTTTGGGCTTCGCAAGAGGAATACGCCGCGTTCTTGTTTGATCGTTTGCGCGAAATCCATCGGCTGCTGTCGGCCAAGGGATCGCTGTTCTTTCACTGCGATCGGAACGCCACGCACATCGCTCGATTGCTGCTTGATGACATTTTCGGCTCGGACAACTTCCGAGCGGAAATCATCTGGCACTATCGGCGATGGTCCAATTCCCACCGCGGGCTCCTGCCGGCACATCAAACCATCTACTACTACAGCAAATCGGATGAGTTCACGTTCAACGCGGTCAGGGTCGAGTACTCGCCGGCCACAAACGTCGATCAGCTATTGCAGCGACGAGAACGTGACGAGTTTAACAAGTCCGTCTACCAACGCGACGACGACGGCAACGTTGTCCCTAACGGCCGAAAAACAGGCGTGCCCCTAGGCGACGTCTGGGACATTCCGTACTTGAACCCCAAAGCCAAGGAACGCACGGGCTATCCGACACAGAAGCCGATTCTGCTGCTCCAACGAATCATCGAAATGTCTACCAATGAGGAGGACATGGTACTTGATCCCTTCTGTGGCAGTGGGACGACCTTGGTGGCTGCACGGCTTCTGAACCGTCGCTCCATGGGGATTGATGTCTCAGAAGACGCGATTCAACTCACGAGGAGGCGTCTGGCTGATCCCATCAGGAGCGATTCGCTGCTGCTGGCAATGGCTTGTCCTTTCACGCTTCCTCGAAGGAAGTGCCGAATCCGGCGTTCGGGTTTCGGGAGTTTTCCTGAACGCTCTTCCCTCTACGCGGACAGCCAACGGCGGATGATCGTACGGGCCGTTTCCAGGGCTGCGGGCAGTTCTTCCGGGTGTTTGCCGCCGGCCTGAGCCATGTCGGCTTTGCCGCCTCCGCCGCCGCCGACGACCGGGGCGACGTCGCGGACCCAGTTGCCGGCGCTCAGGCCGCGCTGGACCAGGTCGCGGCTCAGGCCGGCCACCAGCAGCACCTTGTCCTCGCCGGCCGCGGCGGCGAACAGGATGGCGGTGGAATCCGCTTTCTTGCGCAGCTGGTCGATCAATTGCCGCAGCAGATTGGAGTTCGCGCCGGGGATCTCGGCCACCACAACTCGCGTCGTCCCGATCGTCTCCGCCTTGCTCAACAGGGCGTCGGCCGACAGGTCGCCGGCCTGGGCCAGTTGGGACAACTGCTTCCGCAGTTCCTCGACTTCGCCCAGCATGGCGGCCGCGCGGTCGGGCACGTCGAACGGCGAGACGTTCAGCATCCGCGCGGCGTCGCGCAAGGCCGCTTTGATCTGCGGGTACTCGGGCGGGGCGGCCGGCGCGGCCGCGGCTTTGGGTTTGGCGGCCGCCGCGGCGGCCTTGGCGCCGGAGGTCAGCTGCTTTTTCAGTTCGCGGACGGCGTGCATCAACTGCCGCACGGCGTCGGGCACTTCCAGCGCCGCGACGCCCAAACGCTGCGCCGCTGTTTGCAGTGCGGATCGCGTCTGGTCCGCATGCTGTTGCGCTTTGTCGCCGGTCAGGGCCACGATCCGCCGCACGCCAGCCGAGACGTTTTCCTCGCTGATGATCTCCAATGTGCCGACCTGCCGGGTGTTGTCCAGATGCGTCCCGCCGCACAGTTCGCGGCTGAATTCGCCCATCGACACCATGCGGACCGGATCGGGATACTTTTCGCCGAACAGCATCATCGCGCCGGCCGCGCGGGCTTCGGCCAGCGGGACGAGCCGGGCGCTGACCGGTTCGGCCGCGGCGATGCGTTTGTTGGCGTCGTGTTCGATCGCCGCCAGCTGATCGGCGGGGACGGGGGCCATGTTGGTAAAGTCGAACCGCAGCCAATCGGCGTCTACTTTGGAGCCCTGCTGGCGGGCGTGCGCGCCGAGGTTCTTCTGCAGGGCGTAGTGCAGGATGTGCGTGGCCGAATGCGCCCGGCGGATGCCTTGCCGGCGCGGCGTTTCGACGCGTGCCGTGACCTTCTGGCCGGTCCGCAATTCGCCGGCGACCAGCTGCCCGACGTGCAGCAGCAGTCCTCCGTCTTTCTGCGTGTCGTTGACGTGGAAGCGGAAGGAGGGGCCGACGATCTCGCCGCTGTCGCCCACCTGGCCGCCGCTCTCGCCGTAGAACGGCGAGCGGTCCAGGACCAGTGTCAGCGAGTCCTGGTGGCCGGCTTCGCGAACGTGATCGCACAGCCGGTTCTGCGCCACGATGAACTTCAATTCCGCCTCCGCTTCGGTCGTTTCGTAGCCCAAGAACGGCGTTTCGTGCAGCGCCCGTTTGATCGCGTCGACCGGCCCCCGGTCGCCCATCACCATCTGAACCGCGCCCCGCGACGTATCGCCGTGCTGCGTCATCGCACGGCGGTAGCCTTCCCAATCGAAGGCCAGATTGCGTTCGGCGGCCATCGTCTCGAACACCTCCGGCGGCACGCCGTAGGTCTGGTACAGGTCGGCGGCTTCGGCCCCGTTGACCGCGGTGCGATTGCCCTTGGCCATCTCGGCGAAGATCGTCTCGGCCTTGGCCAATCCGGCGTCGAGGGTGCCCAGGAAATTGGCCTCTTCATTCTCGATCACGTCGGCCACGCGTGGCGTGGTTTCGGTCAGTTCCGGGTAGGACGTCTTCATCATCTGGACCACGGCCGGCACCAGCTTGTACAGGAACGGCTCGCGCAGCCCGAGTTGGTGGCCGTCCAGCACGGCCCGCCGCAGCAGGCGCCGGATGACGTATTTCTCCTTTTGCGGCCCCGGGTACACGTTCTCGTGAATGGCCATCGTACACGCGCGGATGTGATCGGTGATCCTGCGCAGCCGCCGGCCGTTGTCCGAACGATACTCGTACCGCACGCCGCACACGTCGGCGGCCGCTTCGACAATGGGCATCAAGATGTCGATGTGGAAGTTGGTGGGGACGCCCTGCAGGCACGCCGCGGCGCGCTCCAGGCCCATGCCGGTGTCGATGTTCTTGCTGGGCAACGGGCGCAGATTGTTGGGCGGATCGCCCACGCGGTGGAATTGCGTGAAGACCAGGTTCCAGATCTCGACCGAATCGCCGAAATCGTCGTGGTAGAAGATCTCGCTGCACGGGCCGCAGACGCCGTCCGGACCTTGGCTGGGCGCCCCGGCCGGCCAAAAGTTGTCGTGCTCGCCCATGCGTTCAATTCGGTCAGGGCTCAAGCCGACGTCGTTTTGCCAGATCCCGGCGGCCTCGTCGTCGTCCAGGTAGACGGACACCGTCAGACGCTGCGGGTCGATCCCCAGCCACTGCTTGCCGGTCAGGAATTCCCATGCCCAGTTGATCGCCTCGCGTTTGAAGTAGTCCCCGAAGCTGAAGTTGCCCAACATCTCGAAGAACGTGTGGTGGTAGGCCGTGCGGCCGACGTTGTCGATGTCGCCGGTCCGCAGGCACTTCTGGCAAGTCGTGGCCCGCGTGAAGGTCAGCTTGACCTTGCCCAGGAAGTGGTCCTTGAACTGGTTCATGCCGGCGGGAGTGAACAGGACGCTAGGGTCCCAGGTGGGAACCAACACGTCGCTCCTCTGCCGGCTGTGCTCCTTGGATTCAAAGAACGTCAAGTATCGTTCGCGGAGTTCGTCGGTTTTCATGGTTGGCTGCAGTAAGGGCCTTAGGGACAGGGGGGCGTAAGCACCGTTCGAGAAACAGCTGTCCGATTCTTGCGTGGCGTAAGCTTCCAGCTTGAGGCAGACAGCAGGATCGCAAGCGGGAAGCTTACGACACTTATTTCTCGCACGACGCCAAGCGTAACATGATATCCGCTCAGGCGGCTTTGTACATGCCTAACCCAACTCGAACGCGCATTGCGTCGGGACTTGGCCAAGCCTCATTTACGGGGCTCTTGCTGGCATCCGGCCGGCGGAGCCGGCAAGGCAGGGCGTTCCCAGGCGGAGCCTGGGAACGAGGAGCCCGTATCTCGTATTCCGTATCCCGTATCTCACTTCGCCTTCACGTCGTAGCACATCAGCACTTCCTGATCCCGCAGCAGCAGTTTGCCGTCGGCGATTACGGGGTGCGGCCAGCTTTCGGCGCGGACGGAGGCGAGTTTGAAGGAACTTTTCAAGTTGTATCGCTCCGGGGTCGCTTCGATCAGGGCCATGATGCCGTTCTGGTAGCGGAAGTACAGGTTGCCGTCGGCGTACAGCACGGCGGCGGACCCGGAGCCCGCGCCCCGTTGGTCGCCGCCCCATTTGACCCGGCCGGTTTTCATCTCGACGCAGATCGGGAACCCTTCGTTGTGCTTGTGCCCGCAGTAGATGTGGCCGTCCAGCAGGACCATTCCGCCATGATGGTTCTGCAAGGTGCCGGCGTCCAGGAAGTACTGCTCTTGAAACTGGACGCCGCGTCCGGACCGGCTCAGCTTGAGCAGGGCGGCGCCGGTTTGGTAGCCGGTGGAACAGAACACGTCATCGCCGCTGACAATGGCCGTGGGGATGTTCGCCACACCGTTGGCGATCCGATCGTAGCGCCACAGCAGTTGGCCGCTGTCCGCCTCGACACCGATCAAGCCGCGGCCGACCAGCTGGATGTACTGTTTCACGCCCGCCCCCTGACTGATGACGATCGACGAATAGCCGGCTCCGTCCTTGCCGTGGGAACCGCCATAGGGCATCGCGGTCGTCCACACGGGACGTCCGGTTTTCTTGTCCAGCGCCGCCATGACGGCTTGTTCGCCGCCCGGCGTGCAGACCAGCAGATTGCCATCGACCAGCGGCGATTCGCTGTAGCCCCAGCCGGTCATCATCTTGCCGCCGAAATCGCGGGCGAAGTTCTTCTGCCAGACGGGCTCGCCGTTGTCGGTGCGGGCACAGATCAAGTCGCCTTCGATCGAGACGCCATAGACCAGGTCGCCGTCGACGGTGGGCGTGCAGTTGGAGCCGCGTTGGTTCTTGCCCGGACCGATCGGCGTGGCCCAGAGGATCGAGCCGTCGGCGGCGTTCAAGGCGAACAGATGCTCCGTGCCGCTGCGGCGGCCCATGGTAAAGATCTTGTCGCCGACGACCGAAACGCCGGCGAAACCCGTGCCGATGTCTTTTGCTTGCCACAGCAGTTGCGGCCCGCCTTCGGGCCATTGCTGCAACAGTCCGGTCTCGCGGCATACGCCGTCGATGTTGGGGCCTCGCCATCGCGGCCAGGGGCCGGCAGTCGCGGCGGCAGTCGATCCAGTTGCCGCTGTGCCCGTACGACCGGCTTTGGCCTTCGCCGGGGCGGATTCTTTTTTGCGCCGCTGCTGTTCCGTGCGCACGTACTCCCGGTCCTCCTCGCTGAGCTTGGCTGCGGGCACCGAGATCTCCCTACCGTCGTCTTTCCGAAGTTGCACCATGCCGTCCTTGAAACCGAGCATGGCGGCCTGTGTGGTGTGGCGACCGTCGGCCGTCGTCCAGGTTCGCATCTCTTCGCCGGCGCGGCTGGCGAGGACGCACAATGACAGGCAGATCATGCCGGCCGAGAAGAGCAGGGCAGTCCGAACAGGGGTCTTCATCAGGATAGTCCTTGTCAATGCAAAGTGTCAGACTCAGGGAGACCAGTCGCATGGCTTGCCTCACTCGCGGATGGCACGCTCGCGGCGGGTTGACAAACTTGCCCATCGTCCAGTGTACTAGAGGATGGAAAGCGGACGGCACGCGGAGCGTGCCTGCCACGTTGGCCATATCGTACACAAACAAAGGTTAGTGCGTAAGGTCTGTGAACGAAAGGCGTTGCGATGCATTTATTGTTGGCGATACGGGTGTTTTTTGCGGTTTTGTTCCGGGGTGATGTGGCGACTCGCGTCAAACGGGCGCTCGACCAACCGGCGTTGCCCGCCGCCGAGCCGCCGAAACCGTCGGCGCCGACGGTCCGCATCGAGCGCCCTAAAGCACCGCCGCGGAGCGAGGCGATCACGCTGCTAGCGGCCTTGCAGCGCGAGGCGCGTTTCCTGGACCTGGCGCAGGAGTCGTTGGACGAGTACAGCGACGCGCAAGTCGGGGCGGCGGCGCGGGATGTGTTGAGAGACACGCGCAAAGTGCTCGATCGGCTGTTTGCCCTCAAGCCCGTCCTGGACCAGGCGGAGGGGGCTGCCGTCGAAGTGCCGACGGGATTCGATGCCGGCCGCTTTCGGCTGGCCGGAAACGTGACGGGCCAGCCGCCGTTTCGCGGCCGGCTGGTCCATCACGGCTGGCAGGCCACGAAATGTGAACTGCCGGCCTGGTCCGGCCACGAATCGTCGGCCCGCGTCGTGGCCCCGGCGGAGGTGGAGGTGTGAGGAGGTGATCGGTGATCGGTGATCGGTTGTCAGTGGGCAGTTGTCAGTGGGCAGTTGCTACGGGATGCGAAGCACCGATTACCGATTACCGATCACCGATCACCGATTACCGATTACCGATCACCGATCACCGATCACCGATCACCCGTAACGTCACACATCGGAGGCACGTGAGACAATGACCGCTCGCTACGTCTTGGGCATCGACTTGGGCACGACCAACAGCGTGATTGCGTATACGCCGCTGGACGCCGAGCAGCCGGTGGTGCAGACGCTGCCGGTTCCGCAGTTGGTGGCGGCTGGCACCGTCGAGTCGCTGGGGTCGTTGGCGTCGTTTGTGTTCTTGGGCCGCGAGCACGAGATCGGCCAAGGCACGTTCGATCTGCCGTGGGCCGAGGGACGGGACTTTGCCGTCGGCGAATTGGCCCGCCGCCAGTCCGCCGAAGTCCCGGAGCGGACGGTGGGGGCCGCCAAGTCCTGGCTGTGCCACGGCCGCGTGGATCGCCGCGGCGATATCCTGCCTTGGAACGCGCCGGCGGGCGTGCCCAAGATTTCACCGGTCGCCGCGTCGCGCCGCTACTTGGAGCACCTGATCGCTGCCTGGGACCAGGCTTTTCCGGAGGCTCCGATGGAGGAGCAGTTGGTCGTGTTGACCGTGCCGGCGTCGTTCGATGCGGCGGCCCGCGAGTTGACGCGCGAAGCGGCGCTGGCGGCCGGACTGCCCGGCAACCTGCTGTTGCTGGAAGAGCCGCAGGCGGCCGTGTACGCCTGGCTGGATTCGCTGGGCAACCGCTGGCGGAGATCGCTCCAGCTGAACGACATGCTGCTGGTCTGCGACGTGGGCGGCGGCACGTCCGACTTTACCCTGGTCAAGGTGGGCGAGGAGAAGGGCGAGTTGATCCTGCAGCGCGAGGCCGTGGGCAACCACCTGCTGGTCGGCGGTGACAATATGGATCTGACGCTGGCCTATCACGCCGCCGAGGTGTTCGGCAACAAGGGCGTCAAGCTCGACCCCTGGCAATCGGTGTCGTTATGGCATGCCTGCCGCACCGCTAAAGAAACGTTGCTGGCGGCGGACGCCCCCAACTCGCACACGATTTCGGTCCTGGGACGGGGCAGCAAGCTGATCGGCGGCACCGTGTCGATCGAAATGAAGCGCAAGCAGGCGTTGGAAATCCTGGTCGACGGATTTTTCCCGCGCTGCGCGATCGGCGACCGTCCGGTGCGGCGGCGAGCGTCGGGCTTCCAGGACATCGGCCTGCCGTTCGAGCAGGACACGGCCGTGACGCGCCATTTGGCGGCTTTTCTGCAAGACCACGGGGCAGGGCAGGGGGGGGCGGTCCAGCCCACCCACGTGCTGCTCAACGGCGGCGTCTTCAAGGCCAAGGCCTTGGCGGACCGGCTGATGCAGGTCCTCGCCGATTGGGCCGACGGCCAGAAGCCGAAATACCTGGAAGGCAAGCCCGATCTGGACAACGCCGTCTCGCGCGGCGCGGCCTACTACGGCTGGGCCAAACACCGCGGGGGCGTGCGGATCCGCGGCGGCACGGCGCGGGCTTATTATGTGGGCATCGAGACCGCTGGACTGGCCATCCCCGGTGCGCCGCGGCCGTTGCGGGCGCTGTGCGTCGCTCCGCTGGGCATGGAAGAAGGCGATCAGGCCGACGTGCCCTCGCAGGAGATCGGGTTGGTGGTCGGCGAGCCGGCGCATTTCCGCTTCTTCAGCTCGCCGACTCGCAAGCAGGACAAAGTGGGCGACGTGCTGCCGTCGTGGGGCGAAGAGGAACTGGCCGAAACCGATTCCATGGAAGCGACGCTGGACGCCGACGAGGCGATCGAGGAGCCGTATGTACCCGTCAAGTTCCAATCGCGAGTCACGGAGTTGGGCGTGTTCGAATTGTGGTGCGTGAGCACCAAGAGCAAGAAGAAATGGAAGTTGGAGTTCAGTGTCCGCGAGGAGGATTGAGGGGCGGAGAGGAGGGGTAGAACTTCGCCGGTTTCGTCGGACCCTGAAACCCTAATCTTTCACCTGATCTTTCACTTAATCTCTTCCTGCTTCCTACCGCCTTGGAGCCGAGGGAGATTAAGTGAAAGATTAGGTGAAAGAACACCCTACCGACCCGCTTTTGACGCGCCGCCGGCTCCCTACGCCGGGCTTGTTTCGGTTCTCCCGGAGCCGTATTATGACTGGTTGAGCCAATTCGGCTTGTTGGAGGCCTGGACCCGTATGAGCACGCAAACGCTCGTCCGTCGAAAACCGGAGATCGAGTACCCCGACAGCGATGGGCAGCCCATGTCCGACAACACTCTGCAGTTTCAGTGGATTGTGACACTCCAAGGTGGCCTGGACGCCCTGTTCCGGGACGATCCCCATGTGTTCGTCGCCGGGGATCTGCTCTGGTACCCGATCGAAGGAGACGACGCAACGCGGGCTGCGCCGGACGTGATGGTGGTGTTCGGGCGGCCCAAGGGATACCGCGGCTCGTACCGGCAGTGGGAAGAAGACGACATCGCGCCGCAGGTGGTGTTCGAGGTGCTGTCGCCCCATGTCCGTGCCAGCGAGGTAGTCGGGAAATTCCAGTTCTATGACCGCTTTGACGTGGAAGAGTACTACGTCTTCGATCCGCACAAGATCGATCTGACGGGCTGGATTCGCCGAGGCGAGAGTCTGGCCGAGATTCCACAGGCAGATGGCTGGACGAGTCCCAGGCTGGGCGTGCGTTTCGACTTGTCGTCCGGCGACCTAAAGGTGTTTGATCCCGACGGGCATCCCTTTGCGACCTACGTCGAACTGGTCGAGCAGCGGGAGCGGGAACGCCAGCGGGCTGAACGTCTGGCCGCCCAGTTGCGGGCGATGGGCGTAGAACCCAACGGTTGATACCTGGAGCGGCCGATCTTGATGTTATCGCAGTTCGCAATCTGCGACTGAGAGGCACGGCGGAGGAAGGAAAAGGACTCCTCGCGGATTCAGTGCGGATGCTCGTGCGTTGGCAGAAAAGCATCTCCGGTGAATGATGGCGTACACGTACTCGTACACGCTAGCCCCCTGATTTCGAGTAGGAAGAGATACGCGTGTACGAGTACGTGCGGAGGTCCAAGATAAGAAAAAGAACACCCTGCCCGCCGGCTTTCGACCCGTTCCGGCTCCCTACGGCGGGCTTGTCTTATTTCCTCCGGAGCCATATCATGACTCGTGGATCCAATCGGGTCGTTGGAGGTTGTGACTTGTATGAGCACGCAAACGCTGATCCGTCGAAAACCGAAAATCGAGTACCCTGACAGCGATGGGCGGCCCATGTCCGACAATACTCTGCAGTTCCAGTGGATTGTGACACTCCAAGGCGGCCTGGACGCATTGTTCCGTGACGATCCCAACGTGTTCGTCGCCGGGGATCTGCTTTGGTATCCGATCGAGGGGGACAGCACTGTGCGGGCAGCGCCGGACGTGATGGTGGTGTTCGGCCGGCCCAAGGGATACCGTGGCTCGTACCAGCAATGGGACGAGGACGACGTCGCGCCGCAGGTGGTGTTCGAGGTGCTGTCGCCCCACGTCCGCCTCGCGGAAGTAGTGTCGAAATTCCAGTTCTACGACCGCTTTGACGTGGAGGAATACTACGTCTTCGATCCACACAAAATCGAGTTGGAAGGCTGGATCCGGCGAGGGAACAGTCTGGCTGAGATTCCTCAGGCAGACGGCTGGACGAGCCCCAGGCTGGGCGTGCGTTTCGACTTGTCGTCCGGCGACCTTCAGGTGTTTGAGCCCAATGGGCAGCCCTTTGCGACTTACGTCGAACTGGCCGCGCAGCGGGAACTCGAACGCCGACGGGCTCAAGAGGAGCGTCAGCGGGCGGAGCGCCTGGCCGCCCAGTTGCGGGCGCTGGGCGTTGAACCCAACGGTTGACGCTCCGTGGTCGTGGCCACTTGAGGTTTGGTGCCAGCATGCCGACCGGTCCAGCGTCCCCTGACGACCTTGTTCAGCCCAGCCGCTTTATTGTCGGCATCGACTTGGGCACGACCAATTCGGCCGTGGGCTACGTCGATACCAGCCGCGAACCGTGGCGAGTGCAGACCTTTCGGATCCCGCAACTGGTCGACGTGGGACAGGTCGAGGCGTTGGACACGCTGCCCTCGTTTCACTATCAGCTGGTGGCGGACGAGGCGATGGCGGCGGGACTGCGGTTGCCTTGGTGCCGAGAATCACCGGCGCATGCGGTGGGCACCTTTGCCCGCGAGCAGGGGAGCCGCGCGCCGTCGCGGCTGATCGCCTCCGCCAAATCGTGGCTCTGCCACTCCGGCGTCGATCGCACGGCCGACCTGCTGCCGTGGCAAGGCGCGGCGGACATCCAGCGGCTCAGTCCCGTCGAGGCCAGCGCCCGCTACTTGCGGCACATGCGCGACGCGTGGAACGCGCAGTTCAAGAACGATCCGTTGCAGGACCAGGATGTCGTACTCACGTTGCCGGCTTCGTTCGACGAGGTGGCCCGCGAACTGACCGTGCAGGCGGCCGCCGCGGCCGGACTGCCGCGCGTGGTGTTGATCGAGGAACCGCAGGCGGCTTTCTATGCTTGGATTGACAAGCATCACGCGGACTGGGAGCGGCGCGTCGAGCCGGGCCAGAAGATCCTGGTCTGCGACATCGGCGGCGGGACGACCGATTTCACCTTGATCCGCGTACGCCGCGGCGAAGGGGACAAGGTCCAGTTTCACCGCGTGGCGGTGGGCGATCATCTGATCCTGGGCGGAGACAACCAGGATCTGACCTTGGCCAAACACCTGGAAGAACGACTCGGCGGCAATTTGCAGCCGCACCAGTGGGCCGTCTTGGTCCGCATTTGCCGGCGAGTCAAAGAAGACGTGCTGACCGATGGCTGCCCGCCGCAGGTGACGTTCAACTTGCCGGGCGCCGGCGCGCGGCTGATCGGCGGCGGCGTGCGCGTGGACGTCGACCGGGACGAAGTCCGGCGGATGCTGTTGGACGGTTTTTTTCCGTTTGCCGGATTGGACGACAAACCGCGCAAGGTCCAATCGGGATTCCGCGAATTCGGTTTGCCCTACGCGCCGGATCCCGCGGTCACTCGGTACCTGGCCGCGTTCCTGACGGCCCATCGTCATGCCGGCGCGGAAGAGGCGGCCGGCGGGCAGGGCAGGGCAGGGGGGCCGGCTCCGGCTCGGCCCGACATCGTGCTGTTCAACGGCGGCGTATTCAACTCGCCGCTGATCCGCCAGCGGCTGCTGGAAGTGATCGAGTCCTGGTTCCGCGCCGGCGACCCCGACTGGTCGCCCATCGTGCTGGACAACGAACGCCTGGATTTGGCCGTGGCGTACGGCGCGGCTTACTACGGCACGGTGCGGCGGGGCAGGGGGGTGCGGATCGCGGCCGGGTTGGCTCGCACCTACTACATCGGCGTGGAAAGCGACCCGCCCTCGGCCGTCTGCCTTGTACCCGGCAACGCGGAACCCGGACAAGCGATCGACCTGGTCCAGCGCCGTTTCGACCTGCTGGTACACCAGCCTGCGGAGTTCCCGCTGTACGTGTCCAGCGTCCGGCTGACCGACGCGCCGGGCGAGTTGTTGCCCATGGATCGCGAGCAGATGAAGCCGCTGCCGCCGATTCGCACGGTGCTGCGGACGCGGGGCAAGAAGCAGGCCGGCACGCTGGCCGTCCACTTGCACGCACGGCTGACCGAAATCGGCACGTTGGATTTGTGGTGCAGCGAAGCCGGATCGGACCGCCGCTGGCGGCTGCAGTTCGACGTCCGTTCGGCGACCCAGACGGACCAAGAGGCCCGCGAAACGGCCGGCGAGGCGGAGGGCGTGGTCGAGGAGGAGACGTGGGACCGCTGCGCGGAAGTCATTGCAGCGACGTTCGGAGCGGACGGCCAGGACAAACCGAATGCTCTGGTCAAGCGTCTGGCCGCCGCGCTGGATCTGGACCGCCACGAATGGCCCATGTCGCTGCTGCGGCGGATCTGGGAGAAGTTGATGGATTACCAGCCGGGTCGGCGGAAGAGCGCCGAGCATGAAGCCCGCTGGCTGAACTTGCTGGGCTTCGCTCTGCGTCCGGGTTACGGTTTGGCGGTGGACGACTGGCGCGTGTCGGAAACATGGCGGATCGTCCAAGGCAAGCTGGTGCACTCGACGGCAGGCGTCCGCACCGAGTCGTGGATCCTGTGGCGGCGGATCGCGGGCGGGTTGTCGTCCGGCCAGCAGCGGGCCATTGCAGATCCTCTGTTGGCGGCGGTCCGTTCGCTGCACCGCCGCACGACGGCCGGCAAAGGCAGCACCGACGTCGGATTCACGCCCCAGCAGTCGATCGAGATGTGGCGGTTGCTGGGCGGCCTGGAGTTGCTGCCGGTGGGCGACAAGACGGAATTGGGCGACAAGCTGATCGACTTGATGTCGAAGAAATCCATGCAACCGGCGCGGGCGGCGATGGTCTGGACGCTGGGCCGCTGCGGGGCTCGCCAGCCCTTGTACGGACCACTGAACACCGTCGTGGCGGCGGAAACCGCCACGCGCTGGCTGGAAAAACTGTTGGGAACGCGCGAGCCGGGCGATTTGGAGACGTTCGCCGCCATGCAAATCGCCCGTCGCACCGGCGATCGTTACCGGGATTTGGATGACAAAGTGCGTCGCGAAGTGGTAGATTGGATGCAGAGCGTCAGCGCGCCGCCGCACCTGATCCACCTGGTCCAGGAAGTCGGCACGCTGGACCGCGAAGAACAGGGGCGAGCATTTGGAGAATCCCTGCCCAAAGGGCTGCGTGTGCAGTAGGCGAACGGGGATGCCTGGGCCAAAAACATCTTAATCTCTCACCTAATCTTTCACCTAATCTCTTCCTACGGCCTACCGTCTTGGAGCCGGGGAGATTAAGTGAAAGATTAGGGTTTCAGGCTTTCGTGAAGCCGGTTAGCCGCCAGCGAAAGGGCAGGGGAGGGGAGGGTAAACCATGTATCGCATCGTGACCTTGGCAATTCTCGTGACACTGTGCCTGCCCGCCGCTCCGCTGAACGCCCGCCAATGGACGGACAGCAGCGGCGTGTTCACCATCGAGGCGGAACTGCTCGACGTGACCGGCTACAGCGTGCGGCTGCGGAAGCCGGACGGGCAGGTCGTAACCGTGCCGCTGGATCGACT
Source organism: uncultured Pirellulaceae bacterium (assembly GCA_964409865.1). Lineage (GTDB taxonomy): Bacteria > Planctomycetota > Planctomycetia > Pirellulales > Pirellulaceae > Anammoximicrobium. The sequence continues at coordinate 16,438 of CAYPGE010000050.1, forward strand.
GAGCGCCGCCGACCGCGACTACGCCCGTTCCGCCGGCGCCCGCGGACAAGCCGCTGCCAAGCCCGCACTGCCGACGCGCGAAGACGCCATCCGTCAGAAGTTGCAGCAGCCGACGAAGTTCGGCTTCATCGGCACGCCCCTGTGTCAGGTCCTGGAGTTTCTGTCCGATCAGCACGACGTGAATATCCAGATCGATCGTCGCGCCTTGGACGACAGCGGAATCGCGACCGACACGCCGGTGACGGCCCCGTCGCAGCAGGGCGAATTGGGGACCACCTTCGGGGCCGTACTCGATTCGCTGAAGCTGGCCTGGATCATCAAGCACGACGTGCTCCTGGTCACCACGAAGGATGCCGCCGAACAGGATGTGCCGTTCCGGGTCTACAAGCTGCTGCGGCCGTTGAGGATCGAAGATCTGATCGCCGACCTGATGCGGAACATCGCTCCGGAAAGCTGGGACGCCGTGGGCGGCCCCGGTTCCGTCATGGCCTTGCCTCCCAGCGTGCTGGTCATCTCCCAGACCCAGGCGAACCATCGGCAAATCGAGAAGCATTACGGTGATCTGATGACCCCCGTCCGCTCGCCCGTGCCGGCAAAAAGTCCGGGGCTGATGAGCGACTCCGTCGCAGCAGCATTGGAGAAATTGACCCGGATTGAATTCATCGAGACGCCGCTGACGCAGGTTGTCGATTTCCTGCGAGACCGCAACAAGCTGGAAATCAAGGTCGACGAGAATTCGCTGGCGGACGTGGGCATCGCCCTCGACGTGCCGATCACGATGAAGGTGAAAGACGTGCGTCTGGGTTCGGCGCTGTCGCTGCTGCTTGCTCCGTTGGACTTGACCTGGCGAGCCGGCCAGAGCGGCATCCAGATCATGACGCCCGAAGCGGAGGCGAGCCAGTTGCAGTTGGTGTTCTACCGTGTCGACGACCTGCTGGCAAACTCGCAGGCGGATCACTTGATCGAGGCGATCACCAGCACCGTCGCGCCTAGCACATGGGATGAGGTGGGTGGGCCCGGCAGCATTCATCTGGGCGTCCGCGGAACGCTGGACGTGCGGCAGACCTTTGCCGTGCATCGCCAAGTCGCCCAGTTGCTGGCCGACCTGCGGCAAGCAGCGCAGAAATAACGGCGCCTCGGCGTTACAGAAACAGAAGAAGGCTGACAGAAAGATGGGGTGACAGAAAGATGAAATGCGGGGCAGGGCAGGGGGGAGCAGAGTTGGGTAGGCCGGAACAAGCTGGGTAGGCCGGAACAAGTCCGCGCAGTTCCGGCACAAACCCGTTCTCGCCTCGAGAATCTCTCTGCTCGCCTCGCTCCGCGTTCCCACGTCTCTCTTCCCGCATTTTTCTGTCACCCCATCTTTCTGTCAGCTTCCCCAATCTGTCTGACGTTTAAGCGGAGAGATCATGATGACTCGAAACGTGTGGGTTCTCGCAGCATGCCTCGCTTCTGTCGCCGCGCCGCAGCCGGCCGCGGCGCAAACGCCGGCGCAGTTCGAGCAGGCTCGCCGCTACCTGGTCGAACAGATCATCATGCCCGACGGCGTCAAGGACCCGCGGGTGCTGAGGTCCATGCGGACCACGCCGCGGCACGAGTTCGTGCCGCGCGACCAGCGGGCCAGCGCCTACTACGACATGGGCCTGCCGATCGGCGAAGGCCAGACGATCTCCTCGCCGTTCATCGTCGCGTTCATGACGGAGCAGCTGGACCCGCAGCGGGAAGACCGCGTGCTGGAGATCGGCACCGGCAGCGGCTACCAGGCGGCGGTGCTCAGCCCGCTGGTCAAGGAAGTGTACACGATCGAGATCGTCGAGCTGCTGGGTCTGCGGGCCGAACGCACGTTGAAGCGGCTGGGCTACAACAACGTCTTCGTCCGCGTCGGCGACGGCTTTCAAGGCTGGCCGGAACACGCGCCGTTCGACAAGATCATCGTCACCTGCAGCCCGGAAAAAGTGCCCCAGCCGCTGGTCGACCAACTGCGCGAAGGCGGCCTGATGATCGTGCCCGTCGGCGAAACGTACCAGCAGACGCTGTACCTGCTGCGCAAGAAAGACGGCAAACTCGCAGCCGAGAAGCTGCAGCCGACGCTGTTCGTCCCCATGACCGGCCAGGCCGATCAAGAGCGTCAAGCCCAGGACGGCCAAACGCTGCCCGGCGTAGTCAACGGCAACTTCGAGCAGCCGCCCGGCGCCAACGGGTATCTGCCCGGCTGGTACTATCAGCGGCTGGTCACCTGGGAGACCGGCCGGGACGCGCCCGAGGGCCAGAACTTTATCACCATCCGCAACCAGACGCCGGGCCGCATGGCGCACATCATGCAAGGCTTTGCGGCCGACGGGCGCACGGTGCCCGCCATCAACGTCTCGGCCTGGGTCAAGTACCGCGACGCCAAGCGGGGTTGGGCCTTGAGCGAAGAAGGCCCGGCCGCGCTGGTGACGTTCTACGACGAGAACCGCAAGGAAGTCGGCATGTCCTTCCTGGGGATGTTCCTGGGCTCTGCCGACTGGCGGAAGCTGGACAAGGAGATCCGCGTCCCCGTCCCGTCGCGGCAGGCCATCCTCCGCCTCAGCCTGTTCGGCGGCACCGGCGAGATCTCCTTCGACGACATTCGCATCGAACCCGCCGCGCGACGGTAGGTTTTGGAGTGCGGCGCCTTGTCGCCGCTTTGAACCCGCACTCAGCGCGGCAGCGGGGGACTCGGTGTGACGGCGTTGGGGCGAGGCAGTGAATCTGAACCCAGCCCGGGCGAGCAGTAACGGCGCCGGTGCCAAAGCGGCGACAAGGCGCCGCACTCCAAAGCTCCGATCGCTCGCCGCGGCGGGACTTCCGTCACAGATCGAAATTCTTTTCGGTCTTCGGCGAAGCGACCGTGATCTTCAACGGAGACCTTTCCGGATTGGTGTACTGCGCCGGCACGTACTGCTTCAGCCCTTTGGCGATGGCATCGTTCTCGTCGATGATGTCCGCCGGCGGCGGGCCGCCATCCGGCATGGCCACCCGGCTGATGGCCACGACATACTCGCCCGGAATCACGCCCTTCGATTGGTCAGGCGGAACTCCCGGCGCCAGCGTCGACATTTCGTAAGCCCCGCTCTCGTCCGTAATCGCCGTCGCCTCGCGTCCCCCCGTGCTCCCGATGGTTGGAACGAACCGGATGTTGGCGCCGGGAAGCGGTTTGACCTCCACGGTCACTCGCCCTGTGGCGGGAACCGCGCCGAGTCCGCGCGAACGTTGGCGATGCACAACGACGCCAGACCCAGCATGGCCGGGATGAATTCGGAATCGAGTTCCACGGCGTGCCGGTAGTACACGGCGGCTTCCTGCGGCTTCTCCCGGCACTGCAGGATGTATCCCCAATAATAGTTTGCAGTGGCGTCCGTCGGATCGAGGCGGAGGGCTTCGCCCAGATGTTCCACGGCTTCGTCGGCCTGGCCCGTCTCCAGCAGAATCCGTCCCAGATTCAGATGGGCAATCGGCGAATTCGGCGATCGCTCCAGCGCCCGCCGGCAATGGTCGGCCGCTTCCCGGTGCTTCCCTTCCTTGGCCAACACGACCGCCAGGCAGTGGTGGGCGTCCACGTCGTCCGGGTCCTGGTCGAGCACGGTCGCGATATGGGTTTTCGCCTCATCCAATTTCCCCTGATCGGTCAAGATGGTCGCCAATTCCAGCAGCGCCATGATGTTCTGGGGATTGATTTTCAGCGACTGGCGGAGCAGGGGAGTGGCGGCGACTGGATCTCGGCCCCATTTCAGCAAGGCGTAAGCGGCGCGGAAGTAATTGCTGTCGTCCCGAAACGCCGCGGCGATCTGCCGGATCGCTCCGGGTTTGGTGTTGACAAACTCCGGGATGTTGGCGGCCCGGTCGGAGGCTGCAAAGCGATCGAGCAGCACGGGGACGCTGCCCTCGCCGGCTTCGTCGATGTGCGTGAGAAACAGCTGCGTGTAGGGCGAAAACGCCTTCGAGGAAAACACGAGCCACTTGCCGTTGGGCGACCAACTGTGCCACGAATTCATCCGCGACGTGTTGCACCGCAGGCGGCGCGCTTCGCCGCCCTCGGCTGGGATCAAGTGCAGCTCGCTGTCCGGCTGCAGCAGCATGAAGCTCTTGGCCCGGCAGAACACGATCCACTTGCCGTCCGGCGAGAACCTCGGGAAGTAGTTGCTCAGGCCGTTGTCGGAAGCCCCGGCCAGCGGCTCCGGCGTGCCGCCCCGGCCGCCATTGAAGGGAATCCGGTACAAATCAAAACGAAAAACCTTGCCGTCCTTCAGAAACTCCCGGCACTCCGCCTGGGTCAGCAAGACGCGCGAGTCACTGCGGAGGTTCTTTAGCTGATACGCCTCGCTCCGGGCGAAAACCAGGTACTTACCGTCCGGGCTCCAGACCGGATTGCTCTGGACCAAGCGCGGGTCGTCCGCCCCCGGCAGCGCGCGGAACTCCTTGGTCTGGCGGTCGTAGATGGCCACGATCCCTTTGATGGGAAAGAACAGTTGGCTGAACGCGAGATCGTCCGTGGCGACGAACACCGAGCGGTCCTTGACCGTGCTCGCCACGTAACGGCCGTCGGGCGAAACCTGGGACAACAGGCCGAACGTGGGCTGCCGGTCTTCCTTCTTGTAATCTCCCCACGTGATGACGTGCTCCCGCTGCAGGATCATGTCCTGGACCACGTCGGTGATGACGTACGAGCCTTTATCGTTCGCGTAATCGACATCCATGCCCAGGACCCGGCCGTCCGCGGAGAACGAATGGCAGTTCCCGCAGACCGGCAGTTTTTCCAGGACCACCGGTGGCGGTTGGCGGGCGGAGATCTCGCCAAACCGCCAGCGGATGCGGGACGGATCCTTGACTGCGTCGCGGAAGGGCAGATTCACCTCGCGATAGAAAATCGGCGCCCCCACTTCGTCGCCCGAGGTGCGGATGGAAGTACTGCCCCTGGACACAAACCGGTCTTGGGCGGCGCGGCTGACGCCCGCCACGGTGACCACCGCCTCGGCGGAGCGCGAGCGGCCCTTGATCGACTCCCAGTCCTCATCCTCCGGTGTCCACTGCGGCGAATCGCTGCGGAATTCCATCGGCGGGCCGTCCTGGAACCGGATCTCGATCCGCCACCCGTCACAACTTGACTCATCGTCTTCCCAGCGAAATGTCGGCGCGGCGATCTCCGGCGGAAACAGCGCGTTGGCCAGGGGGTAGATGATGTTGATCTGCCGAGGCTCCGGCGGGACCTCAGAGGCGCTGTCGGCTTGAACGTTTTCAACCTGACCCGTTTCCGAGGACCCGACCGCATCGCTGGCGGGCCTCGAACAACCCGTCGCCAGAACGGCGAGCACACCGAGAACGATTCCGCTTCCAAACCGCATGTCAATCGTACCCTTGTAAACGGATTTCGGCGCCATGTCCGCGCGTGTACGTGTATGATATCCGCGAGGTTCTCGAGAAGGAATCCGTTCACCGGTCGCCTGTGGGAGTTTCTGCAATACTGAAGACTGAATCGTGAAGACGGAATGCAGAATGGAAACGGCCCGGGGCGTCCACAATTATTCCTCATTCAGTATTCACGAATCAGTTTTCACCATTCGTTCTCCAGGTTTGGCGCAGGTTTCCTGACCTCGCCGAAACCGCCGACCGCGGGTCTCCTGCGCGGTCTTGTGCATGTCGTGCCCCCCGCCCCCGTTGGACGATTGGCGGAGGGTGGGTATATTGTCCCGCCGTGATGCGCACATTTCGACTGACTCTGTCGTACGACGGCACCGCCTACGCCGGCTGGCAAGTGCAGGCCAACGCGCGGACGATCCAGGCGGAGTTGGAGGCGGCGTTGCGGCAGGTGACGGGCGAGCCGATCCGGGCGGTCGCCAGCGGGCGCACGGATGCGGGCGTCCATGCGTTGGGCCAGGTCGTCAGTTTCAGTAGCCAAACGCATTTGCCGGCGGAGGTGCTCCGCAAGGCGCTCGACGCCAATCTGCCGAAGGACATGGTGATCCGCGAAGTTCGGGAAGCGCCGGACGGTTTCCACGCAATTCGCGACGCGATCCGCAAGCGATATCGCTACGTGGTCCAGGACGGTCCGATGCGTGATGTGTTTGAGCGTGCGTACGCTTGGCATTTTCCTCACCGGCTGGATGTCCAGGCCATGCAGGCCGCGGCCGCAGTGCTGCTGGGCCGGCACGACTTCTCCAGCTTCGAGGCCGCCGGCTCGCCGCGGGCCAGCAGCGTGCGGACGATTTACGAATTGACGGTCCAGCGGCGGACGGGCGATTTCCTGGACCGGGTTTTCGTGGAAGTCGAGGCGGACGGGTTCTTGTACAATATGGTCCGCAACATCGTCGGCAGTTTGGTGGAAGTCGGACGAGGCCGGCAGCCAGTGTCGTGGATCGCGGAGGTGCTGGCGGCGCGGGACCGCAAACGTGCTGGCATGACGGCGCCGCCGCAAGGCTTGTTTCTGGTGAGCGTGGACTATGGGTGGTGAAGTGGGGGAGGTTACCGGTGATCGGTGACTGGTGATCGGTGACTGGTCACCGGAAACCGATCTCCGATTACCGATTGCCGATCACCGATCACTTACCCGCAACCCGCAACATTGCTTCCCCATGAAGATCGCACACGTCATAACTCGGATGATCGTCGGCGGGGCGCAGGAGAACACTTTGCTGTGCTGCCAGGATTTGATCCGCTTGTTTGGCGACGACGTGTTGTTGGTCACGGGGCCGTCGCTGGGGCCGGAGGGCGAGCTGTTGACACAGGGCAGGGGAGGGGGGGTGCCGCTGGCGCTGGTTCCCTCCCTGCGGCGGGCGATTCATCCGTGGCGCGATTGGCAGGCTTACCGGGCCGTCAAGCGGATCTTGCGCGACTTCAGGCCGGATGTGGTCCACACGCACAGTGCCAAGGGCGGCGTGTTGGGGCGGTTGGCGGCGCACGCACTGCGGGTTCCCGCCATCGTCCACACCGTCCACGGGGCTCCGTTCCATCCGTATCAAAACGCGGCGGCCAGGAACCTGTTCCGCTGGTGTGAAGCCTACGCCGCGCGGCGGTGCCATGCACTGGTCAGCGTCGCTGACGCCATGACGGACTTGTTGGTTGACGCCGGGGTCGCGCCGCGAGCAAAATTCACGACGGTCTACAGCGGCATGGATGTCGAGCCGTTCCTGGCGGCCGATCAGCACCGCCAGCGCGTGCGGGCCGAACTCGGCTATGCGGACCAGCACGTCGTGATCGGCAAGATCGCCCGGTTGTTTCACCTCAAGGGGCACGAGTACTTGATCGCGGCGGCGGCGCGCGTCGTGCAGGCGTGTCCGCAGGCCCGATTCCTGCTGATCGGCGACGGAATCCTGCGGGAGTCGTTGGAGAATCAGTTGCGGCAGGCCGGGCTGGCGGACCGCTTCCAATTCACCGGCTTGGTGCCGCCCGCCCGGATCCCGCAATTGTTGGGGGCGATGGACATTTTGGTCCACGTCAGTCTGCGTGAGGGGCTGGCGCGGGCCTTGCCCCAGGCCTTGATCGCGGGCAAACCGGTGGTCAGCTACGATGTGGACGGGGCGCGGGAAGTGGTCCTGAACGGCGAAACCGGGTTTCTGTTGCCGCCGAAGTGCATCGAACCGCTGGCCGACGCGCTGGTCCAGCTAGCACGCGACCCGTGTCTGCGGCAGCGGCTGGCGGGCAACGGCCGCCAGCGGTTTACAGAGGTGTTCCGGCACGAGCACATGACGCGGCAACTCCGCGGCCTGTACGAGCGGCTGCTGACAAGCGGCGGTGCACTTTCAGAGCGGCCCGTGGTGAGTTAAACTGTTGACCGATGGGAGCCTTCCGCCTTGGTCCGGAAGGATCCTGCCGACGGCAGGCGCCGTGCCCTGTTGCCGATCGGCGATTACCCAGCATCAACCGCAGGTGTGGACGTGACTAAGGTTCGAGATTTCGTCGGTCCGTATCGTCTGGCGCGGCTGATTCGCGCCGGGCATTCGAGCATGATTTGGGAAGCGGTCAAGGAGAAGACCGGCGAGCGGTTTGCGCTGAAGATGCTCAAGACCGAGGTCGCTCGGGACCGCGAGGAGCTGGGTTATCTGAAGCACGAACTGGACGTGGGGAAGAACCTGCACCACCCCAACGTGATCCGCGTCTTTGAATTGGACGCACAGGCCGCGACCCCGTACCTGGTCTTGGAACTCTTCAGCGCGTTGAACCTGAAGCAAGTGCTGCGCGAAGGTCCGGATGCGATCGCCTACCTGGCGGAAAAGATCATCAGCCAGGCCAGCCACGGCTTGCACTACTTGCACGAAAAGGGGTGGGTCCACTGCGATATCAAGCCCGACAACTTCCTGGTGGACGACGACGGCAACGTGAAACTGATCGACTTCGCCATCGCCCAGCGGCCCAAACGCAGCCTGCTCAGTTTCCTCGGCTTCAAGCAACCGGTCAAAGGGACGCGGAGCTACATGTCGCCGGAGCAGATTCGCGGCGAAGTTCCCGACGCCCGCAGCGACGTGTACAGTTTCGCCTGCGTGGTATTCGAACTGCTGACGGGCCGGCCGCCCTACACGGGCTCGTCGCCCACCGAGTTGCTGGAGCGGCACCTGCGGGCCTCGGTCCCGTCCGCGATTGTTTACAATCACAATGTATCCCGCGACTGTGCCGACTACGTGAGAAAGATGATGAACAAAAAGCGCGAGTCGCGTCCCAAGTCGATGTGGGAAGTGCTGCAGGCTTTTCGTGAATTCCAGATCTTCAACAAGAAGCCCCAGCCGCCGAAGTTCAAGCTGTCGGAACTGCAGCTGGGGCCGGTGACGGACGCCGACTCCCTGAAGCAACTCCCGCAGAGCAGCAAAGGGCAGCCGACGGAGGAGGAAGAATAGCCGTATGGAGACTCCGGCACTTGCACCCGGGCTGGAATTCGAGCAGCCCATCCACGAACTGGAATCGCGCCTGAGCGCGCTGGAACGGGCGGCCGACGGGCGTCCGGAAACCGAAAGCGAGATTCGCCTCTTGCGCCGTGAATGGGCCAAGGTCACCAAGCGGATCTACGAAAACCTCGATCCGTGGCAAACCGTCCAGGTCGCGCGGCACAAGAACCGCCCCTACACGACCGACTACCTGGGCCTGGCGTTCGAGGAGTTCATGGAACTGCACGGCGACCGTCACTTTGGCGACGACCGCGCGATCGTTACGGGGTTTGCCAAGCTGGACCAATACAAGGTCCTGGTGATCGGCCATCAGAAAGGCCGGACCTACAAGGAGCGGGCGGCGTGCTACTTCGGCTGTGCCCATCCCGAAGGCTACCGCAAGGCGATGGCCAAGATGCGGCTGGCCGCCAAGTTCTCCGTGCCCGTGATCGCCCTGATCGACACGCCCGGAGCCTACCCCGGCGTGGGCGCCGAAGAACGCGGACAAGCCTGGGTCATCGCCGAAAACATGTACGAGATGTCCCGCCTGCCGACGCCGATCATCTGCGTGGTCATCGGCGAAGGCGGCAGCGGCGGGGCGCTGGGGATCGGCGTGGGCGATCGGGTGGCCATGCTGCAGCACGCCTACTATTCGGTCATCAGCCCGGAAGGGTGTGCCGGCATCCTCTGGAAGAGTCACGAATACGCCGAGCAGGCTGCCCGCGCGCTGCGGTTCACCTCCAGCGACCTGCTGCAGTTCGGGATTATCGACGCGGTGATCCCCGAGCCCCTGGGCGGCGCGCACCGGGATCATCATCAGATGGCCGCTCGGCTCAAGTTCTACCTGGTCCGCACGCTCCGCGAACTGTTGGCGACGCCGTTGGACAAACTGCTGGCAGAACGGTACGAAAAATTTCGCCGGATGGGCGTTTTTCTGGAAGCGCCGCAGGCGGCGGAAAGCGGTTCGGAAGCCGATTAAGCGGGCGACGTTTTTCTCCCATCTTGCGGGTTCGCATTTTGGAGTGCGGCGCCTTGTCGCCGCTTTGGATCGATCGCGACGCGACGACCGCCGTTTTGGGTTCCGCTGCCTTTCTGCGGTCTCCTGAACCCAATCCGCCACAGCGCTGCAGGCCGCTGTCCCAAGCGGTGACGAGGCACCGCAGTCCAAAACTCGCCGAACGGCCGTTTTGGAGGCTGCCGGGAACGTCCGATAATGTTTCTTATGTTCGGTTACGGATGCGGTTTTCCCAAGGAAATCCGCAGACCGCGACCGCCGCGGATTTCGCCCCGGTTCGAGCCTTCGGCGAGCTTCGCCGAACCCCGGCGAGTTCGGCTACCGGGCCGTTTGCGAGTCCTGGAATTGCCGCAGCCAGCGGGTCACGGCGTCGTCGCTCGAAACGGCTTCTTGGCCGCCAGGATTTGCGTTCGCAGGGACCTCCGAGTCGAGAATTCCAGCGGCCGGCAAACGACGCTGCAGATCGTCATTCCAGATGCCCATGGAAGTCCCCGTTTCGCCGCTGCCAGGCCCGGCTGGATGGCCGCCGCCGAGTCGCGCCTCCAGCGTGCCCAGGTAGGGTGCTAGCACCTCTTGGAGTTCGGCGGGCATGACGGATTCGGAGCGGTCCAGCAGGAGGGCGATATAGTGCCCCGATCTTGACTGGACGATTTTCTGGCGCTGGGCCTCGCCCAGCAGGGTGACCGCGAACAGGGTGATGATCACGCACCACAGGATGCCTCGACAGAAGCCCAAGGCCGCCCCGGCATGCTGGTCGAATTCCTTCAATCTGACACGGTCGATCAATTCCGACACAAAACGGAAGACCAGCCAGATGGCCGCCGAGGCGCTCAAGTACACGAGCAACATCGCCATGAACGTGTTCCAAGGCGGATCGGCGTGGATGGCTGCGGCGACGGGTTCCCGGAAGCGGTAGGCGATGAAGTAGCTGGCGACAATCGAGCTGATCGAGGCGACTTGCCATGCTAGCCCCTTGCGGGCCCCGAACACGGTCGCCACCGCCACGACTGCTAGCATGATGACGTCGTAGGTTTCCATCGCTTCCGGCTCCCAGGGGCGGCAAAGTTCGTAGTGCCGGCTTTCGCCGGTCTTTCACCAAACCGCCTGAAGGCGGCACTACAAACCGATTCTCGATGGGGCTCTTATAGCGATTGCCGGCCCGGCGGCGAAGACCAATCGTTTCGACGTGACGGCAGCAAACCGCCTGAAGGCGGCACTACGAACAACCCGGCGGCGAAGACCAATTACAACTAGATTCTTTTCCGACTATCCAGCAGCAGGGTCACCGGTCCATCGTTGACCAGGGCCACGTCCATGTGGGCCCGGAATGTGCCGGTCGCGGTCGGCACGCCAAGACGTCCCACGGCGGCGACGAACTGGTCGTACAGACGTTCGGCCAGTTCGGGCGGAGCGGCGTCGGTAAAGCTGGGCCGCTTGCCGCGGCGGCAGTCGCCCCAGAGCGTGAACTGACTGACCACCAGGACCTGACCGCCGATGTCGAGTACCGAGCGGTTCATTTTGCCCGCGTCGTCCTCGAAGATTCGCAAGCCGGTCGTCTTTTCGGCCAAGTAGTCTACGTCGGCCTGCGTGTCGTCGTGCGTGACGCCCAGCAGCACCAACAGGCCGCGGCCGATTTGCCCCACGACCTGCCCGTCGACCGTCACGCTGCACTGGCTGACGCGCTGCACGCAAGCTCGCACGCTCCGTCTCCCCTGCCCTGCTCTTCCCTGCCCTGCCCTACTCCGCCGGGAACGCGGTGAAGGCGTCCTTGACGGTATCGTACAGCTTGAACAACTTCTGCTGTGGGTCGAACACCTTGAAGACCGTCCGCAGCTGCGACTGCACCTCGCACAGTTTCATCTCGCCGCCGGGATGATTCGCGAGAATGTGCTCGCGGAGCATGACCAGGACGCGAATGAAATCGCTGGAAAACCGCTCGACGTTCGTGAACCGCACGATCAGCCTGGCGGGATTCTGGGTTTTCGAGAAGGCTGCTAATTCGCGTCTGGCCGCGGCGATCGTCTGCTGATCGAAGAAGTCGGACGGCAGCAGCGTGACGATGTTCACGCCGCCGAGGTTTTCGGATTGGAAGATGGGATTCGCTTCGGTCATGGATCTGGTCCCGTGGGCAGAGGGTGTCAGGCGAATGACTGCACGGCCGCGTTCACGTCGTCCAGGATTTGGAACACCGTGCCGTCGAGATTGAGCACGCGAAAGATGTCACGCTGCACCGGTTGCAGCGAGCAGAGCTTGATTTTCCCGCCGACGCCCATTTGCTTCTTGAAGCTCAGCAGTGTCCCGATGAACTCCGTCGAGAACCGCTGGATGTTTTGGAAGTCGATGACGACTTTGTCCGGCTGCTCCTGCTGGGCAAAGTGCACCAGCTCTTTCTTGGATTCAAAGTTCGTTGTCTGGTCGATGAAATCGAAGACGGTGGGCGTGACGACGGTCACGTCCCCCTGTCGCTCGATGCGAAAATACGACAATTCATGGCACATGGCGCCACCTCCGTTTCGGGCGAAGCCTGCTGGGGGACCCATCGGACCTGAAAAGCCCATTTCGTCCGCCGCGGTGCGCGTGGTTGCTTGCGCTGCCAGCATCGTGTCGGACCACCCTTTCTTACGTTAGCCTAACGCTCTGGCCGATGCCGGTCAACCGGTCTGCCGTCCCGGCCGCCCGTCACAGCGTCGCCAGGGCCGTGGGCCTCCGCCCCCTCCTCTGCCCTGCTCTGCCCTCGAGAAATGGATAATGGACTTGCCTTTGTTGCGGCAAAGCCTAATACTGGTTTTCAAGTGTGGGCCTTTTTAGGAAACGCCTGCGGAGCGGCGCTGGAATCAGGAGGTACGGTCACATGTTGGTAGATTTGGCCCCTGGTTGGAAGACGGAATTGGATCGTGGTCCGGGCTGGCTGTTTGTCAAGCTGTACGGACCGGAAAGTGCTGACGCCGACGCCACGGGATTGGCCGAGAGCCTGTGTATGATGATGCGCCAGGAGTTGAAAGGACGCTTGCTCCTGGAACTCGAGAACCTGCAGGAGATGCCGTCCGACCTGGTGGAAGAACTGCACCTGCTGCGAGACGAAATGGAGCGGCAAGGGGCGATCTTGCGACTGTGCGGAATGGCCGCCGAGCACGAGACGCGCCTCTGCGACAGCGACTTCTCGCAACGATTCACGCACTACCGAGACCGCGAGGAGGCCATCGCAGGCTTCTACCGGCCCGGCAAGCCGCGTTGAGAAGACGCGGAAGCCCGGCTTATCTCAACAAGCCGGGCTTCTTGTCAGCCGAAAACCCCTCTCGCGCGCTCAGACGGTGGCTTCGTCCCATGCGGGCGGCGCCGCCGTCCAGGCGACCTCGAGTTGGTTTTCCACGCGCTCGACTCCGTCCACCATCCGCACCACTTCCTGCGCGACTTGTTTCTGATAGTACGACGGCACGACACCTCGCAACACGACCCGTCCCCGCCGCAGTTCGATGTGCAGCGTGTGGCCTGTCAGATGGGGACTCCCGTGAATGGCGGAGTCGACTCGGTTGAACAGCGTCTTCGCGGCGTCCGACATGACGGGTTTCCTTACGGGAAAGAGAACAAACATCCATTCAGGTTTCCGCCGGATTGCGCCGGGCCGAGTTCGATTACGTTCCGAATCTGAACTCGGCGGGACCGCGACGAGTCGAGACTCGTCGAGTCAACACGCATGCTACCGTTTTTGCGTAAGAGAGGGAATAGCACTTTCTGACGGGGGGGTAGATAAAACCCTGATTGCAGCCCACGACAAGGTGCACCGGGCTGGGTGCTAGCACTCAAAAACGTGGAAGAACGGGCCCTGATCTGAGTGTCGCGAAACGCCGCCCCTGGTAGTGTGTCGTCAAGCCTTAATCTTGGGGTGGCCGATG
>CAYPGE010000050.1:30318-30485 GCA_964409865.1 uncultured Pirellulaceae bacterium
CGGTGGCGTAAGCTTCCAGCTTGCGTTGCGGTGGCGTAAGCTTCCAGCTTGCGTTGCGGTGGCGTAAGCTTCCAGCTTGCGTTTGACGCGATGAAGCGAAAGGCAAGCAGGATCAGGACTCTTGACCTCCTGGGAAAATGCTTGATCCCTGTTTCGCGTTTTCAGGT
>CAYPGE010000051.1:0-30479 GCA_964409865.1 uncultured Pirellulaceae bacterium
CCTGGCCGAGCCCGGCCGGTTCCTGGTGGGCACGGCCGGCACGCTGGTGGCCAGCGTGATCGGCAAGGCCGTCCGCGACGGCAAGCAGTGCTACTATATCGACGACGGCGTCTATCACACGTTTTCCGGCATCGTCTTCGACCACATTCAGTACCATCTGAAGGCGCTGAGGGACGGCCCGAGACAGATCTGCGCCGTCTTCGGGCCGACCTGCGACGCCTTGGACACGGTCTCGCTGGCCGAAGAACTGCCGGACCTCGAACTGGACGACCTGGTGTACAGCGAAAACATCGGCGCCTACAGCCATGCGTCGTCGACCTGCTTCAACGGCTTCCCACCTGCCAAAGTCGTCCACGTCAACCGATAGGGGAGAACGCGTCATGTGGCTGTTCATTCTGAGTGTGTTCGCAGCCTTGTCGGTGTCCGCCATGTGCTCGTTGATGGAAGCGGCGCTGCTCAGCCTGACCCCCAGCCAACTGGCCCAGATTTCCGTCCGACGCCCGGCCATCGGTGCGGTCTGGCAGCGTTTCAAGGACAACATCGAGCGTCCGATCGCCGCCATTCTGGTTCTGAACACCGCCGCCCACACGATCGGAGCGTCCGTGGCCGGAGCGGAGTTCGACGAGTTGTTCGGCGACAAGTGGATCCTGGTTTTCTCCCTGGTCTTCACCTACTTGATGCTGCAGTTCACGGAAATCCTGCCGAAGACACTGGGGGTCAAGTACAACCAGACGATCGCCGTGTTGATTACCCGGCCGCTGTCCGTCCTGATTCGCACGCTCCGGCCGATTCTGGCCGCGATTCACTGGATCAATCGGCCGTTTGAGGGAAAGCCGGACGCCGGCAAGCCGCGGGCCGGCGTCGAAGAGATCATCGCGCTGGCCGGACTCGCACGCCTGGCCAAGCAGATCACGAGCCACCAGGAACGGATCATCAAGGGCGCCACGCGACTCTCGCGGCTCCGCGTCCGCGAGGTCATGATTCCGGTTCAGCACGTCAGTTTCCTGTCGTCGTCAATGGAACTGTCGCAGGCACTGGTCGTGGCCCATTTTGAGGCCCACACCCGTTTTCCCGTCTGCGAGAACAACGACCGGGACCGCGTCGTCGGTTACGTCAACTTCAAAGAACTGATCTACTTCATGCGGACGAATCCCAACGACACGGGTCTGGCGGGAGTGATCCGGCCGCTGCACCACGCGGCGCCGGAGGACTCGGCCGCCGACCTGCTGCGGCTGTTCGTGGAGCAGCACATCCACATTGCCGTGGTGCAGGACCCGCAGGGGCGGACGCTGGGCATCGTCGCGCTGGAGGACTTGGTGGAGGAGTTGGTGGGCGAGATCGAGGACGAATTCGACCGCTTGCCCCGCTTGCTGCACGCCCTCAGCGGCGGCACCTGGATCGTGGGTGGCGGCGTGAGACTGGCGGAAGTCAATGCCCGCCTGGGGACTGCGCTGGAACCGTTGTCCGAGACGCTTTCCGCGTGGCTGACGCGGCGGTTGGTCGAGTCGCCCAAGCCCGGCGACGTCATTCGCGAGCAAGGCATCACCCTCACCGTGCGGCGCGTCCGCCGCGGCCGCGTGTTTGAGGTCGTCGCCGCGGCGGCCGGCATGCCGGCCGCCGCCCCGCCTTCGCCTTCCGGGAGAGGCGAATTCGAGACTGCCCAGGACACCCAATAGAAAAGCTGCGAACGAGCCCAGCGCGGCGATCTGAGCTGCCACGACGGCGGTCAGGCCGGCGGCGGAAGCGCGAGGTCCATCGGTCAGAGACGGTGTCGATGCCATGAGACGATTTCACTGAATGTTCAGGGGGCGCAGGTGAAAAGAAGCCCTCGCGGGTGAAACGCAGCCCGGCTCTTCCGGAACAGCCGGGCTGCTGCCGCGGATGCGCACTATCCTTTCCGCCCGGCGACAGCGATCCCGTCGCCGGCCGTGGCCTGCGTGTCGCCGAACTTGACAAACTGGCCCGCCTCGGACTCGTAGTAGAACACTTCGCCGCTGTCGATCTTGTACATCCAGCCGTGCAACCGCACCCGCCCGGAGGAAATCCGAGAAGCGATCACCGGCAGGGTCCGCAGATGTTCCAACTGGACCAGCACATTTTCCTGGGCCGCCGCATTGATCAGCGGTTTTCCCTGCAGGTGCCCGTAGTGGTCGCGCACAATTTGGAGCGTCGCATCGGCGTGACGCAGCCAATGCATCACCAGCGGTGTCCGGCTGGGCCCGCTTGCCTCCACGGATTTCACTAACGCCTGCATGGCGCCGCAACCGGTGTGGCCGCAGACGATCAGGTCCTCGATTCCCAATTCCACCACCGCGTATTCGACCGCGGCCAACGCGTCGTTGTTGCTCGTGCCATAGCAAGGAACGATGTTGCCCACGTTTCTCACGATGAACAACTGGCCGGGTTCCGAATTCGTGATCAGGTTCGGGACGATCCGCGAGTCCGCACAGGTGATCAGGCAGGCTTCGGGCTCCTGCCCGTGCTGGAGCCGGCCGAACAACGCTTCCCGCTCACGAAAGCCGATCTTCTGAAAATGGTGGATACCTTGGACCAGTTGTTGCATGGCAACGCCCCCAAGAGGACAAGAAGCATTTGTTCCACACGGCGCGACGCCGCTCGGCTCTTGTGTCACCTGAGCGAGAAGGATACTCCAGCCGTCGAGATCCTGCAATCGTCGAAATAACGGAAAAGCCGGGGTTCTGGAGTCGAAACGGAGGCGAAAAACAGAGTCGCCGAAGCTGGACGCTCCGGCAAGGACTGGGTACAGTGTAAATGTCGGCAACCGCCGCCAAGCGTCCCGACAGGAATAAGCGGTTCGATTCTCCTCGGACGGATGGCCAAGCTGTCCTACTTCCGGAGACCGTACAGATAGTTTCCGGGCGGACGCTGCCAAGTCGGTTGCCCACGGCTCTCCCGCCCCGCATTTGGACTGACTCCCGCCGATGAATGAATCACGTCAACGCTGGCTGGTGCTGCTGGGATCGCTCAGCTTGAGCGCGCTGTTGCTGGGTGGCGTGGCGGGCGGTTGGGCGGTGTGGCGCAGCGTACACGCGCAACTGCAGGACCCGGAATTCCTCAAGGGGCAACTGGAACGGGTCGATCCGCAAGCCGGCGACGCGAACAGCCAGGCCCCGCCGGCGCTGATCCGCGTGAGCGTGGCCCAGCGGAAGAAGATCCAACCGCAACGCTCGATTATCGGCCGTCTGGTCGAGGTCCGCAAAGTCACGGTGGCCAGCGAGGTGACGGGCAAGATCATCGACCTGCCGGTCGATCGGGGAACGCCCGTGACCGCCGGCAAGACGGTCCTCGCGCGGGTCGACGATGTGTGGTGCCGTCTGGCCGCGGAGCGCAGCGAGGCGCAAGTGGCTTCCGCGAAAGCGCAACGGGCTTCGGCGCAAGCGCAACTGGCTTATCAACGGGCGGAACTGCGGCGCGAGACACGGCTGAGCGAGACCAACGTGGTGACGGACAGCGAACTGGAGTCGCGGCAGGCATCAGTCCAGGACTTGGAGGCCAAAGCGGCGGAGGCGGAGGCGGCCTTGGCGCAGGCAGAGGCGGCCTTGGCGGAGGAGACCGAACGCATGTCGCGATCCGTCATTCTGGCCCCGTTCGACGGCACGGTCGTCCAGAAGCAGGCGGAACTGGGAGGCTACCTCTCGCCGGGCGATCCGATCGTAGACATCGTTTCCCGCGGACCAGTGGACGCGCAGCTGATGGTTCCCGAGTCGATCGTCAATCTGATCGAACTGGAACAAGTTCTGCCAATCCGGATCGATCCCCTGGCGGAAGACGTCCGCGGGACGGTCGTTTCGGTGACCCCCTACGGCCCCGGAGCGTCGCGCACCTTTCCGGTGCTCGTGCGCCTGGACGATCAAGGCGGACGCATCAAAGTGGGGATGAGCGTGACGGCCTCGATCGCCACCGATGCGGAGCGCGAGGCGCTGGTCGTCGGCCGCGATGCCGTCCTCGTGCGGCCTGACGGCTCGACGGTGTGGGTCACTGTGCCCGCGGCAAAGGAGCCCGCGGCGAAGGGGGAGGACGTGCAGGTCCAGCCCGTGCCAGTGACGATCACGGCCCGCATGCCGACGGAGTACGCCGTCGAACCGGAAACCGAGGCGGGGCGCCGCTTGCTGGGCGACGGCACCTCGGTCGTCATCGAAGGCGCCGAACGCCTGACGCCTGGCCAGTCGGTGCGCATTGTGACTCTCGCGGAGGACTGATCGTGGATTTCATCCGGTTCTCCATTCAGAACCCGGTCAAGGTCGCGGTCGGCGTGATCCTGGTGATTCTGTTTGGGATCATTGCCTTGACCGCAATTCCCATTCAGCTGACCCCGGACGTCGAGCGTCCCGTGGTGACGGTCCGCACGGTCTGGCCGGGCCGCAGCCCGGAGGAAGTGGAGAAGTCGATCCTGGTGGAGCAGGAGGAGAAGCTGAAGACGCTCCAGGGGCTGTGGAAGATGACTTCCACGGCCCAACTGGGCCAGGCGTACATCACGCTGGAGTTCAACATCGGGTTTCCTATCTCGCGGGCACTGCAGGAGGTGGCCAACCGCTTGGATGAAGTCCCGTCCTATCCCGCCGACGTCGATCGCCCTGTGATCCGGGCCTCCGACAGCGCCAGCGACGACGCCGTGGGCTACTGTTTGCTGCAGGCCGATGATCCAAACTATGAAGTGGCCGATTTCTACGATCATGCCGACCGCTACGTGAAGCCCGTCCTGGAACGAATCCCCGGCGTCTCGGAGATCGGCATCTTTGGCGGCCGCGAGCACCAGGTGCAGGTGCGGTTCGATCCGGCGGCCCTGGCCCAGCGGGGCATCAGCGTCATGGAACTGCGCAACGCCCTGCAGGCGGACAACATCAACGAATCGGCCGGCGATCTGGCCCACGGGCGCCAGGACTTCCGCTTCCGCGTCCTCGGACAGTACGATTCGCTCGAACCGCTCCGCCAGACCGTCGTCAAGTACGACGACCACGGCGCGCCGATCCGGGTGCGGGACATTGCCGAGGTGGCCCTGTCCCTGGAAAAGAAGGTCCATTTCGACCAGTGCAAAGGCGGGACCTCGATGACCCTGTTCGTCAAACGGGAAACCGGGGCCAACGTCCTGACGATCATGGAGCAAGTCCGCCAGGCGATGGACGAGTTGAATGCCCCCGGCGGGGTCCTGAAGTCGTACAAGAACGACCGCTACGGATTGAACCTGCGGCTGGTTGTGGACGACACGTACTACATCCATCGGGCCGTCGGACTGGTTCAGGAGAACCTGGTGTTGGGCGGCAGCCTGGCCGTGATCGTCCTGCTGCTGTTTCTCCGCAGCACGCGGCCGACGCTGATCATCGCCGTGGCCATCCCGATTTCGGTCATTGGGACGTTCGTGGTCATGGCCCTGACGGGCCGCAATCTGAACGTGATCTCGCTGGCGGGCTTGAGTTTCGCCGTCGGCATGGTGGTCGACAACGCCATCGTCGTGCTGGAGAACATCGACCGCCACTTGGCGCTGGGGGAGAGGCCCGCCGAGGCTGCCTATCGTGCGACCAAGGAGGTCTGGGGCGCGATTTTGTCCTCGACCTTGACCACGGTCGCCGTGTTCGCGCCCGTGCTGACGATCAAGGAAGAGGTCGGCCAACTGTTCTACGACATCGCGTTGGCCATCTGCGCCGCGGTGGTGTTGTCGCTGGTGGTGTCCATCAGCGTGATCCCGACGGCCGGCGCCAGGTTCCTGCGGCACCGCCACGGACCGCGGGGCCCGCTGGGCACGGCCCTCCATTCGCTGTTCGGGCTGGCCCCCGTGCTGGCCTGGGGCACCAACGCCTTCTCCCGCTTGATCCACGTGATGACCTTTCCCAGTCTGGCCGGAGTCTGGCTCCGTCTGGTCGTCATCGCGGTCATTACCGTCGTCGCCGTCGTCGCCAGCTGGATGCTGATGTTGCCGGCCAGCTACCTGCCGGACGGCAACAAGAACTTCACTTCCGGGATGATGTTCAATCCGCCCAGCTACTCGATGGAACAGAACACGCTTGTGGCCGAGCGGCTGGAGGCGGCGATCCGGCCCTACTGGGAAGCCCGGACCTCGGAAGAGGCCGGCAAGATCGCGCCCCTGGTCGACGTGCAAACCGGCAAGCCGATTACCAACGTCCCGGTGCTGGACGAGTTCTTCTTCGTCGTCTCCCGCGGGCGGGTGTTCATGATGACCACCAGCAAGGACCCGGAAAACGTCCGTCCCGTCAAGGCCATCTTGAACCGGGCCATGAGCCAGATCCCCGGCAGCTACGGCTACGCCTCCCAACGGTCGATCTTCGGCCGCAATGCGGGCGGCTCCAACTCGGTCGAGGTCGAGACCGTCGGCACCGACCTGACGCGGCTCAAAAGCAGCGCCGCTGCGTTGCAGACGCGGCTGATGGACACGTTCTCCAAGTTCGCCGTGCGCAGCGATCCGATGACCTTCAACGAGTCCGGTCCGGAGCGGCTGATCCTCATCGACCAGGTCCGCGCCAAGGAGTTGGGATTGAACGTCCAGTCGCTCGCGCTGGCCGCCCGCGCGCTGGTCGACGGGGCGATCGTCGGCGACTTCAGCTACGAGGGCGACAACATCGACCTGGTGCTGATCCGAGATCAACGATTGGAACTGACGCCCGACCAGTTGGCCGACGCCCCGTTGGCCATTCAGGAGAGCGGCGGCCAAGCGACGATTCTGCCCTTGGGCGAGTTGGTTCATTTCGTGGAAGCCGACGCCTCGCAATCCATCCGCCGCGTGGAACAACGGCGGGCCGTCACGTTCACGGTCAACCCGCCCCCCGAGATGGCGTTGGAAGAGGCCCAGGCGGTCATTTTGGAACTGGTCGCCGAACTGCGCCGCACCGGCGGCATGACGGCCGACGTGCAAGTCAACCTGGCGGGCAATGCCGACAAGCTCACCCAGGTCCGCACGGCGTTGTTGGGCCGCTGGGACGGCTGGAATCTGCCCTCGCTGAAAAGCGTGGGACTCAGCCGGCTGTTCCTGGCCTTGGTGATCACCTACCTGCTGATGGCCGCCCTGTTCGAGAGCTGGCTGTATCCGTTTGTGATCATGTTCAGCGTTCCCCTGGCCACGGTCGGCGGCTTCGTCGGCCTGCGACTGGTCCGCCAGTTGGACCCCACCCAGCAGTTGGACACGCTGACCATGCTCGGCTTCATCATCCTGATCGGCGTGGTGGTGAACAACGCGATTTTGCTGGTCCACCAGGCGTTGAACTTCATGCGCGGCCTGGGGGAAAGCGAGCACGATTTCTGCGAGCCG
Source organism: uncultured Pirellulaceae bacterium (assembly GCA_964409865.1). Classification (GTDB taxonomy): domain Bacteria; phylum Planctomycetota; class Planctomycetia; order Pirellulales; family Pirellulaceae; genus Anammoximicrobium. The sequence continues at coordinate 7,280 of CAYPGE010000051.1, forward strand.
CTGCCGCCGCGGGAGGCGATCCGCGAATCGGTCAAGAGCCGCATCCGGCCGATCTTCATGACGACGCTGACCAGCGTCTTCGGCATGTTGCCCCTGGTGCTGGCCCCCGGCGCCGGCAGCGAGCTGTATCGGGGCCTGGGCGCGGTCGTGGTCGGCGGGTTGGTGTTCTCGACCCTGTTCACCCTGGTCGTCGTCCCCCTGCTGTTCAGTCTGGTGCTGGACGTCAGAGCCTTCCTGCAGCGAATCTTTTCCGGCCGACAAGAATCTGCGGCGGAACCGCAAGCCAGCCCCGAAAAACCCCGCCGCCGCTCGGAAGTCCTGGAGCCGGCAGCCACGACGGCCACGGACCGTTTCCGCTAACGCGGCGTCCGCCTGTTCGGCGACGTCATCTGGGAGAACCAGCTGCACTGGATCGAACCGAGCCCAAACGACGACATGATGTGGGTGGCACCAGCGCTACTTGCGCCAGAACGAGGGGAAGAACAGCACCAGCACGGTGAACACCTCCAGGCGGCCCACCAGCATGCACGCGGCCAGCACCAGTTTGCCCGCCGCCGGCAGGTGGGTGTAGGTCTCGGTGGGGCCCACCGTCCCCAAGCCCGGCCCGATATTGCCCAGGGCGGAAATGACGGCTGTGCCGGCGGTGACCAAATCGGGGGCGCCGTCGGCGCCGGGCGGCAAGATGCCGGCCATCAGAAGGGAACCCAGCAAGAAGATGGCGACGAACAGGGCGAAGAAGCCCAGCACGCTTTGAATCACCTCCCGCGACACGGGCTTGTGGTCCAACTTCAGACTGCGGACTTCGCGGGGATGGATCAGCCGGGAGAGTTGCAGGAAGGCGTGTTTGCTCAACAACAGGATGCGGACCACCTTGATGCTGCCGCCGGTCGAAGCCGCACAACCGCCAACGAACATCAGCGCCACCAGCAAGTACTGGGCCATGGCCGGCCAGGTCTCGAAATCGGCCGTGGCGTACCCGGTCGTGGTCATCATGGAAACCGTCTGAAAGGCGGCGTCCCGAAACTTGACCAGCGCGTGACCGGGAAGGTCACGCTGCAGCACGATCAAGACCGTGATGACGGCCGTCGAACTGGCGATCAAGGCCAGGTAGAAGCGGAACTCTTCGCTCTGCCAGTACCGGCCGGGGCGGCCTCGCAAGGTGTGGAAATGCAGCGAGAAGTTCACGCCCGCCAGCAGCATGAACATCCCGATCACGACGTGCGTATAGCCGCCGAACGCGGCGATGCTGGCATCCCGCGTGGAAAAACCGCCGGTGGCCATCGTGGTAAACGCATGGCACAGCGACTCGAAGGCGGTCATCCCGCCGGCCCACAGCAACAGGGCCTCGGTTAGCGTCAGGATCGCGTACACGCCCCACAACACCTTCGCCGTGTCCTGGATCCGCGGACTCAGCCGGTCCTTGGTCGGCCCCGGCGATTCGGCTTCGAACAACTGCATCCCGCCCACGCCCAAAAACGGCAGGATCGCCAGGCTCAGCACGATGATGCCCATGCCGCCCAGCCATTGCGTCATGGCGCGCCAGAACAGGATGCTCGGCGGGACGCGCTCCAAACCGGTGATCACCGTCGAACCGGTGGTGCTGAAGCCCGACATCGCCTCGAAGAACGCATCGGCGAAGCCCCTGATCCCGTTCACCTCGGCCAGCAGGTAAGGCAGACCGCCGAACAAAGCGTACGAAATCCAACCGAAGGTGACGATGGCAAAGCCCTCGCGGTACGTCATCTCGTCGTCCGTCCGGAAACGCCGGTAGAGGGCCAGGCCGACTGCCAAGGCGATCAGGGAAGCCAGCAGAAACGCCCAGAACGCTCCGTCGTGCCACGCCCCGGCGCGGGGATGGGCCAGCGAGAAGGGCACGGGGGTCAGCAGCATCGCCGCCAGGAAGATCAGCAGGCCGCCTTGGACGCGTAATGTCAAGCGAAGATTCATGGGGCCACGTCACGAGAAAAACTTCACCACTTCCGAAGTCGCCTCCGGCAGGCTGAACACCACCACGTGATCGCCCGCTTCGAAATGGTCCTCGCCGAAAGGCACAATCGCCCCGTCGCCGCGCACGATGGCTCCCACCACGCAACCCGCCGGAATGTCCAGCGCCTTGAGCGGCTGGTGCAGGATCGGGCTGTCCGCCGGCAGCAAGAATTCGATGACCTCGGAATCGCACTGCTCGACCATCGCCATGCTGACCACCTCCGCCTGCCAGACGTGCTTCAGAATCGCGCTGGCCGTGGCCAGACGCGGACTGATGCAGACGTCGATCCCCAGCGTGGGCGCCAGGTTCACAAACTCGGGCCGATTCACCAGCGCGATGGCCCGCCGCACCCCGTGCCGCTTGGCCAGCAGCGAGCACAGGATATTGGACTGGTCGTCCTGCGTGACCGCGATGAACACGTCGGCGCTGCCCAGCCCCTCGTTCTTCAACGTCTCGATGTCGGTGCCCTTGGCGTTCAGCACGCGGACGCCCTCCAGGCGTGCGGCCAGGTCCTCGCAGTCCGCGGGATCGCGCTCCACGATTTTGACGCGGTACCTCTGCTTGGCCAGCCGCGCGGCGACTTCCGAGCCGACCTTGCCGCCGCCCAGCACAAAGATGCTCTTGGTTTCCCACTCTTCGAATCCGAATAGCGTGGTGACGGCGGGCAGGTCGCGCTTGCTGCAGACGAAATACAGCGTGTCGCCCGGTTCCACCGCGTCCTCGCCGCGCGGCGTGATGGTCCGGCCCTGGCGGCTGATGGCCGTGACCACCATGCGATACAGGCCCCGAATCTCGCCCAAGGTGCGCATCGAGACCCCGGCCAGCGGGCTGTTCTGGCCGATGGGGTAGCCCAGGAAGACCACGCGGCCGCGGGCGAACTCGGCCACTTCGCAAGCCGCGGTGTACGAAACCGACTGGATGATCTCCTCGGCTACCACGATTTGGGGATTGATGATCAACCCGATCCCCAACCGCGCGGCGTTGCGATTCCACTCCGCCTTGGTGTATTCCAGGGACTTGATGCGGGCGATGATCCGCGGCACCCCGTGATCGTGCGCCAGCAGGCAGGCGATCAGGTTCACCTCGTCCAGGTCCGTTACCGCGATGAACAATTCCATGTCCGAGACGTTCGCGGCCTCCAGCACTTCGGTGCTCGCCCCGTTCCCCTCGGCGATGAGCGCATTCAGCTCTTTGCGCAGCTCTGCCGCACGCTGCGGGTCCCGCTCGATGACCGTCACCGCATGCCGTTCCCGGCTGAGCAGTTCGGCGATGTGAAACCCCACCTCGCCGGCACCCACGATCATCACCTTCATGATGGAAACCCCAACGCAGCCCCCGGCCGCAACCGTACTCGTCTAACCGCAACGCCAACGGCGTGCGCGTCTTCGTGCTCGTTCAACCGCCACGCCGGAAGCCCCGTACTCCAGAGGTTGTCGCCTTCTCCTGCCTGCCGGATCTTCCGTCCGTGAAGCTGGATCGCCAAACAACAGCAGAGCATTCTACCGTCCGTCAAGCCAGCCGTCGAGTGTGAGCGCAACGCCTCGATTTACTCGCGACAGACGAAACGCTGACCTGCGGGGACATGAACGCCTGCCGCGAAGGCTGCTTCGTTGAAGGGGCAACGGAAGTCGGATGGTACTTCCACCGCCGGGCCACTCTTGACAGGCGAAATCCGCGTGGTCCAAAATCACGAGCGTCGACTGGCTGCCGAGAGGTCTCGTCTGGCATGGTAGCGACGAGAGCGTCGGAAACTTCGACCTGTTGTGGAGCGACCATCGTGAAGAATGCGAGAAAGCGTCCATGGACGCTGGCCGGTGTCGTGGTGCTCGCCATCAGCTCTGCCGCGCAGGGCGAAGTGGAACTGGTCAAGGACGGCCGAGCCGTGTCCGAAATCGTGATCGCTGCGGACGCGATCCAGGCGGTCAAGCTGGCGGCGCAGGACCTGCAAAACCATCTGAAGCAGATGTCCGGCGCGGAACTGCCGATCGTGACGGCGCCGTCGCCCGGCGTGGCCAGCCGGGTGTATGTGGGCGAAAACCCGTGGACGCGGGAACTCGGGTTCAAGCCGGCCCGCTTCAGCACCAGCGGACTGGAGATCCTCGCAGAGAAGAACCATGTGATTCTCGTCGGCCCGGACAAGCAGCGCGATCCTTGCCCGTATGGCCAGACGGGTACGGACAGCGTCTACCTGGGGGGCAGCGCGATCCTCGGCAAAACGGGCGCCAAACCCGAGGGTTTTCCCTCTCCAGGATTGAGCAACTGGCAGGAGTTCTGCGGCTACAAGTTCACCACGCAGCATCTCGACGATCACCTCGGCCAGTTGAATCAGTCGCTGAGAATCCACAGCAATGACGACACCGGGACCTGGTATGCCGTGGCGGAACTGCTGGAGCAACTGGGCGTGCGCTGGTACATGCCGTATGAAGACGGCACGGTCATTCCGCACAAGCCGACGGTCACCGTCCCGGAGCAACACCTTGTCAAGGAGGCGAAATTCGACCGCCGCGAGTGGTGCTTCTACAACGCGATGCGTTCCGATGGCGAGGGGATCGCGTGGCTGAAGCGACTGAAAGCGGGCAACTACAACACGATTCTCTACAATCACACGACCTACGCCATCTACAGCTCCCTGGAGCAGCAGCAACTGCACCCGGAATGGCTGGCCTGCGGGGCCGACGGCAAGCCTTACGTGGGCTATCCGCCGGGACGCGGCATGCCGCGCTACACCGACCCCGGCTTCCGCAAGGCTGCAGTCGCGTACATGAACAAGGTGTTCGACACGTTTCCCGACTTGTCGGCTATGACCGTCGGCCCGCCGGACGGCGGCGTCAAGATGGATGCCCGCGACCTGGACGCCTACGGCAAGCCGGACGACAGCGAGGAGCAGAAGGCCTCCAATTACGTGTGGGATTTCCACGTCCATCTGGCCAAGGAGTTGAAGAAGTCGCATCCGGACAAGTGCCTGCTCTACATGACCGGCTACGGCGCGCGGCTCATCCCGACCAATATCGAGCAGTTCCCCGGCAATCTCATCGTGCCGCTGCAAGGTTACAGCCCCGCCAACCGGGTTCTCCAGACCGAGGCCCGCATCCTGACCGATGCCTGGCAGCAGTGGCGCGGGCTGATGACAGAACCGCGCCGAGCGCCGGTGTGGAACTATTTCCTCTGGTACCGCACGCCCACCCACCCGCGCTATCCCGTCTTCTTCACCCAAGCCCTCCAGGAGGAGATGCAGCAGATTCTGCCAATCTGCGATGGCAAGTTCATCGAAATCCAGCCGGCGCGGGTAATGACTCCCGAAGGGCGTGAGGGATTCAGACTTAACACGCCCGGTTTGATCCATCTCATGGCGTACTGGCAGAACAAACTCTTCTGGGATCCGGACCTAGACCGGAAGAAGATGCTGGAGGAGTACTACACGCTCTTCTTCGGTCCCGCCGCCGCGGAGATGAGGGAGTTCATCGAGTTCGCTGAAGCGGTCTGGATGCGACAGGAATCGCGCAGCGTCACGCTATCCACCGGATTCCTCAAGGAGCCCGACGTGGACCGCTTCTTCGAGATCCTTGCCCGCGCACGCGGCAAGGCCGGCAAGGGCACGGTCTACGAACGCCGCATCGCACGGATGCAAGACGAGCTGCTGCCACTCAAAGACCTGTTCCCCAATCTGGCGCGCACGGGGCCGCTCGTGCGGGCCTATCCGGTGGACATTGCGTGGACCGGCCTGGACGGCGACGTGAGCAAGTACCGGTACGGCTGGATGTCCCTGCGCGACAACCGGACGGGCGAGCCGACGCCGAAGAACACCGCGCCCACCCGCGCAGCGATTTACATGACCCGTGACAAGTCGGCGCTGATCGTCGCCGCGATCTGTCCGGAAAGCAAGATGAGCGACCTCAAGGCAGACTGCCGGGCGAACGACGAAGCGAGCATTTTCGATGACGACGTCGTCGAGGTCTATGTCAACACTCCGCAACGTTCCTACTTCAAGATCGTCGTCAACCCGAACGGCGCCATCTGGGACGAATCCACCGACGTGGCGGTCATCGAACGCACGACGCTTCCGATCCTGTGGAACCCCGGGACGAAGGCGGTGGTCAAGAAGGAGGACGATCGCTGGACTGTGGAAATCCTGATTCCGATGAAGGACTTTGGCGAGATCGGTCCGTCGGAAACGTATCCGTGGGGCCTGCAAGTGGGACGCACCCGGTTTACGGGCGGCCAGGCCGAAAGCTGGTCGATCGCCCCCACCGGCGGCCCTTACGCAACGCTGAATCGCTGGGCCAATCTCTGGATCAGACCTTGGTAGCGTCGTCAGGCTTGAAAGACGCACGTCTATTGCAGGAACAAAACATGCCGTGTCGTTGCATTCGACCCACCCTTCTACTTGTGTTGTGCCGGCTGTGCCTGGCGGGCAGCGTCACGGCCGGGGAAATCCAGCTGGCTGCCGACGCGCCGGGGCCGCTGACGCCGGAGGAGAGCCAGAAGCAATTTCAGTTGGCGCCGGGGTTCCGGATCGAGTTGGTCGCGGCGGAACCACACGTGGCCGATCCCGTGGCGATCGACTTCGACGCCCGCGGCCGGATCTTCGTGTGCGAGATCCACGGCTACAACCTGGAAGGCTATCTGGACGTGCAGGAGTTGAACAAGAGCGGCGTGCTGGATACGGCGGTGCGCCGCATCCCAGCCAATCCCGATGCGATCAAGCGGGCGGAGCAGGAGCAATACGGGACGGTCAAGCTGCTGGAGGACACGGACGGCGACGGGCGCGTGGACCGCAGCCACGTCTGGGCGGACCGCTTGCCGGCCTGCTACGGCGTCGTGGCGGCCCGCGACGGGGTGATCGCGCTGTGCGCGCCGGACATCATCTTCCTGTCGGACCGCGACGGGGACGGGCGGGCCGAAGTGCGCCAGACGTTGTTCTCCGGCTTTGGGGTGTACGACATGTGGTCGCGGATCAGCAATCCGCGCTGGGGCCTGGATAATTGGATTTACGCCGCCAACGGCATCAACAGCGGCGGGACGGTCCGCGGCCCACATCTGCCGGCCGAAGTGAAGATCCCGGCGACCAGCTTCCGCTTCAAAGCGGACGGCAGTGCGTTGGAACCGACCAGCGGCAGTGCCAGCGGATTCGGCCTGGCCATCGACGACTGGGGCGACCGCTTCCTGGTGACCAACCAGCAGCACGCCTTGTTCGTGGCCCCGTTGGCCCACCATTACCTGGCGCGGAATCCGTACTACGCCGCGCCCAACCTGGTGTTGAACATTTCCAGTTACGGTCATCCGGCGCGCGTGTATCCGATCAGCCAGCCGGACCCCTGGCGGCTGGCACGCAGCAAGGACCCGGCCTGGGTCAAGTTCTACGGGGCGGCCGAAGCCACCGCCAACGGCTTCTTTACGGCCGCCAGCGGACAAGCGATCTACCGGGCCGACGCCTTCCCGCCTGAGTTTTGGGGCAATCACTTCAGCGTCGACAATGCCCAGAACCTGGTGCATCGCTGTGTGCTGGAGCCGCAGGGAGTGATCTACCAGGTTCGGCGACCGCAGCCTGAAGAAACAACCGAGTTCCTCAGATCGACCGAACAGTGGTTCCGGCCCGTGAACCTGACGACGGGACCGGAAGGCGCGCTGTACGTGGTGGACATGTACCGGGCAATTATCGAGGACTACTCGGCCATCCCGCGGTTCCTGCAGCAGCTCTACATCCAGTCCCTGATCGCCGGCAGCGACCGGGGCCGGATTTGGAAGATCGTCGCCGACGATCGGCGCGGGTCTCCCGACGATCGGCGCGGGGCTCCCGACGATCGGCGCGGGTCTCCCGACCCCGCCGAAACGGCCGACCGTCAGGTCTCCGCCGAAACGGCCGACCGTCAGGTCTCCAGCGCGTCCGGGAGACCTACGGTCGGCCCCGTGGCTCGGTCGGGAGACCGGCCACAACCAGTGTCGGGAGACCGGCCACAACCAGTGTCGGGAGACCGGCCACAGCCAAGGTCGGGAGACCGGCCACAGCCAAGGTCGGGAGACCGGCCACAGCGTGCGCCTTCCCTGGCCGAAGCCAGCTCCGCCGAGTTGGTCGCCGCGCTGTCCAGCCCCAATGCCTGGTGGCGCGAGACGGCCCAGCGGTTGCTGGTCGAACGCGGCGACCGCAGCGTCGAGAGCCAGTTAATTGAACTGGCGGCTTCCGGCGGCACGCCGCAAGCCCGCTTGCACGCATTGTACACGCTCGACGGCCTGTCGGCCCTCGCGCCGCAGATCGTGCGGCGGGCGTTGGGCGACGAGCACTTTGCCGTCCGCACGCACGCCCTGGTGTTGTCCGAACGCTTTCCGCAAGCGGACGCCGGATGGTTCGAGGCGGTGGCCGCGCTGGCCGGCGATCCGCACCCGCGCGTCCGTTTGCAGGCCGCGCTGACGCTGGGCCAATCACGCTCGCCGGCCGCCGCCGCGGCCTTGGCCAAGCTGGCTGCGGCCAGCGAGGGCGACACGTGGCTGCAAGCCGCCATCCTCAGTTCGGCGGCGGAGACTGCAGGCGACTTGTTGGTGGAAGTCGTACGAGGCGCGGAGGGCGGAAGTTCGGCGCCGTCGCTGCTGCGGCCGCTGGTATCGATCGTCGGCGCTCGGCATCGCAACGACGAGATCAGCCGCGTGTTGGCGGCGCTCGAGACGGCCCACGGTCCGGCGGCGGCCGGGCTGCAGTCGGCCTGCCTGGCGGGACTGGCCGAGGGGCTGAATCGCGGCAAGCCGGAGGTGCTGACCAGCACCGAGGGACAGCGCTCGCTGCGGGCCCTGCTGGCCAACTCGGACGACGAAGTCCGGCAGCTGGCGTTCCAGGTCGCCAAGCTGGTCCGGCTGCAGGAAGCCCCGGAGATGAAAGCCGCGTTGCAAGCTGCGGCCGAGACGGCGTTGGACGACGACCGCCCACTGGCCGACCGCGTGGCCGCCGTGGCCTTGTGGAAAGGCGCTCCGTTCGAGGAACTGTCGGCGGTGGCCCAACGGCTGCTGGACCCGCGGCAACCGTTGGACGTCCAGTTGGCCGCCATCGAAGCCTTGGCAGGGTCGGAAGACGTGCGGGCCGCCGATCTGCTGTTGCGGGACTGGCTGAGCAAAACGCCCAAAGTCCAAGCCGCCGCGCTGGACGCGATTTTCCAGCGCCAGAACCGGCTGGCGAAACTGTTGGACGCGCTGCAGCAGGGCGCCGTGCCGCCGGCCAGCCTGGATGCCGCCCGCCGCGAGCAACTGCAGCAGAACCCGGATGCCGAGATCCGCCGCCGGTCGCAGGAGTTGCTGGCCGCCCAGGGCGCCACGAAAGACCGCCAGGAGGTGCTGGCCCGCTACACGGAGGCGCTCACCCTGCCTCGCGACGAGGACCGTGGCCGAACCGTCTTCGAGCGCCAATGCGCCAAGTGCCATCGCATCAAGGAGCAGGGCTTCGTCGTCGGCCCCGACCTGGCCAACACCATCCAACGCACCGACGAGATGCTGATCTCGGACATGCTGGATCCCAGCAACCAGCTCACCGCCGGCTACAACAGCTACACGGTCGTGACGGAGGATGGCCGGATCTACAGCGGCGTGCTGGCGGCCGAGTCGGCCACGCACGTCACGCTGCGCCGCGAGGAGGGCAAGGAGGACACCATCTTGCGGAAAGACATCGACGAGATGGCCGCTTCGCGCACCTCGCTGATGCCGGAAAAGGTCGAGCAGGAGATCAAGCCGCAGGAGATGGTGGACCTGATCGCTTACCTGCGGCAAGCGTTCGGGCCGCAGTTGCCGGCGCAGGTCATGTTGTTTGACGACGAACCGGCGTTTGTCGCACAACTCGATCAAGGCGAAGGCCGCGCGACCCTGGAAACGGCGGACCGCTTCGCCGGCCAAGCGTCCCTGCGCATGGCGCCGCCGCAACGCTTCTCGCTGAACATTCCCGGCTGGCAGTACCGGATCGCCGAGCACCCGGCGCCTGGTGAGTACCGGTATCTGCGGTTCGCTTGGAAGTCCTGCGGCGGCCACGGCGTGATGATCGAACTGGCCGGTGACGGCAACTGGCCGCCCGCCGACCAGCCGATCTGGCGCTACTACAGCGGTCAAAACACGACGGGCTGGGCCGCGCGCCAGGTTGCGGCCGACGCGCCGCAGCAATGGGCCGAGGTCAACTGCGACCTGTGGAAAGATTTCGGCTCCTTCACCCTGACCGGCGTCGCCCCCACCGCGCTCGGCGGCGACGCGCTCTTCGACCGCCTGGAACTGCTGCGCGAACTGCCGCGGAGCGCCGCCCAGCCGGCGCCTTGACCGCCGGCAGAAGCAGGGCTCCGCGATCCACACCGACTCGACGCCCGCCGCCCAGACACGGTCCGCTCTGACCCACCCTACGTCCGCGATCGGCGTGGCACGTCAAGTGCTCGCACAAAGCGTTTTTGGTGAATCATTCGAATTCTCATCACAATCGCTTGAATCCGCAAATACGGGTGTTAAGCTGAGTTAACGATTCGTACAGGAACGCAGGCAACTCGACGTCCGCCGCAGGCGCTCCGTCTGTTTGCCGAGGCAGTCGGCGGTCACGATTCCCGGCCGGGCGCCGAGTTCCGCCTTCGCGAAGGACGGACCCATCTGCGGCAATCAGCCCAGCCGTAACGGCGCCGAAAGTCGAAACGGGAAAGAGTCCAAAAGTCTAAAAGTTAAAGAGTCCAAAAGCACCGCCACCCAGTCCCTTCGACTTTTCGACTGAGTGACCTTTGGACTTAGCGACTTTTGAACTCCACAGCCGACGACTGGCAACGGACCACTGACCACTCACTTCTCAACCAGCGAGGTTTCATCATGACAGGCCGAAAGACGATGGCGACGATGCGTGGCAGGAACCAAATGAAGAAATCGGGAAGCCGGCGGCGTGAACGCATGCTGCTGCTGGAGTGGCTGGAAGATAGAAGGCTGTTGGCAAATTTCCTTGTTAACAGCACGGCCGACACGGTTGACCTCAGCCCGGGCGACGGATTGGCCCTGGATGCCTACGGCAACACCACCTTGCGGGCCGCTATCATGGAGGCCAACGCCTTCGCCGGCGACGACTCGATCACGCTGCCGGCAGGCACCTACAGGCTGACCATCGGCGGGACCAACGAAGACGCGGGCGCCAAAGGTGATTTGGATATCTCCAGCAACGTGACGATCACCGGTGCGGGGGCAGGCACGACAACGATCGATGCCGCCCGTCTGGATCGAGTGCTGCACGTTTTGTCTGGTGCCACCCTCGATCTATCCCATGTGACGATCACCAACGGCAACGCCACTGGCGTGAACGACGGTGGCGGTATTTGCAATGCCGGCATGTTGTACGTCTCCAATAGCAGCATTTTCGGCAACTGGACGTGGAACGACGGGGGCGGTATCCGCAATGATCACGGCACCGTGGAGATTACCAGCACCACCCTGTCCAGTAACAAACCGGGAACCTACGGCGATGGCGGAGCAATCAGCAACGCTGGCACGTTGACGATCACCAACAGCACCCTCACCGGGAACTCAGCGGTAGACGGCGCCGGCATCCACAGCGCATTTCCGGGTAATAGGGTGACAATCACCGGCAGCACGCTCTCCAACAACTCCGCGAGTAGGGGAGGCGGCATATACGGCGGTTACGGCACGGTCGTGATTACCAACAGCACGCTCTTCGGGAACTCGGCGACCTACGGCGCCGGCATTCTTAACGACGCTGGTAATGTGTCAATAACGGACAGCACGCTTTCCAGTAATCGAGCGACGAGTGGCGGTGGCATCTACAACTCCGCCGTGGCGACGATCACCAACTGTACGTTTTCGGGCAACCGTTCCACAGGTGCGTACCCTCACGGCGGTGGCGGCAGTGCCAACTTCGGCACGTTGACAATCGCGAACAGCTCTCTCTTCACGAACTCGGCCGCCTATTGGGGCGGTGCTATCCTGAACAGTACGACACTAAGGATTTCGAACAGCACCGTCTACGGCAATTGGGCGCGCTACGGCGGTGCAATCAGAAACGGGGGCAGCGGTGCCTCCACCTCGGTAACGAACAGCACCATCTCTGCCAACTCTGCAACTGATAATGGCGGTGGGGTCGACAACTATCGCGGGACGGTAACGATCGCCAACAGCACGGTCTGCGGGAACTCGGCGAAGTACGGCGGCGGCATCGGCAACGGCGTTGGCAACAACCTTGGCACGGTGATTCCGAAGAACACTATTGCCGCCCACAACACGGCCACGACAAGCGGTCCCGACGTCTACGGTTCCGTCAGCTCTGAGGGCTACAATCTTATCCGCAGCACAAGTGGCAGTAGTGGTTGGGTGGCAAGCGACATGAGAAACGTGGACCCCTTGCTGGGGCCATTGCAGGACAACGGCGGACTGACGCTGACACATGCCCTCCTGCCCAGCAGTCCCGCTATCGACAAGGGTAACTCCTTCGGATTCACGACCGACCAGCGCGGCTCCCAGCGCCCGGTTGATCTCCCTGCCTACCCCAACGCCACGGGCGGTGACGGCAGCGACATCGGCGCTTACGAATTCGCTCCGATTCTCGCGACAACCACGATCAGCCTGGACGGCAACGACTTGAAAGTCGAAGACACGGACGGCGGCGACAGCGACGATACGTTGACGATCAGAACGGACGGGACGAATGTCATTTTCACCGATCCGAACAATCTGCTGGGCACCACCATCCCTGGCGCGACGGGCAGTGGGACCAACGAAGTCACGGTGCCGCTTTCCGCTTTCACCGGCAGCATCATCGTCACGACACTCGGCGGCGACGATCAGCTTACTCTCGACTATTCGGGTGGCAACCCCATCCCCGCGGCGGGCCTTGAGTTTCATGGCGGCGATCCGGTGGTCGGCTCGGGGGACAAGCTGTTCGTCACCGGCGGCAGTTTTGCCACCGGGGTGTACGATGCCACCGGCGTTGGCAGTGGGACGTTGACGTTGGATGGTTCGGTGATCCAGTTCACGGGCCTGGAGCCGACAGACTTGACCGGCTCGACTTTGGTGGACTATACGATTAACGTCGACCCGGGGAACACGATCGCAGGTCCCGTGACCACGACGGTGGCCGCCTCGGGCGGGACGGACACGCTGGTCTCCTTCAGCGGCGGCCTGGAGAGCACGTTGATCCGCACGATCACCGGCACCCTGACCATCAACGGCGACAACGCCGACCAGGACATTTTCAACGTGCAGGGCGTGGGCAGCAGTTTTGCGGCCGGCCTGACGGTCGACGGCCGGGGCGCGACGACCGATGAAATCCACCTCCAGACCGGCGCCGGGTTGGCCTTGGCCGCAGGAAAGAACCTGTCCCTGACCGCGGAGACCATCGACCAGACCGGGCCCGTGACGGTCAGCGGTCTGACGACCCTGAACAACCAGGGTTCGGGCACAGCCATCAACCTGAGCAACGCCGGGAACAACTTTGGCACGGTCGTCATCACGGCCACCGCGGCGAACGTCAGTTTGACCGACGCCGGCGGCATCGACTTGGGCAACTGCACCGTCGGCGGGAATCTGGTGATCTCGGCGTCCGGCCCGATTGCCGACAGTGGCAGCCTTTCCGTGACCGGTAATGCCAGCTTCAGCGGGACGACGATCACGTTGGGCAACCATGTTGGCACCACGAATTTCGGGAGTCTTTCGGCGACCGGCACGAACGTCACGATTGCGGAAGACTCGCAGATGAATCTGAATCTGGTCAGCGCCGCCGGCGGGACGGTCACGCTGAGTTCCACGGGGGCGATCATTGACAACAACGGCGGTTTGAACAACATTCTGGCAACCAGCGCTGCACTGACCGCGTCCGGCGGGATTGGGAGCACCAATGCCCTGGAAACGCAGGTCACCAATCTGGCGTTCCGCAACACATCCGGCGACAACGTGCAGATCGTCAACAGCGGCGCGTTGGTAATCAACGCAGTGGGGACGCTACTGACTTCATCCAGCGCGGGCGGCGTGACGGTCACGGCCAGCAGTCCGGTCACCTACGCCGTCAACACGACCGCCGCTGGGACGATCACGGCCAACGCCACGGAAGCGGCGGGGGCTGGCGACGACGTCACGGTCAATGCGGGCGTCACGGTCCGATCGACCGGCGGCGACGTGGTGTTCAATGCGGGCGACAACATCGTGATTACGGGCGCGCCTTCCGTGGCGACCGTCCAGTCGGACACGGGCAACGTGACCCTCAATTCCGGCGTCGGCGATACGGACGACATCGGCCTGCAGACTCTGGACGGCACTGTCAGGGCGGACGGCGGGACGGTGACCATCAATCTGAATGCCGAAGCGGGGCTGGCTTCGCAGGCGGCCACGGGCACGATCTTGGCCACGAACCTGCAGCTCTTAAGCTCGGCGGGGACACCGGGTGGCGGATCGTTCGCCCTGAGTGCGGGGACGAACGACGTGGGCACGATCGCGGCCGCCACCGACGGCGCGATCGCGTACCGCGACACCAACGCGCTGACCGTGGGCACGGTCACCACGGCGGGCATCACGACGTCGGATGACGATGTGACCTTGTGCGCCACATCCTTCTCGCTGACGCAAAACATCTCCGCGGGCACGGGCACGGTTCGGCTGTCGGCCTCGTCGGGCGGGATCACCCAGACTGGCGGGGCCATCACGGCCTCGGCCCTGGGCGTGGCGGCCGGCACGAACGTCAGCCTGCCCAACGCCAACGACGTCGATACCTTTGCGGCCAGCGTCGGGGGCGCGTTGTCCTTTGCCGATTCCGATGGGTTTACGATCGGTTCCGTGCCAGCGTGGCTGTGCTTCCCCGGTGCCACCGGCATTACGGGGGCGACGGACGTGGAATTTTGTATTGCCACGGGAAATTTGGCGATCACGACGCCCCTCAACGCCTCCGGAACCGTGCGGCTGCGGACGAGCAACGGCAGCATCACTCAGAGCAGCGCCGGCGTGATCACCGCGGCAAACCTGGGCGCGTGGGCGACCGGGAATGTGGACCTGAACACCCTGGTCAACGCCGTCTCGAACACCTTCGCCGCCCGCTCGAACACGACGGGCGTGGTCGAATTCCAAAATAATCAGGGTTTTGCGGTCGGCACGATCACGGCCGGAGCCTCTTGCTTCCCTGCCACGGCAGGCGCCACCACCGCCAACGGGAACATCGACATCGACGCCAATGCCGGCAACCTGACGGTCAACAATGTCGTCACGGCGGGATTGGCAGGCACGGTAACGCTGAACGCGGACGCCGGCGCGGTGAACCTGAACGCCGCGGTCAGTTCGTCAACCGGCCAGATCGACATTACGGCGGACAGCGTCAACCAGAACGCCGGCGGGAACATCAGCACGGGCGCCGTCGCGGCGATCAACGTCACGGCCGACAACGGCAGCATCACGATGGCCGGTGGCACGACGACGACCAGCAGCACGGGGACGATCACCTACGACGCGACGGCGAATGTCGCCTTGAGCCAACTGATCAGCACCAGCGGGCCGATCAACGTGACGGCCGGCAGCGGCGCCATCACGGATAACCTCGTTAGTGAAGCCGCCAATCTGTCGACGAGCGGCACGGTGACGCTGGACGCCGAAACCGGCATCGGTTCGGCCGGCGGGGCGGCCGACATCGACACGACGATCGGCACCCTGGTGGCGACGAACCGCACCAGCGGGAACATCGTGATCCAGGAGACCAGCGGGCTGATCGTCGCGGGGACGGGCGTGCAAACGCTGGCGGGCAACGGCAGCATTAGCATCGACGTCGATGCCGGGAATCTCACCATCAACAGCGTGGTGACGGCCCACGGCGCGGGAACGGTGACGCTGAACGCCGACAGCGGCACGATCGACATCAACGCCGTGGTCAGTTCGACCAGCGGCGCGATCCAGATCACCGGCGATATCATTACCCAGGACGCCAACGTGACGACGGGCAGCACGGCAGCGGTCGTGGTCACGGCCGACAACGGCTCGATCACCATGGCCGATCTGACGACGACCAGCACCGGCAGCGGGCTGATCACGTACACCGCGACGGCCAATATCGGCCTGAGTGCCCTGAGCACGAGCGGCAACGTGATCGTCACGGCGGACAGCAATAACGACGGCGCGGGGGCCATCTCGGACGTTACGGCGCTGGAACTGGCGAATATCGCCGCCAACCAAGTCGCCCTGCGTGCCGGCAGCGGCATCGGCGACGGCGTGGCGCCGAACGACGCGGACATCGACGTGGCCATCAACACGCTGGCCGCCCGCACACGAACCGGCGACGTCCACGTGCAGGATTTGAGCGGCGGGCTGAGCATCGATTCGTTCAACGGGTTGTCGGGCGTCACGATCACCAACGCCGACGGATCGGCCACGGGCGGCGACCACATCACAATCCGGGCCAGCAGTCCGCTGACCGTGACGGCCGGCGACCCGGTGGTGAACAACGACGGCGGGAACATTACGTTGGCGGCCGAAGGAAGCGGGGTCGGGGACGATTTGACGCTGAACGACAACGTGACGGTGACCGGCGGCGACGGGACGATCGACGGCGACGGGAACATCTACCTGTACGGGGGCGACACGGTCGATTTCGCGGCGGGCACCGTCGTGGTGTCGGTCAACGCTTCCGGCACGGTGCTGGTGAGCGCGGGCAGCAACTACAACGACGGCTCGCCGATCGACGGCAACAGCGGCGGCGATATCTTGATGACCAGCGGGTCGGCGATCCGATCCGAGGACGCGGACATCACGGTGCGGGCGCCGGACAGCGTGCAGCTGAGCATCGTACACGCGAACAGCGACGGCGACGCGGTACTGGGCGACGTCATCGTGACGGCGGATTACGCCGGGCCGAATCCGGGGGCCTTGAGCGACAACACCGGGACGATCAGCGACAGCCTGGTTCCCAGCGAAGCGCCGAACATCGTGGGCGACCAGGCGGCGTTGCGGGCCGGGACCGGCATCGGCGGCGGGGTGGCCGGGGCGGCGAGCGACATCAATGTGGCGCTCAATCGGCTGGCTGCGGTGACCGGTTCCGGCGACATCAACGTGATGGACGTCGAGTGGCTGACGATCGCCACGTTCAACAGTCTGTCGGGGCTGACCATCACCAACGCGGACGGAACCGCGACGGGCAATGACGATATCACCGTCGTGACCCGCGGGGATTTGACGGTGGCGACGGGCAACCCGATCCTCAACAACGACGGCGGCGACGTGACGTTGAGCGCCGAGGGTGGCGGGCACTACCAGCTGATTCCAGGCTCGTTCCTGCTTCCCCAAGCCCTGGCCGATGCGGCAGCACGCGGCGGTTATGTGGCCACCATCCGTTCGGCCGTCGAGAACGCGGCGGTCGAGTCTGTGCTGGGGGCGGTCCCTACCGCGTGGATCGGGGCTAGTGACTCGACGACGGAAGGGACTTGGCGGTGGGTGAACGGCCCGGAGGTCGGGATCCAATTCTGGTTGGGCGGTTCCGGCGGATCGCCGGTGGGCGGCGAGTACAGCAACTGGAACGTCGGCGAGCCGAACAACCTCGGGGACGAAGACGGCGGCCATATTTTCACCGGCGGCCGTTGGAACGATAACACCGGGTTGGTGAGGCCCTATATTCTGGAGTTGCCTTTGGCGGACCTGACGGTCGACGCGCCCGTGACGATCAGCGGTGGAACCGGCGCGGTGACGCTGCAGGCCAATCGGGACGTGAAAGGCAACGCCGCCGGGGACATCACTACGGCCAACGGCAACGTGGCGATCACGGCCGACCTGGACAACAGCAGCTTCGGGGCCAACGCCGACGGCACGATTCAGATGGACGGCGACCTCACGGCGGGGACCGGCATCGTGACGCTCAGCCTGCCCGATTGCGACGGCTATCTGGGCAGCGGCCTGAACCTGGCCACGGGGCAAGGGACGAGTGCCAACGGCAGCATTGTGTCGGCCAGCCAGGTGATCAAAAACGACACGGGGGCCTTGCGGCTGAACGGGACGGCCAACGCCTATACGGGCACGACCGCCGTGAACGCGGGGGCGCTGATTGTGAACGGCTTGATGAGCGACGGCGGCCTGATGACGGTTGCAAGCGGTGCCGTGCTGGGCGGCAATGGGACGATCGGGGCCAATCCCGGCGGCCGCGATATCCAGGTGAATGCGGGCGGCACGTTGGATGTGGGGGATGTCGATCCCAACAACTGCGCGATCCACTATCCGGGCCGACTGACGGTCAACGGGGACATCATTTTCGATGTGGACGGCATTTTCGGGGTGCAATTGAACAGTCTGAATGCGGGCGTGGACAGTGGGGCGTATACGCCTGACGGTTACGACCAACTGGTGCTGCACCAGGGCCTGCCGGGGGTGCTGGATCTGGGCGGGAACGACTTTGGGATTGGCGGCGCGGGAGCGCACCTGCAAGCCGACGCGGGATATGGGATGCCGGTGGGGGCCGAGCACACGATCATCGTGTACGATCCGGACGACCTGATCGACCAGCGGTTCCGCGACCCGAACAACGGTCTGGCGACGCTGGAGGAAGGGGACTTCTTCTATTCGGGCGGCACCAGCACCCTGATGAACATCTCGTACTACACCAAGTCGCACAATAACGACGTGACGCTGACGCATCCGGGTCGGTTCGACTTCAACGGGTACAACAACGTCACGGCGCCGAACTACATGGGCGTGCCGGAGACGCAGCTGTGGGATGGATCGTTCGGCTGGAGCGCGCTGGGGCCGGTCGACGCCTTCGTGCGGCCGGAGTACTACCCGGCGCCGCACCCGACGGTGGACCCGCTGCTGTGGGACGGGCACTTCGTGCAACTGACCGACGTGCGGACGTTCCAGGTGGCCGTGGTTCCCGATCGGACCTACCAAGTGCAGATCCTGACGGGCGACTGGGTCCACCCGCGCGACTGGCAGCAGTTCCGGGTGTACGATCCGGGTCCGGTCGGCGGGCCGGTCGGTCAAACCGTGACCAAGATCGTCAGCACGCAGGCGGACGTGACGGAGTACACGACGGTGCGGTTCGAGGTGTCGGTGGGTTCCAGCGGACTGCTGTGCATCGAGATGCAGGACCTGCCGAATCCGGTGGTGGGCGCGGAGACGAACCCGGCCACGGTGATCCTGGGGATGGACATCCGGACGATCGAGACGGTGGGGGTGATCGACATCGCGCGGACGGGCGGTGACATGACGCTGGACGCGGATGGTTTGACGGTGGACACGTACACCGGCACGAAGGCCCCGCCGAACACGATGCTGACGGTGCGGGCGAGCAACTGGAACGAGTGCCAGGTGAACGACGTGACGGCGTCGAACCTGGGCACGATCACGACACCGGACGGGGAGATCTATCGCACGTACACGCAAGTGAAGACGAACGCCAGCGGCGATTTCAGCTTCCAGTTGCGGCGGCCGACGGGCACGGGCCCGATCTTCTTCACGGTGGAACCGACGCCCGGCACGCACGTGATTGCGGCCGACGGGAGCACGGCCGATCTGGGCGAGGACCGCTTCAGCGTGAGCCGGGGGACGTACACGCAGGACTACGTGCTGCCCAGCACGCGGCTGCTGGACTTCAACGCCGGCAATGCGATGACGGCGGCGGGCTATCCGGGAGCGCCGGCGGAGGACTATGTGGGCGTGCCGGTGGGGCAAACGTACGACGCGGTAAGCACCGTCAGTACGAACGCCTTGGGCTGGAACGCGGCGGCGACGGCGCCGACGGCCCTGCCGCTGACCAGTTTCGACCGGGGCGGCACCGACGCCTTGCTGCGGGACGGGCACTACGGGTACGACTCGGAGTTCCTGGTGGATCTGCTCAACGGCGACTACATCGTCAACACGGTGATCGGGGACACGTCGCCGTTCTATCACGACCGGGTGGAGGTGTACGCGGAAGACGCCTTGCAGACCACGGTCAACACCACGGCGGGGCAGTGGACGTCGTCCAGCTTTGTGGTCAGCAGCGACACACAACTGAGTGTGCGGTTGCGAGACGCGGGCGGGGTGGACCCGCACTGGGTGCTGAATGCCTTGCGGGTGCGGCCGGCGCCGGCCCAAGGGGACGAGATCCAGATCAGCGGCCCGACGGGTCCGCTGGATGCGAACGGGACGACGGTGGATACGTTCACGGGGACGATTGCCGCCACCGTCGGCGAGGACGGTTACTTGCCGGACGGCGCCTTGGTGACGGTGGCTACGACGCTGGGGACCATCGACCCGTCGCAGGATGTCGATCCGACATACCAGGGTGTGCAGGTACGTGTGACGAGCGGTACTTTCAGCTTCACGATCCAGCGGCCGTCGGGGACGGGGAACGACGTTGACCCGTTCACGACGACGGCGACGATCACAGCCCAGGAGGTGTTGGGGCGGAACCTGAATTCGATTACCCGAGTGTACCAACCGCCGGTGGCGCCCACGTTCCTGCGGCAGTTCGACATGGGCGCATCGTCGGCGTACACGCAGGAGAATTTCACGTTCGTGGGCCCGCGGGACATATTCAGCGCCACACGGGGCTACGGCTGGTCGATCCGCGTAGCGGCGGCGGACCGGCCCACATCCCCGGCCGTCACCAGCAACTTGAACCGCGACCTGCACACGGGCAGCAACGCGACGTTCAGGGTGCAGGTGGGCAGCAGCGGCACGTTCGACGTACGGGTCTACTTGGCGAACCCCTACGGGACAGGGAACTATGCGTACACGTATGACAACTTCACCGTGTCGGTGGAAAGCAGTTCGCAAACCGTCGCGTTGTTACCCGCGAACTTTGTCACGGTTCTCACGTTCAGCGGAATCAGTCCGGGCGACAGCATTTTGGATATTTCGTTCGTGGACAACGGCGGCCAGAATTTCAATTGGGTGGTGTCGGGGATCGAGGTGGCGTCGGCGTTCGGTCTGCCCGCGACGGCCATCGACTATCTCTTGGCGGACGGCGCAGCAGCGGCGCCGGGCGGCGGGGCGACGATCGACGACGCGATGTTGGCGCCGCTGGTGGCGGAGGCCGCGGCGCGGTGGTCCGCCGCCGGGCTGACGCCGGCCCAAGCCGCCGTGCTGAACGACCTGCACGTGGGCGTGACGGACCTGGGCGGCGCAAAGCTGGGCATGGCCCTTCTGACGACCAACGACATCCGCATCGACGACGACGCCGCGGGCTGGGGGTGGTCGGTGATCGGTGATCGGTCATCGGTCACTGGTCATTCGTCACTGGTCACTGGTCATTGGTCACTTGACGACGGACGAATGACAAATGACCCGGGACAAGTGACGAGTGGCGGCCTGGACCTGATGCACACGTTGCTGCACGAGATCGGGCACTTGCTGGGATACGAGCACACGGATTCCGGCCTGATGGCGCCGGTGCTGTCCGCGTCGCCGCGTCATCCCGCCTCCCGCCTCCCGGATCTCGTATCCCGCCTCCCGGATCTCGCCTCCCGCCTCCCCGATCTCGCATCCCGTCGGGACGACGTGTTCGCCGATCTGGGGCGGGACGGCAGCGAGGACGACACGTTGCCGTTGTTGGAGCCTGAGGAGGGGGACGAAACGCTCGTGGCCGGGACCGTCAAGTCGAGCGACGAAGCGGCGCAAATCCGCGTCCCGCGCCGCCATCGCCTGGAGCGTTTCGAACACGAACTAGACGCCTGGTTCGCCCAGCTATCCGCCGCCGAAGAACCACTGACGAATGACAAGTGACCAATGACTAGTGACCCTCTTCGGAAGCCCGGCTGCCTTAGAAAAGCCGGGCTCTTTTTTTGTGGCGGGTGCAAGCCGCGGTTCCGCGAGTCCTTGGCTCTGGGCGCATTTTACCATATTTGTCTATGAGTCCCTACTTGACAGGTCCCCGAAATTGTGTAGACAGGGGCCGTGGAATAGGAGGCCTGCATCTCGTCCCACCTAGCTCGCGTCTTGCACCGAGGTGAATGGGCAAGCGGGCAGTCGAGATGGCAGGCAGAGAAGCAGGTAGACGGTTTGGGCCTCCTTTTCGAGCTCGTCGCTGGTATGTCGTGAGTTCGCCATGATCGAGGCAGTTCGGCGCTCTCACAACAGCCGCAAGGCAGGCGGCGCGCCACGGGTCGGGAGATCCATAACTGTCCGGTTCCTCACTGCGATCATCACGCGGAGCGTGATGGCCACTTTGAAGTCGCGGCAGTAATTGATTTGCTGATCTCAAGCAACCCGAGAAGCGTGGCGGGATGATTCCGCCCGATCGTACTACGCGCATCCCGGCCGCAAGGCTGAGGCCGGGAGCGAAGTCTGCGCCGCACCCGCCCGACGCGCCAGCGAGGGGGCGTGCGCCCGCGTTAGCGAAGCGATTCATCACCTTCTGTGTTCACCGTCGCACTATCTGGGAGGAGTCATTCATGTCCACTCGCCGCGTCCGCTCGCGTTCAGGGTCACCCGCGGGAGGTCCGTCCGAAATCCGCGCCAATCGCCGCCAGAATCGCCCGCAGCGGCGCCGGCTGGTGTTGGAGTTCTTGGAAGATCGGCGTCTGCTGGCCACCTTCCAGTGGACTGGCGGCGGTTTGGACGACTTGTGGGCCAACGGCGCCAACTGGGACCAGAGCGGCAGTACCCCGGGCGCGACGGATGACGTGCTGTTCCTGAACGCCGGGGCCGGCGACGTGGATCTGGGGGGAGGCCCGCAGACGGTCCAGTCCGTCAGCTTCCAGAACACCGCAGGCAACGACTTCCAGTTGAGCAACGGCAGGCTGACCGTGACCGGTCTGGCGCAAACAGGCACGGGCAGCAACACGATCGCTGTCCAACTGGCCGCGGCGACCTTCACGGGCACCATCTCCGCCGGGTCGCTGGAACTGGCCAACTTGTCCAACAGTTTGACGGGGACGTGGAACGTCGCCGGCGGCACGCTCGCCGCGCAGGGCGGGACGGTTGGCGACGGCTTGGGCGGCGCGGACGTGACGCTGAACGGGGGCACGCTGGAGCTGCGGTCCAGCGAGACATCGCAGTTGAGCGCTTTGGCCCACTACGGCTATCACGTCAACAACGACGGCGCGGTGATGGACCTGAACAACAACGGCGGGATGGTGAACGGCAATCCGCCCAACCCGACGGCGTTCACGAATTTCTCCGGCGCGGCGCTGCTCACGGACGGGCCTGGCGGGCGGGGCCTGGATTTCAACGACGACAATGACTTCATCAATACCGGGGCTATCGGCCAGGTCGACAACTACAGCAACCTGTGGCTGGGCACTCTGCACGTGGATGCGGCCCATGCGGGCAATTGGA
>CAYPGE010000052.1:0-30133 GCA_964409865.1 uncultured Pirellulaceae bacterium
CCGAAGTGGAACAGGCTGGACTTGTACCTCCGGCCGGCGCGGCGGCACACATGGCGCATGAAGCGGGCGTAAATGCCGGGCCGCTCGCACAGCTGGAGCAACTGCTCGCCGGGCTCCAGGCCTCGGTCTTCCGCCATGCGCAGGAACAGCAGGCGGGCGATGGTCAGTTGCACGGCCGCATTCAGGTCGGCCGAGGAAAGGTCCGCGTTGCGCAGGGCAATATGGCGGGCCAGTGATTTCCGCCAACCTTGGATCTCCTTCAAGCAGGCGACGTCTACTTCCGACGCTCGAAGTTTTTGCTTGAGTGTCACTGCGTGCTTCCGTTCTAGTTGGAACCGTGCCTGGACTTTCCCGTGTTCGAATTATCGTGACCGGAAGCAGAAGAAGACAGCTGACAGAAAGATGAGGTGACAGAAAAATGAAGGTGCCGATCGTCCCGGTCAGGCCACTTGACCGGGGAAGCACGGTAGTAGTTGAATAGGACGCAAAGGAGAATCGAGAAATGATGCGCACCGTGAAATTGAGTTTTGTTTTCGTGTTCGCGATCCTGGCGGCCGGAATCTGGGTCGCGTCTGCCGCTGATGCACAGAAGCCGAGCGTCCTGGAATTCTTGAAGGCACGCAAGACCGTCCGTTACCAGCGTGTCCCGCGCGAAGTGCTGGCATTCTACTACACGTGGTACGGGCGTCCGGAGCGGCACGGGCGTTGGGTGCATTGGGGCCAGGTGGACCCCGCCGCCCATGACATCTCGCAATCGACGCACTACCCGGCCAAAGGCGCGTACGATTCGCACGACCCGGAGATCATCGACTCTCACATCGACCAGGCGAAACAACACGGGCTGACGGGCTTCATCGCTACGTGGTGGGGGCAGGGCACCTTCGACGATCGGGCCTTCGCCACACTGCTGGAGCGTGCCGCCGGCAAAGATTTCAAAGCGACGGTGTACTGGGAGACGGCTCCCGGCAAGGGGGCGGCGCAAATCCAGCGGGCGATCGACGATCTGCTGTACGTGCTGCAGCGATACGGCTCGGCGGACGCCTTCCTGAAACTGGACGGCAAACCCGTGCTGTTCGTCTACGGACGCGTCATGGGCGAGGTGCCCCTGACCTCGTGGCCCGCCATCATCCACGGCGTCCGCCAGCGGTACGGCCGCGATTTTCTGCTGATCGCCGACGGCTACAACGAATCGTACGCCCGGCTGTTCGACGGCGTCCACACCTACAACATCTGCGGCTGGGTCCGCGATCAGAGCCCCGAGGATCTGCGGCGGTCGAGTGCGGCCTCATTTTCCGACGCGGTACAGCTGGCCAAATCGCACGGCAAGATCAGCTGCATTACGATCATCCCCGGATACGACGACACCAAGATCCGCAAGCCGGGCCTGAAGGCCGAACGCCAAGACGGGAAAACCTACCAGGTGCTGTGGGAGGAAGCCATTCGGGCCGATCCCGACTGGGTGCTGATCACGTCGTGGAACGAATGGCACGAAGGCTCGGAGATCGAACCCAGCTGGGAGGACGGCGACAAGTACCTGCAGCTGACGAAGCCCTCTGCGGAACGGTTTCGGGCAAGCCCGTACAGCCGAGTGCCGGTGCCGGATTCGGCGGCCGGCCTGACGCCGGAGCAGGCTCAGTCGTTGCGCGAACTGTACCGCGGCCGGATGATCGGCGTGCTGCCGAACTACGCCCATCCCGTCGTGTTCTGGCTGGCCGACATCGGCATCCCGCTGCGGGAACTGAGCTGGCAAGACGTGCTCGATCCGCAAGTGCTGGACGCGAAACGCTTGCCGATGTTGCTGTACGCCGGCGACGAGCATTACGTGCGGACCGTGCGTCAAGATGGCGACGTCGAAGCGGGGCTGCGGCGGTACCTGGAAGGCGGGGGCCTGCTGATGGCGTTCTCGCACGAACCGTATCCGTTCTTCTACGACGAGACGGGCCAATCGAACATCGCGGCGGGCCGGCTGGGGTTTCCGGTCCTCGGCAGCGGTCGAGCACGCCGGAGCGAACCTCTGGAGCGGACCTCCGTGCGGGCCTGGGAATCACCGCCGCCAGGCGTCGAGTTGACGTTTCACGTCGACGGGCAGCGGCTGCCCGGTTTGCCGGCTACGGCGGCATTTCCCGCCAGCGGCGACCAGCGTTGGCGTCCTGCCACGGAAGCCCTGGTCGCGCCGGGGGACGTGTATCTGCCGCTGGCTCGCTTGAGCGATGCCCAGGGTCGTGTATACGGCGACGGAATCGCGTACGTCGAGCACCGCGATTCGGAGCCCAAGGGCGGGCGCAACCTGTACGTGTGGATGCGCATGCCGGACGTGCTGGGAACCAACGAGACGCTGTTATCGATCTTCCGCTTCGCGGCCGGGGCGCCAGCCGCGGTCATGATACGCAACTGAGTCTTGGAGTGCGGTACCTTGTCACCGCTTTGGACAGCGGATTGGAGTGTTGTGGCGGTTTGGGTTCAGGAGACACCGCAAGGCATCGGAACACAGAGCGGCGGTCGTTGCGTCGCGATCGATCCAAAGCGGCGACAAGGCGCCGCACTCCAAAATGCTCCGATGCTTGGAACGCGGCGAGGCCGCTAGGAGAAAAACCTTGAGCGAATTCCGTGACGCGACGTGCTGGCCTTCAGACGCTCGGCCTTTTCGGAAGAGGCGGGCTTCTCGGATGCCAGCACCTACACGCGGGCGTCTGCGCTGGGGGCTCATCTTATTCGCGTTGCTCGCCGCGGCCCCGGCGTTCGGCTCCGACTGGCCGACCTACCAGCACGACGTGCGGCGCAGCGGGTATTCGGAACAGCCGTTGGATGCGACCCGCTTGCGTCCCGCCTGGACTTGGCGTTCTCCCCAGCCCCCGCAGCCGGCCTGGGCCGGTCCGGCGCGGTGGGATGCCTACGCGGGTCACCGCGATCTGCCGTCGATGCGCAATTATGACTTGGCATTTCACGCGATTGCGGTTGGCAACGCGGTCTACTACGGGTCGTCGGCCGACGACACCGTGCGGTGCTTGGATGCCGCCACGGGCCGGGTCGTTTGGTCCTTCACGACCGGCGGCCCCCTACGTCTTGCTCCCACTTGGTCGGATGGCCGCGTGTATTTTGGCTCAGACGACGGCCACGCCTATTGTCTTCGAGCGGACACAGGACAGCTGGTGTGGAAGTTCCAACCGCCGGGCCTGGAGGACGCGCACAAGGTTCTGAACGACGGCCGCCTGATCCCGCTGCATCCTTGCCGCACCGGCGTGCTGGTGGACGGTGGGACGGCGAACTGCGGGTTCGGGCTGTTGCCCTGGGAAGACACCTACTTGTGCGCGCTCGACGCGGCGACTGGTCAGCCCGCGGGAGCCGGCCGTTACGTCCGGAAACTGCAGGGCCTGACGCTGGAGGCCTCGCCGGCCGCGACGTCCGACACGCTGGTGTTTCCCCAAGGCCGCGTCGCGCCGCAGTTGTTCCGCCGCGACGACGGGGCGAATCAAGGCCAACTGAAGAAGAGCGGCGGCGGCTCGCTGGTCGTCGTGGCCCTGGACTCGAGCGTCTTCCACGGACCTGCGGCCGAGCCGCGGCAAGGCGAACTCCGCCGCAGCGACCCGCGCACGCTGGAGATGATCGTCGGACACGGCCGCGGCAAAGCGATCGTGTGCGCCGGCCCGATCTGTTACATGCTGACGGACGATTCGCTGGTCGCGTCGGATCTGGCCAGCCGCCGGCAGTTGTGGATCGTTCCCTGCGAATTCCCGTACGCCTTGATCGCGACGGGCCAGATCCTGTTCGCCGGCGGCGGCGACGAGGTCGCCGCGCTGGACGCGCGGGACGGCCGGCTCGTCTGGCGCCATCCGGTGCAGGGCCATGCCTACGGCCTGGCGGCTGCCGGAGGCCGTTTGTTCGTCAGTACGGACGAAGGGGTGATGCATTGTTTTGAGGCTTCGGCTGGACCGCCGGCGCGTCCCTCGGACACCGCCCCCGGCGTTTTCGCAAGCCCGAATTCGGCGCCGGCTCCGCCTCCGGAACAACCGCTCGCGGACATCGAACCGCTGGACGCCCCGGACTTGCTCGGCCGCTGGGTTTTCCAGACGCCGCACGTGCAGGGCAACACGATTCGCGACCTGGCAGGCCGCGCGGATGCGCAGGCGCTGGCCGGCGTCCGGCTCGAACGGTGCGGCCGCTATCAGACGCTCGTGGCCGATGGCCGCACGCAAAGCGTCCGCATTGCCGACGATTACCGTCGCGTACCAATGCCCAGCGGCACGATGACCGCCGAGGCCTGGGTGCGCGTCGACCAGCCCGTGGCCTGGGGCGGCATCGTCGGCGCCATCCAAGACAACGGCAACGACGAACACGGCTGGCTGCTGGGGTACTGCAACGCGCGGTTCAGTTTTGCCCTGGCCGGCGCTCAGGGGAATGGGCGGCTGACCTACCTGACCGCGGATGCGGATTTGGTTCCGGGGCGCTGGTATCACGTGGCGGGCACGTACGACGGCACGACGATGAGGGTGTACGTCGACGGGGCGCCGGCCGGCTCGTCGTCCGCGCAGCGGGGCGACATCCGCTACCCGCCGCAGGCCTTCTACGAGATCGGCGCATACCATGACAAGGACGAGTATTTCCGGCTGTCGGGGCGGATTCACGAAGTGCGCGTGTACCGCAGCGTGCTGTCGGCCGAAGAGGTGGCCGCTCATTACGCTGCGGCGGCCGATCGGTTTCCCGCTCCCGAGCCGACGCCGCAGCGCCCTCTGCTGCGGCTGGCCGCCGGTCCTTGGCTGCAGTTCGTCGAGCCCGGTGTGGCCGTGGTCCGCTGGAAATCGCATGCGGCCACGGCCAGCGTGTTGGAGTACGGATTGGACGATGCAACGCAGCAAGTCGTGGATCTTGTGCCGAAAACCGAGCACCAGCTGCGGTTGACCGGCCTGCGTCCGAACCGCAGGTACTGGTACGCGATCCGCAACGAGGCAGACGATCCGCCGACAGTGACGAAACGATTCGAGTGCGACACGTTCCACAATTACACGCTGCCGCCGATCGCCGGCGACGCCGATCCACGCTTTGACGACGCGTCCGGTACGTTTTCGCGGGCGGCGGACGAAATCCTGAAGCGGACCCAAACACGCAGCGGAATCTGCCTGGTGTACGGTTGCGGCGACGGCCGCCTGGCGTATCAACTGGCCCGCCGCAGCAGCCTGCGGGTGATCGGCGTAGAGGATGACTTGGCACGGGTCGAGGCCTCGCGCGCCGCGCTGCTGGCGGCCGGGGTGTATGGATCGCGCGTGAGCGTGTACCACGTGCGAACTCTGGACGAGTTGCCCATGATCGGCCGGTTTGCCAATCTGGTCGTGTCCGAGCGCATGCTGGTAGACGGCGTCTGTGGCGGCCGGGCGTCCGAGGTGCTGCGCGTGTTGCGTCCGGATGGCGGCGTGGTCTGTCTGGGCCAAGGGGGCGAGGCCGGAGGGGCGCTGGACGCCGAGACGCTGCGGGCCTGGCTGGCCGCCGGCTCGATTTCCGCCCACCTGTCGGCGGATCCTGGCGGAGTGTGGGCCCTGTACAGACGGCCGGCGTTGGCTGGTATCGGCCAGTGGACGCACTTGTACGGCAGCGCCGACAATTCCGCCTACGGCGGAGAGCAACTGGGCGGGGCGGACAGCACGCGGGACCTGGCGGTCCAATGGCTGGGTCGGCCGGGGCCCAGCTACCAGGCCGACCGCAACGGCCGCAAGCCGTCGCCGCTGTCCGCCGCCGGGCGTTTGTACCTGCAGGGCTTGCACCGCATCCTCGCCTTGGACGCCTACAACGGCTCGCCGCTGTGGTCCCTGGAGATCCCGGACTTCGAGCGGTTCAACATGCCTCGCGATTGCGGCAACTGGTGCGCCGATCGCGAGTTTGTCTATGCCGCTGTGCGCGACAAGTGCTGGCGGATCGACGGCACGAGCGGGCGCGTGGTCGATCAGCGGGAAGTCATGCCGGCGAGCAACGCCGACTGGCAGTACGATTGGGGTTACTTGGCCAGTGACGGCCCGCGACTGATCGGCAGCGCCGTGAAGCAAGGCACCTCGTGGACCGATTTTTGGGGCGGCGCCGACGCCGGCTGGTACGACGCCCGCAGCGGCGCCGTTACGTTTCCGGTCTGCAGCGACAACCTGTTCGCGCTCGACAAGGCGACGGGGCGGCCCGCCTGGAGCTATGCCGGCGGCGTGATCCTGAATTCGACAATCACCGTGGCCGGCGGCCGGATCTATTTCGTCGAGAGCCGGCACCCGGACCTGAAAGACGGGCCGGAGCGGCGCGTCGGCAGGCCGGAGTTGTGGCAGCAGCAGTTCCTGGTGGCCCTGGACGCCGAAACCGGCTCGGCCGTCTGGCAGCAGCCGATCGATACGGAGAACGGAGACGTGGTGTTTTACATGGCGCACAGCCAGGACCGCTTGGTGATCGTCGCTTCGACCAACGGCCGCTACCACGTGTACGGGTTGTCGACGGAGCGCGGCGAGCAGGTCTGGGAGCAGCAAGTGGACTGGCCTGAGGGCAAAGGCGATCACGGCAAAGCGATGTCCCGGCCGGCGATCGTCGGCGGGGGGGTCTACGTACGGCCGGGCGCGTTTGCCCTGTCCGACGGCAAGCCGCTGCCACACACAGTTCCTCTCGGCGGCTGTGGCACGTATGCTTGCACGGCGAACACCCTGGTGTTTCGCTCCGGCACGGTGACGCTGTGGAACCGGGCCACGGGGACCGTCAGTGGCTGGCCTCGGCTGCGGCCCGACTGTTGGCTCAGCACCATTCCCGCTGCCGGCATGCTGCTCTCGCCCGAGGGGGGCGGCGGTTGCAGTTGCGGCAGTTGGCTGGAAACCTCGATCGGATTCATGCCGCGCGAGACGCCCCGCGAACAGAAGAACGAACAGGGCTGACAGAAAGACCGGGTGACGGAAAGATGAGGAAGAGCCTGAGTATGTGGAGCGCTGACGCATGTCGCTACCCGTGCTGGCAATCTGTCGACCGACGGCTTACACTTGAGACGCAAGTGCTACGTTGAACTTATCCATCAACACCAGGAGACGAGAGATGTCGAAGCAATCCGTGTCGCTTCACCGGCGGCGGTTTCTGAAGACCGCGATTCAGGCCGGCACCGTATTCATGATGCCCCAGGTGATCCCGGGCGCCGTTTTGGGGAAGGACGGCGCCGTCGCGCCCAGCGAGCGGATCGTGATGGGCGGGATCGGGATCGGCAACCGGGGCACCTACGACCTCGGCTGCTTTCTGCCGCAACCGGACGTGCAATTCGTGGCAGTGTGCGACGTCAAGGGCGCCCGCCGCGAGGCCGTCAAGCGAATCGTCGACGGCAAGTACGGGAATCAGGATTGCGCTACCTATCGAGAAATGCACGAACTGCTGGACCGCAGCGATATCGATGCGGTGCTGATCGCCACGGGGCCGAACTGGCACGCGACGGCCTCGATCTACGCCGCCAAAGCCGGCAAAGACGTGTATTGCGAAAAGCCCTGCACGAAGAACATCTCGCAAAGCCTGCTGCTGGCCGAGACGTTTCGCCGGACGGGCCGGGTGTTCCAGGCGGGCACACAGCGGCGGAACTTGCCGCATTTTGCGTTCGCCTGCGAGTTGGCGCGGACCGGCAGACTCGGCAAACTGCACACGGTCTACGCTCATCCGGCCGGCATGAGCGCGAATATGAGCAGCTGGGCTGCGGCCGAGCCCGAGCCGCCCAAAGAGGAAGTGGACTGGGACTTGTACCTCGGCCCGGCGGCCTGGCGGCCGTTCAATCGCCGGTTGCTGGACGGGTTCAACTTTGAAAAAGGCGGCGGTATGGTCGGCGGCGGAGTCCTGGAATGGGGTTCGCACTGCGTCGACCTCTGCCAGTGGGCCGCGGGCGCCGACGGCACGGCGCCGGTCGAGTACAACCCGCCGGAGAACGGGCAACTGGTCGCCCGCTATGCCGACGGCGTCAAGCTCGTGCTCCGCAACGACGGCTGGCTGCCCCTGGGTTCCTGTCCGGTGCGGTTCGAGGGCGACGAGGGCTGGGTCGAGGCGGGCGACAGCGGCAAGATGGTGCTCAGTTCGCCGGCGTTGTTGGCCGGACGAAAGGTCGCCGAAATCGGCGGCTATCCGGCCACGTTCCACGTGCGGGATTTCCTCGATTGCGTCAAGTCGCGGGGGGAACCGCGCTGCAGCGCTGACATCGCCCGCTGGGCGCACATCGCCTGCCATGCGGCCAACATCACCCTCTTCCTGGGTCGCAAGCTGCAGTACGACGTGGCGAAACACGAGTTTGTCGGCGACGAACAAGCCAACCGCCTGCGTTCCGAGGCGCTCCGCGAACCGTGGCGGCTGTAGCCCTCTCCCCGCTGGGTCGCGGTCAAGCGATTCGGCAGCTGGACTCGTAACGTTCCCTGAAGACCTACTTGAAGATAAGGACAAGACACCATGAGGAAAATTCGATACTCGACGATTTGCCTTGCTCTGGCCGTTGCGGTTGTCGCTACGGCCGGCCGTTCCGCTCGCGCAGCGGATGAGAAGAAAGCGGCCGAGGACCCGCAACGCCCCTTGATCGACGTGCTTCAATCCGACGCGCCGAAGGCAGAAAAGGCGATCACCTGTAAGCGCTTGGCGATCTACGGCACCGGCGATGCCGTCCCGGCGCTGGCGCCGCTGCTGGCGGACGAGGAGCTGGCGTCCTGGGCCCGCATTGCCTTGGAAGCGATTCCCGATCCGGCCGCTGACGCCGCATTGCGCGAGGCGCTGGGCAAACTGCAGGGCCGCTTGCTGATCGGCGCGATCAACTCGATCGGCGTCCGCCGCGACGCCAAGGCCGTGGACGGATTGACGCAGCGGCTGAAGGATGCCGACGCCGAAGTGGCGTCAGCGGCCGCCGCGGCCCTGGGGCGGATCGGCGATGCGGCGGCGACCAGGACGTTGGAGCAAGCCTTGACCGGTGCTGCTGCCACGATCCGGTCGGCCGTCGCCGAGGGCTGCATCCTGTGCGCGGAAAGACGGCTGGCCGAAGGCAAGACCAAGGAAGCGGCGGATCTGTATGACCAGGTTCGCCAAGCCGAGGTGCCCAAACAACGGATGTTGGAAGCGACCCGCGGCGCGATCCTGGCCCGCGGGTCGGCCGGAGTCCCGCTGTTGGTCGAACAGCTGCGGTCGGCAGACAAAGCCCTCTTCGCCATCGCCTTGACAACCGCCCGCGAGCTTGCCGGCGCGGAGGTGGCCAAGGCACTAGTGGACGAGTTGGGCCAGGCAACTCCAGACCGGCAAGCTCTGTTGATCCTCGCCTTGGCCGACCGCGGCGACACCGCAGCGCTGCCGGCCATGTTGCAGGCGGCCCAAAGCGGTCCCAGCCAAGTGCGGATCGCGGCCATCGGCATGTTGAAGCGTTTGGGCGACGCCTCTTGCGTGCCGATCTTGCTGGAGATCGCCGTCGCTGCTGAGGAAGACGTGGCACAGGCGGCCGTGGCGGCGCTGGAGGAACTGCCCGGCGAAGGCGTGAACGTGGATCTCGCCGCGCGTCTGGGAAAGGCCGAAGGCAAGCTGCGTCAGCTGCTGATCCAACTCGTCGGTCTGCGGCGGATCGAGGCCGTTGCGGCGCTGCTCCGCGCGGCCGACGATTCCGACGCCCAGATCCGTTCCGCCGCGTTGACGGCGTTGGGCGAGACCGTGGGCTTGGACGACCTTGCCGTGCTGATCACGCGGGTCGTGGCTCCGCAGCACGCGGAGGACGCGCCGGCAGCTCAGCAAGCGCTGCGAGCCGCCTGTATCCGCATGCCGGATGGCGAAGCGTGCGCGGGAAAACTGGCTGCGGCCATGTCCCAGGCCCCGTTGCCGGCCAAGGTCACCATCCTGGAAATCCTCAGCGCCATGGGCGGCACGCGGGCGCTGCAGACCGTCGGGGCAGCGGCCAAAGACGCCAATCCCGAACTGCAGGACGCCGCCAGCCGACTGCTGGGCGAATGGATGACGGTGGATGCAGGTCCGGTGCTGCTGGACCTGGCCAAGACGGCCACCGACGCCAAGTACGAAACGCGCGCCCTGCGCGGCTATATCCGCTTGGTCCGCCAGTTTGTGCTGCCGGACGAGCAGCGCGTGGAAATGTGTCGCAACGCGCTGGCTGCCTCCAAACGGGATGCGGAGAAGAAGTTGGTTCTGGAAGTGCTCGGCCGTTACCCGAGTATCGACGCTCTGAGGCTGGCGGTCGAAACGGCCAAGGTCCCGTCGCTGAAGAACGAGGCCGCCGCCGCCGCACTGGCCATCGCCCAAAAGATCGGCGGCTCCGCCGATGTCCAGAAGCTGTTGTCCCAGGTGGGGCAGGAGCCGGTGAAGCTCGAGATCATCAAGGCCGAATACGGCGCGGGCAATAAGGTCGTGGACGTGACGTCGATTCTCCGCAAACACGCCCGCGACTTGCCGCTGATCGTCCTGCCGTCGTCCAGCTACAACAGCGCGTTCGGCGGCGATCCGGCCGGCGGGGTCGTCAAGCAACTGAAGGTCCAGTACCGGATGGACGGCAAGGCGAGCGAGGCGACCTTCCAGGAGAACGACACAATCCTGCTGCCCGTGCCGAAGTAGGCCGGCAGGTTGGGGTCTGGCTGTCGAACGGGAAATCAGAAGCCCGGCTTTTTCGCAAAAGCCGGGCTTTTTCTTGAATTGGCTC
The DNA here is from genome assembly GCA_964409865.1 of uncultured Pirellulaceae bacterium. Lineage (GTDB taxonomy): Bacteria > Planctomycetota > Planctomycetia > Pirellulales > Pirellulaceae > Anammoximicrobium. The sequence continues at coordinate 10,646 of CAYPGE010000052.1, forward strand.
GCCCGGCCGGCCCTGGGCGGTCCCGACGGGCGCCCACTGCATTGCGAAGCGTCCTGCGGCGGTGTACCATCGCAGTCAGAATCCTGGTTCGGTGCAAGCCCCCCCAGAACGTCGCTCGCCAGTTCGCAGCTCCAAGAATCCCCGCTTCTTGCAGCATGCCGGGTTTCCAACCGCTGGTCATCGGCGAGAATGACGCCTGGGGTGCTTATCGGCACCAGGGCTGAAATCCACTTCACAAGGAGAAACCTGCCATGCGTCGACATCTGTTTGTGTTGAGTCTGTGGTCCCTGACCGTCCTGGCCGGAGCCGTGCTGTCGGTTCACGCGGAGGAAGCGAAGAAACCGCTGAGAGCGGGGATCATCGGTCTGACCACCTCGCACGTGCCCGCGTTCACCAACCTGCTGAACGATCCCAAGGCGGAGGGCGATTTGGCCGATGTCAAGATCGTCGCCGGTTTCACGGGCGGGATCGAGGACAATCCGTCCAGCTGGGACCGCCGCGAGAAGTACACCGAAGAGTTGCGGAAGAAAGGCGTCACGATCTACGACACGATCCCGGAAATGCTCAAGAACGTGGACGTGGTTTTTCTGGAAGAGGTGGACGGCCGGCCGCATCTGGAGTGGGCTCGGCCGGTGATCGAGGCGGGCAAGCCGCTGTTCATCGACAAGCCGCTGGCCGGCTCGCTGGCCGACTGCATCGAGATCTTCCGGCTGGCCAAGGAAAAGAAAGTGCCCTGCTTCTCCAGCTCGTCGCTGCGTTTCGGCTCCGAGGTGCTGGCGATCCGCAACGGCGACGTGGACGTTGGCCAGATCAAAAGTTGCACGGCCTGGAGCCCGATGAGCATTGAGCCACACCACCCCGACCTGTTCTGGTACGGCATCCACGGCTGCGAAATTCTGTTCACGATCATGGGGACGGGCTGCAAGACCGTCACGCGTGAAGCCCCGGAAAAAGTCGTCGGCGTTTGGGCGGACGGCCGCACGGGGACGTTTGAGGCTGGGAAACACAAGGACACAAATTATGGCGCCGACGTGGTCGGCACCAAAGGCAACGCGGCGGTCACCAAGTACGAGGGCTACAAGCCGATGGTGGTCGAGATCTGCAAATTCTTCAAGACCGGCAAACCGCCGGTGTCGATGGAGGAAACCCTGGAAATCTACACGTTCATGGAGGCCGCTGACGAAAGCAAGCGTCAGGGCGGCAAGCCGGTCAGCATGGAGGACGTCTTCAAGAAGGCCCAAGCTGCCAACGCGGCCCGCAACAAGTAACGCGGCGGGCCGCGGCGCTGTGGCCGGTCGCAGCGCTGTGGCCGGTCTCTCGACCGAGCCACCCGCCCTGACCGGAGGTCTCCAAGTCTTCGGGAGACCTTCGGTCCGCGGTTACCCTTTCCTTCCCCATTCATCGCAACGGAGGTTTCTCATGGCCGAATCCGACAAACTCGCCTGCCGCGGCGCTGTTCGCACAGCGGCCGCGTCCGGCATGGCCGTTCCCTATTTCGTTTCTGCCGCCGCCCTGGGCCAGGCGGGCACGCCCGGCGCTAACGACAAACTGAACATCGTCTTGATCGGCTGCGGCGGCATGGGCCGTGGCAACTTGAACGGCTGCCGGCACCCGGACGTGGCCGTGGTCGGGGCTTGCGACGTGTGGAAGGAACGCCGCGACGCGACCGTCGCCGCGTTCCCGGAGACCTGTAAGCCGTACTCCGACTACCGCGAGGTGCTGGCCAACAAAGACGTCGACGGCGTGATCATCGCCACGCCGCCGCACTGGCACGCTCTGATCGCCATCGAGGCTGCCGAAGCCGGAAAAGACTTCTACGTCCAGAAGCCGATGACGTTGTACCTGGACGAGGCTCTGGCCATGCGCCGCGCGGCGGAGCAGCACAAGGTGATCACGCAGGTTGGCACTCAGATCCACGCCGGCGGGAATTACCGCCGTGTCGTCGAGTGGGTCCGTTCGGGCCGGCTGGGCCAGATCGCCGTCGTCCGCACCTTCCTGACCGGCAATCAGGGCATCGAGGGGATCGGCAACCCGCCCAACAGCGACCCGCCCGCGGGAATGGATTGGAACCAGTGGGTCGGGCCCGCCCCGATGCGACCGTACAACCCGTTGATCGTGGCCAACGCCCATACCAACTGTTCGTTTATGGACTACAGCGGCGGCTACACGCCCGGCATGGCGCCGCACATTATCGACCTGCCGTTTTGGGCAATGGAACTGGGCATCCCGCCCAAGACCGTCGCCTCCGGCGGGCGCTATGTCACCCGCGACGCTGGAGACGCTTACGACACCCAGCAGGTGCTCTGGCAGTATCCCAAGCTGACCGTGACCTGGATGCTCCAGCTGGTCAACAGCTACGGCTTCGACCTGCAGGGAGCCAGCAACGCGATCCGGCGGCGGCTGGGCGTCTATTTCCACGGCGTGGACGCGACGCTGTACGCCGATTACGGCACGCACAAGGTCGTGCCCGAAGGCGATCGGCTGAAGGATCTGACGCCGCCGGAGCCGTCGATCCCGCCTTCGCCGGGCCACGAACGCGAGTGGCTCGATTCGCTCAAGAGCCGGCAGCAACCCAGCTGCAACGTTTCGTACCACTACAAGCTCGACGCGGCCCTCGGCCTGGCCAATATCGCCTACCGACTGGGCCGCTCGATCGAGTTTGACCCCCAGGCGGAGAAGATCGTTGGCGACGCCGAGGCGGCCAAACTCGCCCGCCCGGTGTATCGCGACCCGTGGAAGTTCCCGGAAAAATACCTGGCGTCGTAAGACTCGCACGGGAAGGCAACTTTTGCGCGAGAACGGACGCAGTACGTTACGCTGGCTGATCCTCACGCGGAGCGTGAGGGCTACTTTCCAACGCCAACCGCTTACCAAGGAGACAAATTCCATGTCCGATACCAAACGCATCACTCGCCGCCAGTTCGTCCGCGCCACGGCCGCCGCCGGCGTGGCGGTTCCCTATTTTGTGTCTGCCGCCGCGCTCGGCCAGGCCGGCGCGCCCGGAGCCAACGACAAGATTCACGTCGGCCTGATCGGCTGCGGCGGGATGGGCCGCGGCAACCTGGGCAACTGTGCCAAGTACGACGACGTCGTCGTCACCGCCGTCTGCGACGTCTGGAAGGAACGCTGCGACGCGACGGTGGAAAAGTACAAGGCCACCGCCAAAGGCTACGGCGACTATCGCGAACTGCTCGCCCAAAAGGACGTCGACGCCGTGATCATCGCCAGCCCGCCGCACTGGCACGCTCTGATGGCCATCAACGCCGTCGAGGCCGGCAAGGACATCTACTTGCAGAAGCCCATGACGCTGTACTTGGGCGAAAGTCTGGCCGTCAAAGCGGCAGTCAAAAAGCACAATCGCATTTCGCAGGTCGGCACGCAGATCCACGCCGGGGCGAACTATCACGAGGTTGTCGATCACGTCCGTTCGGGCAATCTCGGCCCGATCAGCGTCGCCCGCACGTTCAACGTGTTGAACCTGGGTCCGGAGGGGATCGGCAACGACCCGAACTGCGATCCGCCGGCCGGCTTGGACTGGGAGGGGTGGGTCGGCCCCGGCCCGATGCGGCCGTTCAATCCGCTGATTGTCCAGGACTCGTTCACCCATTCGTCGTTCATGGCCTACAGCGGCGGCTGGACGCCCTGCTGGGCGCCGCACATCATCGACTTGCCCATCTGGGCGCTGGATCTGGGACTGCCGACCATGGTCGCGTCCTCCGGTGGGCGCTACGTGCTGCAGGACGCGGGCGACGTCCATGACACCCAGGAAACGCTGGTCCAGTACCCCAACGTGACGCTCACCTGGATGATGTCACAGGTCAACAGCTACGGGTTCGATCTGCAGGGCCAGCCCGGTACGAGGCGGCGGCTGGGCACCTACTTCCACGGCGTCAACGGCACGTTGTACGCAGACTACGGGACGTACAAGATCGTGCCCGAGGGCGACCTGATGAAGGACGCTGAGGAGCCTCGCAAGTCCGTGCCCGATTCGCCCGGCCAGGAGCGGGAATGGCTCGATTCGATCAAGAGCCGCCAGCAGCCCAGCTGCAACGTGTTCTATCATCACAAGGTGAACGTCCCCATCGTGCTGGGCAACCTCTCGCTCAAGCTGGGCCGCTCGATCCGGATCGACCCCCAGACCGAATGGATCCTCGGCGACGACGAGGCCGCCCGGTTGTCGATCCCCGAGTACCGCGCCCCGTGGAAGTTCCCCAAGCAGTACCTGAACGTGTAAAGTAGCAGGCACGCTCCGCGTGCCGTCCGCCTCGCCACGTAGCATGGCTCTCCGAGCCGTGCAGTTTTCTGAGTTTGTCACCGCCCCTGACATCCGGCCGGCAGAGCCGGCGAGACCGTGCGTTCCCAGGCGGAGCCTGGGAACGAGTTGCGGAACGAGGCATCCGGACTACTTCAGCAGCCACTGCACCGCTTTGTCGGTACGTTTCGCCGCATCCCCGTCGGCCAGGGTCAGCGCCTGTGGAGCGCCGGTGGCTTGATAGGCTGCGGCCACAACGTTGGGTGCCGTGGCCCCCTCGCCGGCGAGCCACAGCGGCGTCGGGGCGGCCAGGGCGATCATTCCGGGCAAGTCGAAGTACTTGGCACCGCCGGGCAGGAAATCGGGCGAGTGGATGTCCAGCACGTTGCCGAAGCGGAACGCGCCGGTGTCGATTGCCGCCTTGGCGACGGTGTTGTCCGCTTGAGCCAGCGCGGCGGCGGCCCACGGTCCCGCTCCGTCCAGACCGACGAGATACACCGCCGTGCCGTCTCGACGGGATTTCGCAAAGCGGACGGTGCTCAACACGTCGTGCACCCGCTGGGCAAACACCGTGCGGTTGTAGCCGAAGGTGTACGCAGCCGCTTCGCGCGGATTCTCCACGCGGCGCGTCTTTTCCAACGGCTTGCCGTCCGCGAGGAACTCGCCCTGGTAGATCAAGTCCACGCCGAGGACCGTCACGCCCGCGTCCAGCAACCGAGCGATGGCGGGCCGCGGCTGGCCCTCGGCGGTGAATAGCCCCACCTTGCCGTCGGGGCTGAGCCAGACCGCCACGCGCGGCTGGGGCGCCTTGGGCTCCAGCACGACCACGGGCAATTCGCTGCCTTGCGACGCCGCGCGCAGCGAGCCGGCGACGATGCGGACCTTTTCGCCCTCGGTGTTGGTGATCTGCTCGAATTGCACATCCTTCGGTGCGGGCAAGCGTGCGCCGATCACCACGTCGACGGCCCCACCCACGACTTCTTGGTAACGCTTCCATCCGGAGGCATCGCTGGGGATGGCCTGTGCCAACTGTTTGCCGGCGTCCTCCGTCCACCACCGCAACAGCTGCCGCTCGAATTCGTCCCCGCCCTGAGGCTTGGGATGCGAGTCGTCCCAGACGCTCATCTCCGCGGCGTCCAAGCGCGGGTAATCTTCCTCGACGATCGGCGTCGGCAAGCCCAGACGAAAATGCTCGTTGACCCAAGCGTACATCTTCGACCGGCTGACGTAGTTGTAGTTGTGCTCGAACTGCAGCAGCGGATGGTGCCGGACGTTCTTCTCCGCCCCCAGCAGCCGGTAGTGCTCCTGCAGTTGCGGGAAGCCCTTGGTGGGCATTTCCTTGGTCCAGTCGTCCGCCGACAGCAAGCACAGCGGTTTGGGGGCGAACAAGGCCGCGAACTCGACGTTCCCGGTCCCCACCCGCAACAGGCTGGCGTTCTCGCACGTGCAACCGCCTTGCATGGCGGTCGAGACCATCACGGCCGGGATCGAGACAGCGACGCGGGGATCGAGGGGGCTCAGAATGAACGTCTGCGTGCCCCCGCCGCTGGCGCCGGTCACCGCGATCCGCTGCGGGTCCACATCCGGCAAGCCCAGGAGGAAATCCAAGGCGCGGATCGAGTCGTAGGTTTGCATCCCCATGACCGATTGCAGGTGCGCTTCGGCCGCAGGGCTGAACAAGCCCCAGTTTTCGGTCTTGTTCATCTCCGGCCGCTGCTTGGAGAAGCCGTGCGCCAGACCTTGAGAGATTTGCACGCTGTCGGCATAGCCGATCATGTCGTAGTGAAACACGACGCAGCCCATCCGGGCCAGTTGCATACAGCGGGCCTGCAGCGGGCTGCGGCCGCCGTTCTCGAAACGTTCCGCGCCTTTCGCGATTTGCTTCTTCACGCCCTCGACGCCCACGTCGTAGAACCGGCCGTTGGCCCAGTGCCCGTGCGGGCAGAGCACGCCCGGCAGCTTGCCCGACTTGCCCTTGGGCCGATACAGGCTGCCCGTAACAAAGAAGCCGGGGAAGCTCTCGAAATACGCTTTCTCGACCGTATAGTCGCCCTGATCGCGGCAGCCGTGAATCACGGGATTCAGCGGCGTCTTGGTGGGCATCGGCCACAGGCCCAGCGCGACCAGCATCTGCCGCCGCACCTGTTCCGCCCGGCGATCCCATTCCTCTCGCGATTTCGCGGGAGTGAACGGAAAATAGCCGTTCAAGTCCTTGAGCTTCTCCAGACGCTGATCGGCCGGCAACTTGTCCGGCGGCAGCACGCGCACGCCCGCGGCGCCGGCCAACGACGCCCATGCCGACAGCAGCACGCACAATCCGGTTGACAACCCCAGCCCAAACCAGCGACGAAACCGATACCCTCTGAACGTTGCCTTCATAGTGCCTACCTCCTAAGCCAAGAGCCTGCAAAAACACGGCTGCACGCGGAACGAATGCCGTGTCCAAGCCGGATGATCGGGTCGCGATGGGTGAGCGGCACGGCGCTAGCCGCCGGTGCAGGACGTCACCGGCGGCTAGCGCCGTGCCGATCACAACCCGCGGATCGAGCGTGGACACGGAACCAGTCTAGCGCATCGCGGGGCGGCTTGCCAGCGCCCACCGCCGTCGCTTCTAATAGAAGCATGAACGACGACGCACGATTCGGCTGGCAATTCGACCGCGAGCCAAAGACCTCCGCATGGGCCGATTGGCCTTTGTGTCCCCGCTGCCGTGCTCCGCGCCAGACGGCCTGCCCAACCTGCAGGGTGCCCGGGACCGACTTTCCGTTGGCCGAACTCAATCCGGCCGCTGAGTTCCTGCCGGTGCTGGACGCAACTCCGCACCATCCGGATGACCAGCGGCGGCACGGCGGCGACGGTTGTGGCGGCGACCGTTGTGGCGGTGCAGGAGCCTTGACGGTCTGCGCAAGGCACGAAGAGGCGATTGGTGCCGATGACGATGATCGGGGGGCCGAGTTGCCGCCGGATGATCCGTCGGCCGTGGCGGGCGATGGTCCGGAGGTGATGCTGTTGTGCCCGACTTGCGACGAAGCCTTCTCGCCACGGTTCTACCGCCGGTGCGCTAACTGCGGCTACGATTTTGGCAGCGGGCGGGAAGGTGGGCACGTAGAGGAACCGGACACCAACTATCGCGTGGTGCTGACGGTGGTGGCCGTGATCGCCGCGCTGGTCGGCTTGTGGATGTATTTGGCTTGGTTGTTTCAGGAATGAACTTGAAGGAGGAGATGGCGATGAACGGTCGAGAACGAATCCTGGCCATGCTGGACGGCCGGCCTGTGGACCAGTTGCCGCTGATGCCGATCACGATGATGTTCGCAGGGGACCACGCCGGAGTGAAGTACGGGACGTATGCCAGCGACTATCGCGTGTTGGCCGAGGCGCAGGTGGCGACGGCGCGCGATTACCAGTTCGACTATGTGTCGGCCATCTCCGACCCAACCCGCGAAGCGGCGGATTGCGGGGCCGACATCCAGTACTTTGAGAATCAGCCGCCGGCGGTAAACGAGGCGAACGCGCTCCTGGCGGACAAGGCCGTTCTGGACAAGCTGGAGATCCCGGATCCGCTGTCCGGAGGCCGGATGCTGGATCGGGTCCGCGGCGTGGCCCTGCTGAAAGAGCAGGCGGGCGAAGACAAGCTCGTCGAAGGCTGGATCGAAGGTCCGTGCGCCGAGTCGGCCGATTTGCGCGGCATCAACACGCTGATGCTGGACTTCTACGACGATCCGGATTTCGTCCGCCGGATGTTCGACTTCGTGCTGGAAATGGAACTCCGTTTCGCCAAGGCCCAAATCGACGCCGGCGCCGACCTGATGGGCGTGGGCGACGCGGCCGCGTCGCTGATCGGCCCGGAGCTGTACGAAGAGTTCGTGTGGGCCTATGAGAAGAAGCTCGTCGACGGCTTGCACGCCCTGGGCACCAAGGTGCGGCTGCACATCTGCGGTAACACGTCCAAGATCCTGGAAGGCATGGGTCGGCTGCACTGTGGGATCGTCGATCTGGACTATTTCGTTTCCGTTGCCGACGCCCGCCGCGCGATGGGGCCGGACCAGGTGCTGCTGGGGAATATCGATCCCGTGCGCGTACTCCGCGACGGCACGCCGGAGTCGATCACGGCCGCCATCGCCGAGTGCCATCGGCAGGCCGGCCCGCGCTACATCGTCGGCGCCGGCTGCGAAGTGCCTCGGGGCACGGCGCGGGAAAACGTGTTGGCCTTGACCCGTTACGCTCAAACGCACTAGATCGTAGGCCGCTCGCTCCGCGAGCGGGGTTCCGCTCGCGGAGCGAGCGGCCTACGATGACAGGGCGTGCTGAGACGCGAAACGCACTTGGGAGAACTCTGACCATGAGACGTTGCTGGATCCGGTCGTTCGTTGTTTGGCTCATACTCGGTGTCGCTTGTTCCGCAGCGGCTGACGAGGCCGCGATGTTCCGGTCGGCCAAGCCGCTCTGGCCGGCGGGGCGCGAGGCGGAGATGAATCTGCTGGTGGGATTTCGTGCGGTCGTCGCCGCTCCGGCCGCGCAAAACGCCGTTCTGCGGGTGGCGGCCTCGACCTTGTACCGGGCCAGTGTCAACGGCAGCTTTCTTGGCCATGGCCCGGCGCGCGGGCCGCACGGCTACTATCGGGTGGACGAGTGGGATCTGAGCGGAAAACTGGCGGCGGGTCAGAACGTCGTCGCCATCGAGGTGGCCGGCTACAACTGCAACAGCTACTACCTGCTGGATCAGCCGTCATTCCTGCAAGCGGAAATCGTGGCGGACGGAAAAGTGCTGGCCTCGACCGGCGGCGAGGGCGTCCCGTTCACCGCGGCCGTCTTGGAACATCGCGTCCAGAAGGTCCAACGGTACAGCTTCCAGCGGCCGTTCATCGAGTACTACCGGCTGCAGCCTGATACCGACCGCTGGCTGCGAGAACCGGCGGCACCTTGGCCGGTAGCCGATTGTCAGGTCCTGCCGGAGAAGAAGCTGCTTCCGCGGCATGTGCTCGCCCCGGAATTCGCAGTCATCCCGCCAGTGCGGCATGTCGGCCAAGGAAGAACGGAACGGCGTGAAACCGTGCCCAAATTGTGGAAAGATCGTTCGCTGGTCAATGTCGGGCCGAAACTGAAGGGCTACCCGGAGAGCGAACTGGCCGTCGTTCCTTCGATCGAACTGCAACACCTGACCTCCACCCAGACAGCTGTGCTCGATCAACCGTACGTCGCGGAGGACAAGGTCCAGCTGTCCGAGAACGCCTACCACATTTTGGATCTGGGAGCGAACCTGACAGGCTTTGTGGGCGCGCAGATCACCTGCACGAAGAAAACGCGGTTGGCCCTGGTCTTTGACGAGATCCTGTCCGGCACGGATGTCGACTTCAAACGGTTGGGCTGCGTGAACGCAGTCAGTTACGAGTTGGAGCCGGGCGACTACCGGGTCGAGTCGCTGGAACCGTACACGCTGCGCTACTTGAAGCTCATTTGCCAGGATGGCGCGTGCGAGATTCGCGGCGTGTATCTGCGCGAGTGTGCGCACCCGGCGGTCCGGAAGGCTCAGTTCACTTGCAGCGACACGCGACTCGAACGGCTATTTGCCGCCGGTGTTCTTACGTTCCGGCAGAACGCGCTGGACATCTTCATGGACTGCCCGTCGCGGGAGCGGGCCGGCTGGCTGTGCGACAGCTTCTTCACGGCGCGCAGCGCTTGCGATCTGACGGGCACGACGGTGATCGAACGCAACTTCTTCGAGAACTTCCTGCTGCCCGAACGCTTCGAGCACCTCCCCGACGGCATGTTGCCGATGTGCTATCCGGCCGATCACAACGACGGCGTGTTCATTCCCAACTGGGCCTTGTGGTTCGTGGTGGAATTGGAGGAGTACGCAGCCCGAGCCGGCCAACGAACCATCGTCGACGGACTGCGGACCAAGGTGCTGCGGCTGATGGAGTTCTTCAAGCAGTACGAAAACGAGGACGGCCTGCTGGAAAAGCTGCCCAGTTGGGTGTTTGTCGAGTGGTCCAAGGCGAACCAGTTTGTCCAGGACGTGAACTATCCGTCCAACATGCTGTACGCCGCAGCCTTGTCGACGGCCGGCCGGATCTACGGCGTGCCGGAACTGGCGGCCAAGGCCGAGCGGATCCGCGAGACGATCCGCCGGCAGTCGTTCGACGGCCAGTTCTTCGTGGACAACGCGGTGCGCCGCGACGGCAAGCTGCAGGTCACGCAAAACCACAGCGAGGTCTGCCAGTATTTTGCCTTTTTCTTCGGAGTGGCGACGCCGCAGAGCCACGCTGACTTGTGGAACACCCTTTGCGAGCGATTCGGACCGGACCGCGCCCAGACGAAGGCGTTTCCCGAAGTCCATGCCGCCAATTCGTTCGTCGGCAACATGTTGCGCATGGAACTGCTGTCGCGCGGCGGGCGCAATCAGCAGATCCTGGACGAGTCGATCGCTTATCTGCTGTACATGGCCGAGCGGACGGGCACCCTATGGGAGAACGTCGGCGACTACGCCAGCTGCAACCACGGCTTTGCTTCGCACGTCGTCCACACGCTGTACCGCGACGTGCTGGGCGTCTATCGCGTGGACTACGAATCGCGCAAGGTCTTTCTTCGTTTCGGCGACCTGAAACTGGACTGGTGCGAAGGCCGCCTGCCGCAATACGGGGGCGAGGTCCATCTGCGCTGGTGGAAGGAAGGTGAGCAACTGCTGTACACGTTGACCGTCCCAACGGGCTACGACGTGGAGGTCGAAAACCTGACGGGAAAGCCGTTGGTGGCAAAGTGAGAAGTCCAGATGGAGAGGGCCAGATGTTCAGAATTCAAGCAAGGCCGTTCCACACCGCTGGTCTTTCCATCGCCCAGGATTGGATTGTGAAGGTCTGCCCCCCGGCCTTAACGTCCACAGGAGCGCGATGCGACTAGCCGAACTGGCGGCCTGCCGCTATACGGATCTCTGTGCACAGACAGCGAACGAAAGGACGTCCCGTCTCGACTTCATCTTGTTGAGGCAAGAACCGTGTCCGCCATAGAAACTCCCACGCGATTGGTCGATGAGATCGCCGACTTCCTCGCGTCGAGCCCCACGCGAGAACAGCTGTTGAGTTTCCGTCCCTCGGAAGCCGTGCAACAGCATGTCCGTGAATTATTGACCAAATCGAGTCAGGGCATATTGACCGCCGAAGAGGAACGCGAACTGAGTCAACTGGAACAAGCGGAACTGTTGATGCGACTGGTCAAGTCCCGCATTCATTCCCGCACACCGTCATGAGCGACCGCATCTCGGCAGCCTTGCGGCGGTTCGTTGAACAGCGGGCACGTGGCCGTTGCGAGTATTGTTTGCTGCACCGTGACCACACCATGCTGCCTCACGAGCCCGATCACATCGTCGCCCTCAAGCATGGCGGGCGAACGCACGAGGCGAACCTGGCCTGGGCTTGTTTCCTCTGGATTTAGCAGACATACTGCCTCCATTTGTGAGAGGGATCGATCCTCATCGAAAACGTCGATGAGCGGACAGGTGCCGGAGGAAGATTGTCCGGTCTTTCTTCGGAATTTCAAAGTTGTGAATGCATGTTCACGTGAATGTGTATTCACATATCGCGGCGAGTGCTTCAGAAACAACGACAATGCTGAGGTCGTCGCAGGCCGCCACGGAAAGCCCGCAGCTGGCACCGGAGTCAGACGTAAATGGCCCCCTCGCGCAGGGTTAGTCGTGCCGCTTGCGATGACTTGTCCCGCCCGTTAGATTACTAATCATAAAGCCACCATTGCAGATGTTCCAGGAATTGGTCGTGAGCGAGTTCGTTGCCGAATAGGGGCACGAATGCTTGGCAACGAATCGCGAGCCGTGAAGTGAACTCAACGCTTGCGCGGAGAAGATCGATTGGCGCTCAGAGGGTGTACAATTTTGGGGGCCGCCTGCCTGGCTTGCCGCAGTTCAACGAGCCGGTCCAGCCGTGGACCGAAATCGAGGAGTTGTGAAGAGGCTGCGATGGAGCGGACGATCGCCGGCGGGCTCGGATTTTCCCACCGTCGCTCCAGCGTGGCGGCGCGCGGCAGGTGGTTCGCCTCCTCCCCGACCGCAGAAACCTGCTCGGCCCATTCCGCTTCGTTGCGGGCGAGTCTCCGAGACGGCTGCCAAGGGCCTGTCGCGACGTGCTTGCGTTGTGCATTATCCCGGACATTGGATCGGATTGCAAGTGCTGCGGGTTCCCGCGCGCGCAGCACTGATTGTGAGGCAAGGGCGTCGATCACGCAGGCCGTTCTTTCGGTGTTCGGAGCTTGCTCGTGTAGGCGTTCACGCCACGGCGACTTTGCGTCAGAAGCTGGCGCAGACGGTCCCGTTCCTCGTCATCGGCCCACAGAATCCAGCGGCCTTGCACGGGCGTCTTCCGGCTGTGCACCCAGCCACGCTTGGCCCAGTCCCGAAGTTTCAAGTGGCTCATCTCCAATGCACGGGCCAGGTCGGTAAGCCACCATTCGTCACGGCCCAACAGTTCGTCGTGGGAGCGTTCGTTGCCGATCAGCGCGCGACGCTTGAGCAATTGGTAGATCACCGGCGAAGTAAATTGACCTCGACGCTTGGGCGGGTAAAAGCCTTCCGCATTCAATCGCTCCGCGATTTCCGGCGCGGCGTGTCCCGCCTCGCGCAACTCCACGACGCGGTTCATCAGCGGTTCGAAATCTCGAAGCTGGGCGTAGGTGGCGACGGGACGAACGATTTCATGGTGACTTTCGTAACCGCCGGCCCAGTGAATCGTCGCGTCGACGAACTCACTGTCGCAACGCACCTGCACCACCACGCGTTCCACGAGACAACGGATCATCTGTTTGCGATCGGCATTTGTGGTGCCGGGGGCCTTCCAGAGCGCGGGAATCTCAGAGGTCAGCGACTCGATGCGTGCTCGCTCCTCGTCGCTCAAGCGAAGCGGTGTTTGGCTCAAGAAGCGATCGTATTCCTCCCGGACTTGCCGTTCCCCGGTCAGCGCTTCCTCCCAGCGTTTTTCCAGCGTGGACGCGACCAGACGGTTCTCAGGATCGACCGCTCCGTGACGGCGTTCGGCCAATTCGACCTCATAACGCGCCCGCGTCAGCCGTTGTTGCCAATGCTTGTCCAGACGCTGACGTTCGCGTTCGACATCCGCTTGGGCTGGGAGGCTCAATTCCATCGCCGCCGGTTCGAGCGCTCGCAGCACCTGCTGAGAGACCAACTCGTCAATCACCTGCGCGGTCAGTCCGTAACAGCGGGGTTCGGTGGCTTCGACGTATTGACGATTGCAGGCGTAGTGGGCCATGCCGTTGGCGTGATACGACGGCTGCATGTGTCGGTCGCAGTGCCCGCAGACCAGCACGCCCGAAAGCAGGGCCGCGCCGCTTCGCGGGACACCCTGCGAATCGGAGCCGTTCCGGTTCTGCTCGATGCGTTCCCGGTTCGCTCCCCACCGTGCTCGGACGGGCAGTCGAATGTCGTTGCGAATCAACCAATGAAACAGACCGTAGATGCTGCCGAACTCTTCGAATTTGTCGAAGATCAACCGGACCACTGTGCGTACTGGGCCAAAGCATACTGGCGAGCCGTGGACTCTCGGTTCTCCAGCACCTGTTGGGGCGACGACTGCCGAACGTAGATGATCGCCAACCTTTCCAGATGCGCGGTTCGGATTTTCGCCGAACGCAGCGGCGGGATTTCCGATTTGGTGGCTGGTGGGCATGCGGCGGGAACCTTCTCAGTCGTCTTCATGACCCACCTCCTTTCCGACCCGAGGCGGTCGGAGTTGCTGGGTCACGATGCGACGGAGTTGCGTCAGCGTGTTCTGACGAGTCTCTTCGGGCAGAGCCCTCCAGAGTCGTGCTAGCTCGATCCGCTGTCGCGTCGCAGGCGGGGGGGTGCCTTTCCGTCCGTGGTTCGGCGCATGGTTCTCCTCCTTGACGTGTGGTACGATACGCCCGATGCCATTCGGCCAACTTCAGCAGGGCCGGAAGGGATACTACCGGACAATCGCTCGAGGGTCGATGCCAGTTAACTTCAGGAGCATTACAGTTGTTGGTTGTGCAATCTGGCGAAAGGGCCGAATCTGTCGGGCTATCTGCGCGGCAGGATCGTGCCGCTGTTTCATCCCCGCCGACAAGCGTGGGAGCGGCATTTCTACTGGCGCGGCCCGATTCTTGTGGGTCGGACGCTGAGCGGAAAAGTCACCGTCAAAGTTCTCAACATCAACGATCCGCGACGAGTCCTGTTGCGGCGGAGCCTGATCGGCGAAGGCCGCTTTCCGCCGAATGGAGACTGACGCGATGAGTGGAACGACGTGGCCCTGCTCGGTGTGGCACGGCTCACTATGTTAGCCGTGCCGGAAGCACGCGCGGAGCTTGCGCTGCGCGGACCTGCCGACGAGGCCGTTTCCGCGCGCGGTCCTGTGCAAACGGAAAATGCTTTCGCATTCCGCAGCGCTGGCCGCTCTCCACGGCCAACAAAGTAGGCCGTGCCACGCTCGGCGCACCGCCTCCAGATGGGCCGGGTGCGTTTCCTACACCAGACTCGCTCATTCTTCCTCACGTAACACCGACCAGGGGAGTTCTCCCGCCGTCCCGCGCTCGAAATCGGCTTTGCGCCGTTCCAACTCCACGGCCAAGTCATCGTCCCCTGACTCGTCCGGTTCCGGCGACAAACGATCCCGCAAGAAGGGCTCTTCGTCGTGCTGGACAAGCAGCTGGGAAGCACGCTACAATGCGATCAGAGACGCGGGGCTAAACGGAACTTGTTCATCGGAGAGATGCACACGTGGGAACTGTCGACCAGATCGTTGCTGCTGCCGAGAAACTCAAACCGGATCAGTTCTTGCGCCTGCGGAGCAGATTGGACCGGCTTGAACGTCGCCTGTGGAAGGCGGAATCCGTGCGAACCGGCCGGGAACTGGATGCGGCAGGCGTGACCGATGAGGATGTGGACCAGATGGTGATGAGACGCCGCCGTAGAGGTCGTCGCTGACACAATGATCTGGATTTTGGTCGTAGTCGCCGTTTTGCAGCCCTTGCGCGGCGGGCCGTCCTGCGGGTCGCGAAGCTCGTCGAACTCCCGCCCTTTGTACCGAGGCATGTTCCAGGGGATCCCAATGACGACCCGATCGTGCAGACGGCCCTTACGGGCAAGGCCGACCATCTGGTCACCGCGGACACCGAAGTTCTAAGACTCGGCAAGATCCCCAGCACAGAGGTGACTACCGCATCCGAGTTCGCGATCCGATTGGGGCTGACCGCGAGCCCTGCCTGAGGCCGATCCCCTTCCGTTTACCTCGGCGATCATTACTTGCAGAATACCGCTCTTGGTGGGCCGAAGGTTTTCACAAATCGCCTCACGTCCGCCACCTCCTGTCGGCTGGTGGTCCCCTCGCGCCATTCCCGATACGTGGATGCGAAATACTCGCCCGGCGCGTCTACCGCCCAACTTTTGAATTTGTCGGCCCGCTGGTCCGCGTGCTTGGTGCTGACCGCCTGCTCCGGCGCCATGTAGTCCACGGTTCCCATGATCTGCCCGCTGCCGGTCAGTTCGTCCTGGTGAGGCCCCGCCGAGTCGAGCCGCGCCAGGCCCATGTCCAGGATCTTGACCGTGCCCGCATGATCCAGCAGCAAGTTCCCCGGCTTGATATCGCGGTGCACCACGCCGTGCTCGTGGGCGTACTGCAGCCCGCGGGCCGCTTGCAGGATGCACTCCAGGGCCCGATCGAGCGGCAAGGGACCGTGCTGCTTGACCAGGGACGACAGATCGGTCCCGTCCACGTACTCCATCACCAGGAAGTGCGTGCCGCCGGCTTCGTCGGCGTCGTGGGCGATCACGATGTTGGGGTGGGTCAGCCGAGCCGCCGCCTTGACCTCGCGTTGGAACCGCCGCACGGCTTCGGGGCTCTGCACGACGGCGGGCGACAGGACCTTCAAGGCCACCCCTGTAAAGGTGCTTGCGGTCGACGGGGTCGTACTCCAGCGTCTGGTCCGGGAAGAGGGTGGCCACGTTGACCAGGAGGGTCCACTCCGTGAACGGGCCGCCGAACTCCGCGAAGTTGCACTGTGGCGCCGGGCCGCCCCGGATCCCCTCGATCCAGCCCCTCAAGTCGGATTTCCCCAGCGGACGGGGCAGCGATTCGCGGGGCGCGCCGACATCCTGGAACTTGTCCGCCGGCAGAAGTTGCGTGGTGTGGCAGCCGTGCCCCGCGGAGTACATCACGCCCTTGGTGCCGGCCCGGATCATCTCCACCGTGCGCACATGGTAGCCGTGGTTGTTGCCCTCCTGGGTGACCACCTTGTATTCGGCAGCCAGCTCGGCCAGGGCCCGCGCCTCGTGGATGGTGCGCGTCAGCCCTTTCTCGCAGTAGGTCGGCTTCCCCGCGCGGATCGCCGCCGCCGAGGGCGCCGCGTGGTTGTGGTCGCACGTGGCGACGACCACGGCGTCGATCTCCTGGCCCATCTTGTCGAGCATCACGCGGTAGTCCTCGAACTTGGGCACGTCGGGAAACTTCTTGAAACTGGCCGCCGCTCGCTGTTGGTTCACGTCGCACATCGCCACGACGCGCCCATGGTCGAACAGCGAGCCATACTGGCCCTTGTCGCCAAGAAACGCGGCGCCCCGGCCGCCGCAGCCGATCAGTGCGAAGCTCAGCCCTTCATTCGCGGCGTAGCTGCGCGCTGAACGGCCGTCGGCGAGGATCACGAGTCCCGCGCCGCCCGCAACCGCTCGTTGTAAGAACAACCGCCTCGTCAATCGTCCCTTCATGATTCGTCCTCCGGTCGAGATCACAGCGTCCAGCCTTCACGGTACGGGTACGCGAGCTTCTGATTGGCTTCGGCGTGACTGGTGATGCGTCCGGCGACCGGGTCGTAGGTCAGGGTTTCTCCGGGGAACAGCGTCGCGAGGTTGCCGAGCATCAGCAATTCGCTCAAGGGGCCGCCGTTGTCGAAACTGGCCAGAATCTGCGGCTTCTCGCCCCGGCAAGCATCGATCCAGTCGCGGTACAGCCCGTGCGACGGGGCGGTTCGCTGCGGCTGGTTGGTTTCGATCTGCTCGAACTTCTCCTTGGGCAGGGCGGTCACTTGGACGCTATGGTCGTTGGCCAGCAGCGCCCCGTCGCTGCCCAGCAGCAGGGAGCCGGCAGTGGCCATCAGGGCGTCGGCGTCTTCAGGCTTCACGATCCCCAACGGGCGGAGCTTGTCGTGGATCAAGGCCCGCGTGCCCGGCGCGTAATCGGGGCCGTGGTGCCAGGTGATCGTCACCGGCGGCAGCGGACCGCGGGCGGGGATTTCCCAGCGCACCCGTTCCCACCGCGGAAACGAAAGGCGATTCAACCGCGAACATTCGGCCTGCACCCGAATCGTCGCTCCGGGCGCGTTCCACAGCTCGCGCAGTCCCAGCGTCATAAAGGGAAAGATCGTGGTGTGCGGACCGAAGCTGCCCAGGCCGCCGTTGCAGGTCTCCCGCCAGTGCGCATAGCTCATCCAATCCGGGTGGTACTCGCGCCACGCCAGCGGCCCCAGCCAGAGGTCCCAGTCGAGCCCCTCGGGGACCGGCTGCTTGCCTTGCGGCAACGCGTCGCGGTCCGGCCCGCCGCGCCGGAACCAGATGTGGACCTCCTGGACCTGGCCGAGCACTCCGTCCTGCACCAGCTCGATGGCCCGCCGGAACTGGCCGGTGCTGGTGCCCGGACTGCGGTAGGTGGTGGGCAGCTGCTTCTCGGCCGCCAACGCCCGCAGAGCCCGCGCATCGCTGATGGTCAGCCCCAGCGGGCGCTCGCTGCACACCGGTTTTCCCGCCCGCATCGCCGCCCCGCAGGCGACGCCGTGGAGGTGATCGTATTCGGAGACGACCAGGGCATCGATATGGTCCGCCATCTCGCCGAACAGCTGGCGGATGTCGGCGAAGATCTTCACGCCGTCGCCCTGGGCCAGGCGGCGGTACCGTTGGGCCACGCGCTGCTGCTCCGGGTTCCGGGGATCGTCGAGCTTGCTCGCCTGTTCGTCCCACTGCTTCAAGATGCCGGGGATCTTGCGCTGGTCGATATTGCCCAGCGCGACCAGTTCGGCGTTGTAGAGATGGGAACCGGTCACGAACGCGGCCGCATTGTACATGTTGCCGAACAGGGCCAGGCGCAGCCGAGCGTTGGCGTCGCAGGCAAACGCGGTGCGCGAAGAGGCCAGCACCAACCAGCCTCCGGCGCCGCGGGCGGTGCGAGCGAGGAACTGGCGGCGGGTCCACCGGCGTCTTCTGACGGTTCGTTGGTTGGGCGTTTCCATGTTCTGAAATCTCCCCGGAACGTCAGATCGTATAACACTGGCGGTATTCGTAACGCAACAGCGCCGCCGCGCGGGGATGGTTCGTGATCTGACCGCTGGCCGGATCGAATTCGATCGGTTCGCCGGGGAACCGGGTGGAGATGCTTCCCACGGTCAGCAGTTCGGCCAGCGTCGCGGCGTACTCGAAGTGCGAGATCGGCTGCGGGCCTCCGCGGCAGGCGGCGATCCATTCCTTGTAATGCCCCGGCGACGTAGGCAGAGTCATCGGACGGGTCTGCTCGATGTGCTCGAACTTCAGCCGGGGCAGCAGGTGTACCTCCGTGTTGTGGCTCGGGGTCGCCAGCAGGCCCTTGCTGCCCAGGATCATGCAGCCGGCGCCGTTTTGCGGCAGGAACTTCTTCAGCTCCTCGTCCGTCGCGCCGTGGTCGTGGAGGAGGCTCTCCAGCATCCTCCGCGTGCCCAAGGCGTAATCGGGCGGATAGCCGTGGTGCCAGGTGAAGGTGACCGGCGGCAGCGAGCCCCGCGCGGGGATCTCCCAGTGGATGCGCTCCCAGCGCGGGTAGGAGATGGGGTTGACCTCGGAGCATTCGGCCAGGACGCGAATCCGCCCTCGGTCGGCGCCCGCCTCCCACAACTCGTGTACCTTCAGCCCCAGGAAAGCCATGTTGGCGGAATGCGGCCCGAAGTTGCCCAGTTCGCCGATGCTCGTACCGCGCCAGGCAATGCGGTTGATCCAATCCGGGTGATATTCGCGCCACTTGACCTGGGCCAGCCAGAGGTCCCAGTTCAGTTCCTGGGGCACGGGCTGCGAGCCTTGCGGGGTGGCCTGAAAGTTCCGCCCGCCGCGAGCGAAGAACACGTGAACTTGCCGCACGTCGCCGAGGACGCCTTCGCGAAGGAGTTCCACCCCGCGGCGGAAGCCCGGCGCGGCGGCGCCGCCCGTGTTCACCTGCGTCGGCAGCTTGCACTGTTTGGCCAACTGG
>CAYPGE010000053.1:0-29973 GCA_964409865.1 uncultured Pirellulaceae bacterium
CTGGGGGTTACTGCTGTCAAATATCTTAGCGCGCTGGAAAGGCTGTTCCGGAACATTTTCGCCGGTGTTGGCATCCTGAGTGTAGAAAAGGTCCAACTCGTCGTCGTCTTCCTCCGGACCGGGAGCGGTGTTGTTCGTGCTCAGCAGCTTCCAGCGTCCGTCGTCGCCGGAGATATACACTCGGAAGGAGTCCCGCATCAGGTAATCGGACGCCTCCAGCCCGGTGTCGCCATTGTCGTCCGGATCCTCGGTATCCAGCCAGTAATCGAAATACAGCACCGGTTTGTCGGCCGCCGAAATTCCCGCCAGACTGAACGGGTTGCTGACCAACGAGCCCTGTGCGCCGCCGGGGAAATCGTAGGTGTTGGCGGTCACGTTCGGGGCAAAGTTCTGCGTGCCAAAATGGGTCTGCGAGACGGGTTGCCCCTGCGCGTTCGCTTCGTAGCCGAAATACAGGCTCCGGTTGCCGGTTGCGGTTTCGGCAACTCGGCTTCCATCGTAGGCCGCAGCGGACGCATGACCGGGGTCGTTGCCATTCTGATCCGTCGCCCGGCGTGTCGTCACATGCCAGAGGTTGTCATCCAGCGTGGAGAATGCGATGCCGTTGGCGTCGCTCACTCCGGTGTCGACGTAATACGACGCGTTGGCGAACACGGCTTGGGGACGCCCCCACGTGTCGAAGGCGAACAAACGCCCCGTGTCGGTGATCCCGAACAGCAAGTTCTCGTAGCGACCGTCTTCGGCATTTTTCGGCCCGGCCACCAGCCCGGCAAATTGCACCGGCACGGTTGTCATCATTTGCAGCTGCGCGCCGCTGACGACGTCTTCGTCGCTCAGCGTGTCCGCGTCGGCCAGAGTGATTGTGTCGGGGGTCACCTGGGCGATCGTGTACACGCCGTCGTTGCCGTTGGTTTCCGAGACCACCAGCCGGCCGCCGACCAGGAAGCCCGCGTCCACAAAACCGCCGTTGGCGTCGAAAATCGTGGCGGGATTGGAATCCACGAAACTCAACGGCGTCGTGTACAAAACGTCGACCAACGTTACATCGTTGACGGCTTGCAGCGAGGCTTGGGAGCCGTCGATGTAGTCTGCGACGTTGTACGGGGAGTTCGGATTGAATTGGTTCCCGCCTTGTTCGGTGATGCGGAACAGGCCGCCGGTGTTGGTCACGGCGTACAGCTGAGGTCCGATGAACGCCATGCCCGTGATCGAGCCGCCGGGCGCAGTGCCGCCGCTTTGCAGCGGGCAGTCCGGGACGCCGGGAGCACCGATCTGGGGCGGCGTTCCGAAACTGTTGCAGACGAACACGGGTTGAGCGGCCGGCGCCGGCTCCAGCAGCACCGTGCTGCCGGTCTGAGACGCGTTCAGGGACGCCTCGGTCACGGCTTGGTACACGCGATCGGCGATGTCCCGCGTAGTATCGCTGACCAGGAAGGGCACCGGCAAACGGAACTGGTTGATCGTTCCGGGCACGCCGCGCGGCGTGAAGATCGCCGGATTGCGCACGGTCGAAAAGTCCGCAGCCAGGGCGCCCATGAAATTCAGCCGGTTGCCGGCCGCGCCCGCCTGGAAGGCGATGGACGGATCGACCAGCCTGGCATCGGCCACCGCCGTCGCGACCGCCTGACCGACCTCATCCACCGTCACGACCACTCCCGCCGCATAGGTCTCTTCGATGAACACCGGAATGGCGTTGCCGGAAACGCCCGGCCGTCCGAGGATCGTGATGCCCGTTTCGTTCGTCGCCGCGCCGTCGGTGGTGGATTCGCCGATCAGCGTGATCCGGTTCGTCGTGCCGGGCAGCAGCATTGCTTGCACACCAAAACCGGCGTTCGTGATGGCGGTAATGATGGAGTTGGCGATGCGGGTCTGGTTATCCGTCCGGCTGAACGGAATCGGATTGCCGGCGTTGATGTTGTCGCTGTCGAATTCGAACGTCGTACTCTGGGGCGTGGGCGCATTGTTCGTGATGGTCAGCGTTGTGCCGTCGGTCAGATTGCCGCCGTTCAGGGCTGTCACGAGAATCACCGAGCCGGTGTCGAACTCGAACGTGTATCCATCCACGGTAAAGGTGTCGCCGTCTTGAGGCAACTGCGGGTTGGCCGCGTTGTTCGCGTTGACGGAGATCAGGAATTCGGGACCCGTATCGAACTCGAAACTCGTGTCGACCTGGCCGTCGCCGTTGCGGTCGACCCCAAAAAAGTCCGCGTCCTCGACGTTGGCGAGCCAGGAAACGTTGCCCAGAGGGTCGGTTACCTGGACCGTCGCATCGACGCCCCCGACCGTCGTGTTGGAGCCGCCGGAGGGAATCTCGTCGCGTTCCGTGTCCAGCGTGCCGCGCTGCCAAACCTGCGTGCCCCCCGCACTCAGCAACTGTTGCGCCGTGGTCTTGTAGCTGTAGCCTTGCGGATTGATCGCCTGGCCGGTGTTGGGATTGAACTCAAACAGGATGTTCGCCGGGTTGGGGATGCGATAGGCGTCCGAAATGAACTGACCCGAAACGAGGTCGTAGGTCGTGTCGCCCCGGTTGCCAATCGCGAAGCCGCGGACGTTGAGGCCCATGTCCTGATCCTGGCCGCTAAACGTGATCGCGTTGAAATCCACGCCCACGCCGTCCTGATTGGGGCCGGCTTCGATTTCGTTGCCGGGATCCGTAATATCTTCTTCGTACGTCTCAATTTCGTCATCGTCGATGAATTCGCCCAAGGTGCCGGGCGTGTTCAGACTAGGGTTGATCTGCCAGTAGTTGCCCGTCGTACTGTCGTCGTGGGGGATGGTCTCGGGGACCGAGAACGTGAACAAGCCGCCCCCATTACCCACGGCCGGCACTGCGCCGCGCGGGTGCATCGCCACGTCGCCCACGTTGGCGCCAAAGGCGCCGATCCGCGTCTCCAACTGCCCCGTGTGCGCGTCCACCGACACCAGTTCCGTGCGGTTCTGCAACGACGAAGCCTGCGTCACGAACATCGTTACGTCGCCCAACGCATAGTCCATCACCGCCGGCCGAGAGACGTACACCGCCAGCTCGGCTTCTCCCCGCGCCGGGGCCTGCCGAACCTGGGGATCTTGCTGGCGGGATGTGGAGCGGACGATCGGCGTCTTCTGCAACTGATTCGTGATCGGGTCGGTCATCGTCACTTCGTTCAGCAGCGTCTGGACCTCCACGAACTCCGTGATCGTCACTTGGCCGCCGTCTCCACCGCTGGCCGACACCGTTGAGGTGATCAACGGCGTGTCCTTGATCGGCGCGGACTCGGGATCGTTCGAGTTCATTTCGGCGGGCAGGTTCTCGTTGATGACCTCGACAGCCGTCCGGCCGATGTCGCTCGCAGTGTCCGCGAAGGCAAACGGAATCGCTACGCGGCCCGACGTGACCCGGCCGTCGGCGTCGAACTCGTAGGTCACGGAATTGCCGGCCGCGTTGGTCAGGGTGAACAATTCGCCGTCCTTCAACCGGCTGCCGTCGGGGACGAACAGCGTCACCATGTCGTCCGCTCCGAACAGCACCGGGACTTGAGGTGACTTGGCCGTGCTGTAACTGCCGACCGCGTCAACACCATCCTCGGCCACGCGCATTACGGAGTTGATCGGCTCCAAACGAACGAGGGGATTGGTCGGCGCGGGGTCAAGAAACTGCTCCAGTTCTGCCGGGATGACCGCGTTGGAGGTCACGGCGACATAGTAGGTTCCGGGGACCAATCCCGACGCCGCCGGCAACTCGACGGGACCAAGGAACGGATCTAAGGCGCCCACCGAGCCGCGCGACAAGTCCTGGGTCAGTTCGGTGGCTTTCACGGGGCGGTCGTCCAGCGTATCCGAATCGCCGCCCACCAGCACCAGTTGCCCGGCCGCGTCAAACACCCACAGATTCGTGTTCGCGCGGGCAAAGCCGTCCGCATAGTCGATGTCGAACAACACGGCGGCGTGCTGCGGAGTCACGCCCAGTGCCGTGGTGACGGTTCGACTGGCGCTCCACGTACCGGGTTGTCCTTGGCCGCCCGTGACGGGAGCCCACGTGCCATTGGTGATCGAACGGCCGTCGGGTGAGACTTGTGCGCTGTAGTCCCGAAGTGAGATCTGCGTTGCGGGTTGAACAATCTGAGTCCCGCTGAGTTGGAGGCGATTGTCCGCGAACAACGTTCCGGTGAAATTCTCCCGTCCGGACCGTCCGCCAGTACCGGTCCAATAGAAGTACCCGGTGACTGCGAAATCGTCTCCCGCGGGGGCCTGCCTTTGAAAGACCAGCGTCGAACCGTTCCAGTTGATATTCCCGGTGTCCGTCCCCGTCACGTCCCACACACCCTGAGTCAAATCCACTTTCGACTCCGGCTTTGGTCCGTACTGGATTTCCAGTTGGTACCAGTCGACATCAGCCCGACCGGCCAACTCGCCGGCCACGCTGAGCGTGCCCCGGTCGGTGGTCAGCAAGTTCCCCAAGTCACTCGCCGTCGTCATATCGTCGTTGGTGTCGGCGCCTTGATCGTCGACGACTTCCGCCGCTTCGCCGGTCAACGGCGAATGGCTCACCCCCCCGGTCACCTCGATGCCGGTGGTGGCAAAGCGGATATCGGCCATCTGGATGGTCGAGCCCGGAATTTCGTCCAATTCCCGGAGTCGCACTTGCAGCTGGTACACGCCGCTGGTCAGTCCCGCGTTCAAGGAACCCAGTTGATTGCTGCTGCTGCGCACTCGCACGTAATAGGTGTTCGTCGTCCCCACGGGACCCGGCAGCACGACGCGCATGCCGGCATCGTGCGAGTTCGTGGTCCAGCGGTCCTGCGATTCGAAGTCCGACTTGGCCAGCGGATTGATGACCAGCGGATCGCTGAGCGTCGGGTTGCGGTACAGCAAGTTCGGGTTCTCAGCTTCCTCGCCCGAGTTGTCGGACAGCCCCAGAAGGAGGCCGTCTCCGTCGATCAGTTCCAGCACCGTATCCAACGCCGCCGACGTGCGGTCGATGTCCAACCAGACCTCGGTGCCCGCGACCGCCCGAAACGTGTACACGTCGAGGTCGCCGGGCCGATTCAGCGCGCCGCGCACTTCCAACCCCAGACGCCGGGTGTCATCCCCCGACTTCTCGTCTGGAGCCAATTCGCCCAGGTACTGGGCGGTGGCGGGCGTATCGTTGGTGCCCGTCACCGTGGCGTTGCCCGTCTCGTGTTCCACGGCGGAATTCACGTTGCGATCGTGAGCGCCTTCGCGGATCTGCAGGCTGCGCCAGTCGCCCGCGAAACGGCCTGCGAGGGAAGGATCCTGCGGAACGAGGTTCAGGAAGGTAACTACGGTCGCCGTCGTGGCCAGGGGATCCAGCGTCCAGGCAAAGGCCGTGCTGACGTCGCCCAAGCCGTAAACCTGACCCAGCGCCGGATCGACAAAGGGAACCAGGTTGGCCGTAGTGACGTCGCCTGCGACGGAGTACGTCGCACCCGCGCCGGTGATCGCGTTGCCCAGCAGCGGAGCCTGGTCGGCCGACCAGCCGTCAAAGGTCGCGTTGACCAGTTGCTCGCCCGGCACATAATAGCCACCCTGGCTGAGGCCGGTGCGTTCGCCGTCATCCAGCGTGAGAACCTGAAAACCCGGCTCGCCCGGTTGGCCGCTCACGGACAGCAAGTCGTCATCGATCGTCAGGACATTCGCGTTCAGGTAACTGATGAACCGGATGTTCCCCAGGGGCGCGATGCCGGTGAAGGTCAACTCGTTGTACAGGGTCGCCGAGCCGCTGACGAAGTAGGATCGCGCCCGCCAGTTCACGTCGTTGCCGTTCGCGTTCTGGAAGGTGCCCTCGCTGATCACTTCGTCGGGCGACACGAGCGTGGGCGGCGTGACGATGGTCGTGGTCGAAAGATCGATGGCCTGGCCGTCGCTGTCGACGTCGATGTAGTTGAGATACTCGGAGATGAAGCTACTGTTGAGCAACAGTTGCGTGTTGCCCTGCACCGTGACGCCGTCGGGTACCAATGTCGCGGTCGGACCAACCACCGTCGTGCCGCCGCCGCCCGCTTCCGGCTCGAATTCAAAGTGGCCGACCACATTCGCAGCCACGTTGTTGTCGATGCGCACGCCGTTGGGAACGTCCGGCACGGTGGGGAAAACGACGGGCCCCGCGTCCCGCGGATCGCCGTCGTTGTTGGTGTCGGTTTGGGGCCTCCCGTCGGGCTGGAAACCGGCGCCCACGCTGTCGTCGTTCAAGGAAGTAAACACAACCGGGAAACCGGGCTGACCTAGGACCTGCAGCACGCCGCCGATGCGATCGGTGATGTCCAGCGGTCGTCCCGTGGCCGTAAAGCCGGCGTCGTCCCCCAGCAACTTGATCACCAGGCTGGCCGTCGCGCTGCTCTCCAGCCGCAGCCCGCCGTAGGTGTGGAAGTCCGGGACAAAGATCGTCTCGTCCTGCACCACGTGGACGATGTCCGGATCGTCCCAGATGCCTTGCGTGGTCAGTGTGCCGCCGCGCACGGCCATGCCGTTGATGTCGTTCCCGCCCAGTCGGTTCTCGCGGACCAGCGGACCGGCGTTCGCCACGATTTCCGACCGGCGGTCGATGGCGCCCGTCCCACGTCCGGGGTCGGTGACCAGTTCGTGATTCAGCGAATTTACGTCGATGCTGATCACCGGTCCGGCGTTGTCCTGCATCACGTTCCCCAGCAGCACCGGTTGCGCGCCGCGCACGAAGATCAGGGCTTCCGCATTCTCGCCGCGGCCGCCGCGGTTGGCTGACGACTGGCCGCCGGTCCCGTCCGCGTTTTGCTCGAAAACGGAATTCGCCACTCGCACGTCCGCCTGGTGAATCTCCAAGACGTTGAAGGCCGAGAAATTGCCCGGCACTTTGGAAACGCCGCCACCGTAAGCCAAGACGGCATGGTCCAGGCTGGCTTGGCTGGTCGGCCCCAGGTACAGTCCGGTCCAACCGCCGGGCGCCAGATCATCGCGGTCGCTGGTGGCGAAGGTGCCGCCCGCTCCGTAGCGGTCGTCTTGCAGGGCCGTGAACACCACTTCGCTGCCGTCCAAGCCCTCCGCCAACAGTTGCGCGCCGAAACCGGTCTCGATGCCGGCTCCGTTCAGTTTCACGATCGTCCCCGGATCGATCGTCAGGCTGCCGTGCAAACGGCTCCGCAACTCGATCCCCGAACCTTCCAGCAGTCCGCCCAGCACCGTGCCTGTGTCCGTGTAGGTGCGGTCCCCCCCGTTCAACTCGGCCACCAGCACGTACTCGGACTTCACCGAACGATACAGCCGGCGCGTGTACCCCGTTGGCGCCGTGGGCAAGTTGCTCAGCAGAACATTCTGAGTCGCGCCGGTGGCCGCGTCCGTCTCGACCACCAAGACGCTGGCGGTAGGATCCGACGCCGGACCTTCGCGGCCTTGGGCGTCCACAAAGGTCAGCTTGTAGGTCTGCTTGCCGGCGGGCACACCGCCGTTGTTCTCCCTGGTCAGCGTCACCATGTTCACGGCCGGCGCCGTCAGCGTCTGGGCCTGGATCGGACCGCCGGGACTGCCTTGGATCCGCAAGTTTTCGGCCAGCACGTGAACCACGTCGGTGTCGTCCCAGCGGCCGGAAACCGTCATCTCCTCCAACTGGCTTCCGGCCGGGGTCTGCAGCCGCACAAACAGGCCGTTCAGCGAGTTGCCGACGAGGCGGTTGCCGTAAATCACGGGCCCCACGCGGGTGTAGTCCGAAGTGAAGGGGACCGTCTGGTGGGCCGGATCGTGGAAATTACTCTCCTGGAAGCTGTCGGGGTTGGCCGACAGGGCGGCGTCCGCGCTGTGGGTGATCGAATTGAACGTGACCGTCGGCCGGGCATCGATGGCATGGATCGGCGTCACGGTCTGCGGAATCCCGTCCACCGTCACGGTGCCGCCGCCATAGCGGATGTCCGCCTGGTTGACGTAGTTCAAAAAGACTCCGGCGTCTTCCCGGTCCAGCCGGCCGGAGGTCTGATCCAGGTCGCGGCGGAACATCAGCCCGCCCCAGTCGCCCGCCGCCGGCGAGGTCGTCACGGAAGTGTTACTGTCGCCGCCCAGTTCTTCGTCGTTGTAGGAAGTGAAGGTAACTTGCCCGGAGACGGCGTTCCCATTGGCGTCTTTGACCAGGAAGCCCGCGTTGTCGACCAACCGCGGCGTGCCGAGCACCTGCAGCGCTCCGCCGCTGGCGTCCCCCGTCGCGGAAAAGCTGCCCACCCCGATCCGAGCCCGCCGCAGCTTGAGCACCGCGCCCCGATCGATCATCACCGTCACGCCTTTGGGCACGTTCAGCGTGCTGCCGTCCGCCAGCGGTTGGCTGAGCAAACCGAAACCGATCTCGTAGGGCTTCGCATCCTCCGGCGTCCCCAGATTCCCGTCGCTCCCACCGTTGCCGACGATCCGCACCACGTCGCCGTTGCGGGCCAGATTCAAGGCTGCCGCGATGGTGTTGAAGGGCGACGTCAGGTTCCCCGTACCGCCGCTAGGCGCGGTCTTGTCCACGATGATTGGCGTCGCATCGACGCGGAACCAGAAATTGAACACGCCGCCCGGCACCCCGTCGCCGTCTGCGTCCAGCGGCGTCGCCCGCGACACCGCGTTCGCGTTCGTGTTCAGCGCGTTGTCCACATCCACCAGACTGTTGTCGGCGCCGGGACGGAACGTCAACCGCAGATCGTAAGGCCCTTCGGACAAGCCACCGAAGCCGGTGTCTTCGACCGCCGGGTTATAGTCGATGTTGCCCGCCGCCGAGACGCCGACGTAGTACACGCCGGCCTGCAGCGTCATTTGCAGGAAAGAGTCGTCGCTGAAGTAATCGTCGTTGCGGGCGATCAACTCCCGCTGGCCGTTTTCCTCCCGGTACAACGCAAGCACGGCGTCCAAGAGACTGGAGTCCGCCCGGCGTTCCGCCAGAATCTCCGCCGACATCACGCCGCTCTCCGGCAACTCGAAGCGGTACAGGTCGATGTCTTTGCCTTCGTTGCGATACAAGTGCCGGCCGTGGACGATGTCTTGATCTCCGGGATAGACCGGCTCCGGGACGTTGTCGTTGCCGTACGCCAACACCGAGTCGCTGCCCATGATGGTCCCCGGCGGCAGATCGCTCGTGTCCCCCAAGCCCAAGCTGCGGCCGATCTCACGCAAGGCGACCTCGAACCAGCTGTACGGCCGCAAAGGATCGTCCGACTGGCCGAATGACGCGTACCAATTCTCGGCGTTGTCCAGGATGACCGTCGGCTGGCCCGTCACCGGATTCAGCCCTGACAGCCCCAGGACGCCGTCCCCGCGGCCCGTCAACACGGTCGGGTCCAGCGCCCGCATGTCGCCCGTCGCCACGACGATGCCCTGAGACGCCGTCTCGACGAATTGCACGCCAATGGCCTGCCCCCACAACTCAAACGCCTCGCGGGCCCGTTTTTTCTGATCGGCCGTGATCAAGTTCGAGAGCTTGTTGCCGGCCGGGTCCGAGCCATAATCGCTGCGGAAATTGTAGAAGATGGTGGCGATCCCGTTCTCCGAGTCGGCGGATCGCAGCAGGTGCGATTCGATCTGCTCCGAAATCGCGCGATGGCCGGGTTCGTCGCTGGCCCCCGGCAAGTCCAACTGGTACACCTGCGGCTCGATCGCGGACGAGACCAACAGCGACTCGATGCCCGCCCGGACGGCGCGCAAGCCGTCGCCCAAAGTCACCGACTGCTCGCCGCTCAGGTACACGCGGGCCAGTGTCTGGTTCAAGGTGGCCGAGACGGACAGTTCGCCGAACATCACCGCGTCCGCCAGGGCGGATTGAATCGCCCCCGCCACGGCCGCCGGCGTGGTCGGCGTGCCGTTGTCGCCCGACTCGTACACGACCGCCCGATGGGTCGCCGCACTCAGGCCGCCACCGCCCACGCTGGGGTCGTTGAATTCAAAGGTCTTGGACTTGCCGCCGGTGTCCGTAACGATGAACCTTTGACCATCCGAAATCGAGGTCCCGCTGCCGATCACCTCCAGCGTCGTCCCCAGGCGCAAACTGGATGACAGGTCCACCGCCGTTTCGAAACTGGCACCGGGATCGGCCGCCGGGGTCACCGTCTTGGGCGACAAGGGAAAGGACTCGTCCGTCCCAATTCGCAGGCGGAAGGTGCCCGCGCCGCTGCCCAGTTGGTGCAACTGCGCCCCGAACGTCAACACTGCGCGGTCCGTGTCCGGGGAGTATTGGACCGCGATGGGCTTGTAGACCACGTCGTCCGTCGTCTGTACCGTGTCGTTGGTGTAGATCAACTGGTAGAAGTTGGGATTCGTCGCGTAAACCGGCGACAAGTCGTCGTCGTTGAAATAGACCTCGATTTGCGTGGTCCGCTGGGCCAGAACCCCGCTGGAGGTCCGATCGATCGGCTGCGGCACGACGCCCAAGATCTGCGGACCGAGATCCAACTCGAACTGCCGGGCGTAGTCCTGCCCGTTGTCCTTGCCGTCGTCCGTGTCGTCGCCCAAAGCAAAACCGTTCTGGCTGCGCAGCGGAGCCGATCCCGTGCCGGCGATGTCGATGCGGTACAAGTCGTCCGGCAAGTTTTCGGCGAAGCGGAAAATCACTTCGCGGGGCGAGTCGCCCAACCCGACATAGCCCGGTTCGACCACCACGTCGTTCGCCCCGCTCAGAATCAAGGGCGAGTAATTGATCACCGTCGAAGCCAGCCCGATCTTGGTGTTCGGATTGCCCACGGGATTGGAGGCGACGGCCAAGGCGCGGGCCTGGGGGGTCGCGTTGAAGACGCTGACCAACTGGGCGGCCGTGGTCTCGTTGCCCGAATTCGAGTTCAAGTCGATCTGAATCGTCCGGCTGTTCACCACCTTGATGATCGGACTGCCCGCGCCGCCGTGATTGCTCTTGGTCACCTCGATGCGGAGCCCGTTGCCCGCGGCGCCCGTCGCGACGGCCGTGAACGTGATGTCCAGGTTGCCACCGGTATTGAAGTTCGAGGAAACCGACGCTTGATTGCCGCCCGTCAGGCTCACGGGCGAGTACGTCACCGCCGGCGTGGCGATATTGGTCGAGGAGGGGCCCGACACCAACACCGCTTGCACCAGTTTCCTCGCCGCCGCGTTCTGATTGATCGCGTTGATCAGGCCGGAAGCCGTGGTCGGGTACTGAGGCGTCGAGTTCAATTCGACGAGAATGGTCCGCCCCTCGACGCTGATGGCCGGCGGCGCCGACCTGCCCACGTTGCGTTTGCTGAACAACAGCGACACGCCGTTGCCCGCCTCACCCGGAGCCTTGGCCTGGAATTCGACGATCACTTGCCCCGACGTGTTGAAATCCGTCCGCGCCGTCGCGACGTCGAACTTGAGATCACCGCCGCTCCGCGTGACCCGGATCGCGTCCAGCGTCGTGTCGTCGATTACCGCCTCCTGGTCAAAATGAAACACCAGCTCGCGCGGAGCGACGTTTCGAATGTCGCCGTCCTTGAGCAGATCTCCTTGGTTCGGCTGGATGCCGACAAGCTGCGGGCCCGTCGCCATCATTCGACGGTCCTCCAGCGCTTCGATCCGCAGGCCCTGCCTGGCACGCTGGCGCCGCTTCTGCTCACGCTGTTTGAACGTCCCTCTCGCCCTCGCCGACGACTTGCGAAAACGACCAATGGTCATACCAACCTCGTGTCATTCAATAGACTCGGACC
Source organism: uncultured Pirellulaceae bacterium (assembly GCA_964409865.1). Lineage (GTDB taxonomy): Bacteria > Planctomycetota > Planctomycetia > Pirellulales > Pirellulaceae > Anammoximicrobium. The sequence continues at coordinate 11,622 of CAYPGE010000053.1, forward strand.
TTCGCACCCAAGGGAACAAAAGTTGATCTCAGGAAGCCTTCCAGGTCGAAAAACGGAAACCCTAGCAGATGCTGATAATGCACCTTCACTTTACGTCAAATCGGGGCAACTCGATGTGAACATGAGAAATATAGGGAATATGCGAAGATAACAACGACCCAAGTCGGATTATAGTTGCCTGTACGGGTTATGCAAAACAGCTGACCCTGCCTACCCGTGAACTTCCTCACCTTTGGCGACAATTTCACCCGCCTTTGACGAGGCCCGCCTTTGCGAAGTTCCATTGTAACCGATGGTTAAAGCGTCGGAATCCAGGCGCGATTGTGTCGAAAAATCTGCCTGGACACCCCGCGCATTGCGGCACCGGGCCATCGTTTTCTGGGTCTAGCTAGCATAGGTCATCAGACTGCAGTTCGGATATGCGTGTCCGAAGAAAGGGGCTTCGTCGCTTCCAAGGTGCTTGCCGGACGCTGTCGAATCTCGCTAGAATTCTCCAAAAGTTGGCTTTTCCCAGAAGACTGGGCTTTTTTCGCTGCGGCCCAAGCCATCGTTCGGTAGTGGCTTACGGTGAATCATGACCTCGCAATTCCCGCCAGCGGCCCAAGACGATGTCCGCATGAGTGGCTTCTCCAGTCGCGTTCGCGTCGAGCAAGCCGTGGCATGGGTCACGGCGCAGGCCAACGCTTTGGAGGCCGAGCAAGTCCCGTTATGGGAACTGGCTGGTCGTGTTCTTGCGAAGGATGTGGTCAGCGACGTGGACGTGCCGGGTTTCGACCGGGCCATGATGGATGGGTTCGCCGTTCAGGCAGCCGACACTTCGGGGGCTTCGCCCTACAACCGACTTCGATTGGTCCTCATCGGGACGATTCTACCCGGTAGCTGTCTATCTTCGGAAGTCTCTGCGGGTGAAGCAGTTAAGATCATGACAGGGACTGCAATACCCCCCGGCGCAGATGCGGTTCTGCCCGTTGAGCAGGCCGAATGTCGAGGCTTCGAGGTATTCGTTGTCAGCGAGGTCTCTCCGGGCAAGCACATTGGACGGCGCGGCGAAGACGTCGCTCGCGGCACCATGGTCCTAAAGGCCGGCCGTCGACTTCGCCCACAGGATTTGGGGGTCCTTTCTTCGATCGGCATTCACGAAGCCGCGGTTGTTCGCCGGCCGCGTGTGCGCATCTTGTGTACGGGCAACGAGTTATTACCGGCTGGAAGCAAGCCAACCGGATCATGCATCACAGATGCGAACGGCCCCATGCTCTCAGCACTCGTTCGCCGCGATGGCGGAATCCCGACAACTGCTGGCATCGTGCCCGATGATCCGGACGCGATTCTCGAGGCGATGCGAAGTGACGCCGATGTCGTCCTGGTTTCGGGAGGCTCCAGTGTGGGCCAAGAAGATCACGCCTCCGCTCTACTGGCAGAATTCGGCGACTTGGCGATCCACGGCATCGCCATGCGACCCAGCAGTCCGGCAGGAATGGGACGGTTGGGCGAGCGTCTGGTGTTGTTGTTGCCCGGGAATCCCGTTTCCTGCTTATGCGCCTATGATTTCTTCGCCGGGCTGGCCATCCGAAGGCTGGCTGGAATGTCTGATGAATGGCCCTATCTTCAAACACAGCTAAGGCTTAGACGCAAACTCGTCTCGACCGTTGGACGGTTGGATTATGCTCGCGTGAAGGTTGTCGATGGCGAGGTCGAACCAATATCGATCAGTGGGGCTTCCATCCTCAGTTCCACAACCCGAGCGGATGGATTCGTGGTCGTACCTGAGAACAGCGAGGGATACCCAACCGGCGCCGAGGTCAGCGTCTGGTTGTATTGACGTTGCAGGCGGGCTTGAACTACTATTCCGCTCCGATTCGGGATGCGGGATGCAGGATGCAAGATGTGGGATGCAAGATGTGGGATGCAAGATGTGGGATGCGAGATGTGGGATGTGAGATGTGGGATGTGGGATGTGAGATGTGGGATGTGAGATGTGGGATGAGGGAGGGGATGTATGGCAGCGATTCTGAGTTAGGAATCGCACTTTCCCGCGCCGAACCACCACAGCAACGCGTCTCCGAACAGCCCTGTTCCGCAACCCGGCCGTCCTACTATCTCATCTCCCGCGACCCGCCTCCCGCAACCCGCAACCCGCAACCGGCAACCCGCATCCTTCTCCTGACGGTCGCAGCTTTCATCGGTTGCTCGCCTTGGTCCACCAGTCCTGCCGGCAAGTCGCTGCTGCAGTCCGCGAAGATGTCGCCCGACAGCGTCGTGATCGAGCTTGCGATGCTGGACTTGGCGCAGGTCCAGGAAGCCTCGACTGCCGACCTGTGGCGGGAGGCTGACGAACAGCAGGTCCCGACCGAATTGCGGGGCAAATTGGCTCAAAACGGCCTCCGCTGCGGCGTGCTGGGCGGTCAATTACCGTCCTGGATAACGGATCATCTGGGGGATCGCGGCAAATTGCTGCAATTGGACGAATCCGAATGCACGGCTGTCGTCAGCGATTTGCTCACACAGCGGCGCATCCAGTGCCGCGCCAATCAGCATCGCTCGATCCCCATCGGTTTGAAGTGCAAGGAACTGGACCTCGGTCCCCCCGGCTCCGAGGAGTTGACCAGATACACGGACGCCCAGTGCCACCTGAACATTACGGCCAACCCGAAAGGCGACGGGCGGGTCGCGCTGGAACTCGTGCCCGAGATTCAACACGGTCCGCCGCGTCAGCGCTGGGTGGGCGGGGACGGCCTGTTCCGCTTGGACGCCAGCCGCGATTCGATCCGCTACGACGACTTGAAGGTCACTGCGACCTTGGTGCCCGGCCAGACCTTGATCCTGGAAAGCCTGCCCGGCGCGAACGGCGTTGGCAAGGCTCTTTTCGGCAACAAGACGTCTGGCCCGGCTGCTGCCGGGGGCAAACTGGTGCTGGTGCGTCTGGCCCAGACGCAACTCGACGACCTGTTTGCCCCGCAACAGACGCTCACCCCTATCGCCACCCAGGCTCCATAGCTTACCATAGTGGCGGCTTAAAACGATTTCTGAAAAGGAGGACCTAGCATGCCATTGATTCCCTTGCGCACCCTGTTGGATCACGCGGCCGAGAACAACTACGGTGTCGCCGCCCTGAACGTGAACAACATGGAGCAGATCCAAGCCATCATGGAGGCGGCCCGCGAGACCGACTCCCCGGTGATCGTTCAAGCGTCCCGCGGCGCTCGCTCATACTCCCAGGACGCCTACCTGCGGCACCTGATGCTGGCCGCCGCTGAACTGTATCCGGACATTCCCATCGTCATGCATCAAGACCACGGGAACAGCGTCAAGACGTGCATGAGCGCGATCGATAACGGCTTTACATCCGTCATGATGGACGGTTCGTTGAAGGAGGACGGCAAGACGCCGGCGGACTTCGCCTATAACGTCCAAGTGACCTCGGAAGTGGTGCGGATGGCGCACGCCCGCGGGGTCTCGGTCGAAGGCGAATTGGGCTGCCTGGGATCGCTGGAAACCGGCAAAGGAGAAAAGGAAGACGGTCACGGCTTCGAGGGCGCCCTGAGCCACGACCAACTGCTGACCGATCCCGAAGAAGCCGCACGGTTCGTAGCCGACACGGGGGTCGATGCCCTGGCGGTCGCGATCGGCACCAGCCACGGCGCGTACAAGTTCACCCGCAAGCCGGACGGTGAAGTCCTGGCCATGAGCCGCATTGAGGCGATTCACAAACGCGTCCCCAACGTGCATTTGGTGATGCACGGCAGCTCGTCCGTGCCGCAGGAGTTGCAGGACATGATCAACAAGTACGGCGGCAAGATGAAGCAAACCTGGGGCGTGCCGGTTGAAGAGATCCAGCGCGGGATCCAGCACGGCGTCCGCAAGATCAACGTGGACACGGACAACCGCATGGCCATTACGGCCGCCATCCGCAAGGTTTTTTGGGAGACCCCCGACAAGTTCGACCCTCGCGACTACCTCAAGCCGGCCCGTACCGCGATGCAGGCCATTTGCAAGCAGCGGATGGTCCAGTTCGGTCAAGCCGGCCATGCGCCCGCCGTCCGCAAGTTGGTGGCCTAAGCCGCAGCGGTCGACGAAAGGGCACGGCTCAAAGACTGCGAAGGTTTGCAGCACGGCTCTCTGAGCCGTGCCCTGTCGGCGGCCGTGCTAGCACCGAACAGTAACGGTGCGGCTCTGCGTCTGCACCGACGTTTGGCCGTGGCCCAAAGCGCCAACGCCGCTTTCTCGCAAGCTTTCTTGGTCTGCGGCAACAAGATTGCGTGGTGCGTCGCGAACACGTGAACAAGACGCTGCGGAGCTTGTCTTTGAACGTGACGGGCTTGACCTCGCGCATAAGATATGGGTGAGGCCGAAACGATAGCGGGGCGCAGGCGTCAAGGAGGAGAGGCCATGCTGGTACTGACTCGGAAACGGGGCGAAGAAATTCTCATCGGGGACAACATCAAGCTGATCGTCAACCGGATCGCGGGCAATCGCGTGACCCTGGCGATTAATGCCCCGGACAACGTCACGATCCTGCGCGGCGAACTGGAGCCCGCCACAGTCCACGGCGATGACTCTCCGCCGCAGGACAACCAGCAGTCGTTCTGCATTGGCCACGGGAGCCAACTCGACGTCAATTAGGGCAGGCCGCAGAAAACGAGCTGCCCAAGTCCATGCAGCACGGATCAACATCCTCACGATTCCAGCCCCAGCCCCTGGTATTCGCGGAGACTCGCGGCCCCGTCACCGGCGACGACGATATGGTCCAGGACCTGGATATCGAGCAGTTTGCCGGCCTCCTCCAATCGCCGCGTCAACGCCAGATCTTTGTCGCTGGGCGTCGGATCGCCCGAGGGGTGGTTGTGGACCAGGATCACTGACTTGGCGGCGTCCTTGATGGCAGGGCGAAAGACCTCGCGGGGATGAACGACGGTTTGGTCCAGCAGGCCGCGGCTGACCAGATGGTGGTTCAGAACGTGGTTCTTTGTATCCAGCGTCACGACGTGAAACTCTTCCTGGCGGCTGTCGACAGCCAGTCGCCCGAAACGCCGGCGGCAGTAGTCGATGGCATCCTGAGAGCCTCGAATGCTAATCACGCGCTCTCCGTTTTCCGCCGCTGCGGCCGCGACGCGCCGGCCCAGTTCGATGCCGGCCATGATCTGGCAGTAGGCGGTGGTCCGCACGACCGGGCACAGATGCAGCAACTCGCCCCGGCCCGCGTCTTTCAGTTGTTCCAGCTTGTCGCTGAACTCCGTGGCAATGCTCTCACCCGCCTGCAGCGCCGTCACTCCCTTGCGGCCGCTACGGACCAGGATGGCCAGCAACTCCGCCGTGCGCAGGTTCGCAGCCCCCAATCGCAGCAACCGTTCCCGCGGCCGCTCCTCGACAGGCGAACGCGTCATGCGGTTGGTGAAGACTTGGGATCGAGCCCACTGCTCCAGCACCGACCCGTCCCGTTCGGTGGCCCAGCGGAACCGCTTGGACTTCTCGTCCAGCGGTTGGACCCAATCTCCCTTCTTCAGGTCCGAGATCACGCGCGTAACGTACGCCGGTTGCAGGTCCGCGCAGGCGGCCTTGACGTCCGCCACGGAGAATTCGTCACTGGCCGCAGCCGCCGACAGAATGCGATAGTACCGCTGATAGCGTTCCTCGTCGTTGATCGCGTCGGACATCGAATGGGTCCTCGTTTCCTTCGTCGCGTGCCAGCTCCCTCCGAAATTGCCGTCATCCATTTGCATCGAACAGAGGGTGAGGGAACTACAAAGGGAGCCAGTTCGTCCACTGTTGCCACCTCGCTACGGCTGTGCTTTCTCGCCGGGGGGCGGTTTGATGATCTCCGGGAGCGCCGCATCGCCGGGGGGAGGCGGTGGTGGCACAGCGGGCTTGTTGGCGTCGGCTTTCGGTTTGCCGCCGCCGAACAGCTTGTTGAAGAACGGTAGTTCCACCTTGGGCTCGGTCGCTTTCCGCTGCATGTCCAACGTCGCGTGGACGACAACGCGGTCTGGGTACATGGTCAGGTCGGCGTCCAGGCCGCGAAACCAATCCAGCAGCGGCGCCCGGTACGAATCCGTCGCAGGACGACCCGCGGCGTCCGGCCATTGGTCCGATTTCCAGAGTGCGATTTGGCCCGGCGTCTCGCTCAAGCCGTACTGGCCGCCCAAGGAACAGATCAGCTTGGCGTCCAGCAGGTCTTCGGCTGTGTCCAGCGCGCGGTCCCGAGGCACGGCCAATTGCTGAGACAACATGTGCAGCAGTTTGGCATTGCCCAGCGAGGCTTGGTGCGCCCGCGAGTACGCCAGCTGATTGACCCAGGTCTGCAGCCTGGCTTGCGACAGGTCGCTCACGTGGACGCGGACCTGCGCGTCGTTGTCCGCTTCGGTGGCCGCCAGTTGCGGCGTTACGAAGGCCAGCAATTTGGGATCAAAGGCCAGTGCCGAAAACGCATCCCATTGGCGACGCCAGACGCCCAGAGGCAACTGCGAGTAACCTGCCGCATCGGGCGCCCCGCCAGCCAGGCCGAGCGGCAGCAGGTCCAGGAAACCCAGCTTGGGCCAGGCACCCAGGTAGCCGGGCGTACTCTGCAGCAACAGGAGCGTGTCCAGCAAACCGCCCGACCGCAGATCCGCCAGCGGTTCGTTGTCCTGCACGCCGAGGAACAAATGGTGCGGCGGGATGGAGGGAACCAGCAAGCCGCCTTTGACGGCGGCCTGGATCGTGATGACGTCGCCTTCGGCAGGACGGATGCGGACGCGAGTGGGAGAGCCGAGCAGCGACGTGATCCCGCCATACTTCTGCTCCGCAAACGGCGACAGGTGCCCCTCGATCACCAGTCGCTCCATTCGCTCCCCCTCCAAGGCGGTTCGCTTGATGCCGATCATCAGCGGGTCCAATTGCTTCCAACCTCCGCCGTAGAACTGCGTCAATTCGGCGTACCGCGCCGCCTCGCCGCGCGTCACCGACCGCACCGCCACGTCGGGAATCGGCGTGAAACTGCCACGCGGGCCGCGCAGCGAATCGACCAATTGTCCGTCCGCGAGCGTCGGTCCGCTGCCATCCGGCCGCTGGCCGAAGCCGGGCGGCAAGAGTTGAGCGCGGACCAGATCGGCGATCGTTTGGCCGGGCCGGCCTTCGGCTCCCGACGCCAATTGCGCCAGTTGGACCAATTCCAGGTCGGTTACGGCTTGCAGCCGCCGGCGCAGTTCGATCTGGTACTGCGGACTGAGCAGCCCCTGCTGAAACGCGGAGGAAAAGAACACGAACACCGTGTCTTGGCGGCTGGTCGGCATGATGGACCGCGCGTGCCGGAACTCGCTGCTGGCCCCCAAGGAACCCTGGCCGTCGCGGACTGACAAGAAGCGTTCGACGATCGCTCGCGACGAGGTGACCAGGTGGTAATCCCCATCGACGACGTAGTACGAACGCAAGCGATAGTTCGGGGTGGACAGGAACGACACATCACGGCCGGCGATCTGCACCGTCTCGATACGAGACCCGTTGGCTTTCTCGGCATGGAGGGCGGCCTTGCGCTGGTTGTTGATGTCATTGCCGAGCAGCGCGTTGCGGGCTTGAAACAGCATGCCGACCGCCGCGCCTTCGCGGAGGAACAGATCGCGGCCGATGAGGGCCACGTCGGAAATCACGGCCGGTCCGAGCAGATCGGCCAGCGGCGACGCCTCCAGGGCCAGTTGCCGCTGCATCCGGTCGCCCGCCTGGTCGTCGAAACCGCGCAACGTGATCATCCGCTCCAGGTCGCCGCCGTATTCTTGCTGCAGTTCGTCCCACCAAAGGTAATTCTGGAAACTGCCGAAGCGGATGTAGAAACACTCTTCCGGAACGTGCCTGGCGATCGGTTCGATGTCCACCTGCTCATCGGCGGCCGGCGGCACCAGCGGCTGCCAGCGGATCTCGTCGGGAACGGGAAGGTCGGCTGGATCGTTGGCCGCGTAGCCCACGGTGTTGGTCTGCCGGAGGGCCGCCAAGCGGAGATTTTCCGCGCCCAGGACCAGTTCCATCGTCTTCAGCGGTTCGCTGGGCCGGCGCTCGACCGCTCGGCTCAGGAAGGGCGATGCGAGGCCCAGACGCCGCGAAAGCATGCTCGTGAGATAGGTCTGGACGATTGGCGGATAATCACTTTTTTGTGTTTGCCGGCGCGCCAAGGCGTTGTATTCGCGCCACCAACGCTGCATCAGTCGCTGGTGCCCGCGAACATCCCGAGCTTGCTGCGGCATGACGCGGAACTGCCTCGCCCCCGGCGCGTGCACCGTCAAATCCAGGGGCTGCTCGCCGGTGAACAGGAACAGGACGTTGAGCACATTGGGGGCCGCGACGGGAAGATTGTCGCCCAGGATTTCGCCCAGCAGACGCAAAATTCGCCCTTCGGTGAACACCGGATACAGGGTCCGGCCGTTGGCTTCGGTGAGCGCAAACCCGTCCACTTCGGCGACCGCCGCCGCTTCGGGGATCGTCAGCGTGACCAGTCCGACGCCGAACGGTTGGCCGACATACGCCTCGCCTTGCGCTGACACACGACCGGTCAGCAGTAGCAGCACGCCCAGTGCGCAACCCAGCGCTTGAATTCCGAGGCTTGGGACACTCCGTTTCATCGTTTCGCCCTCTCCTTCAGCAGATCCGTTCATGGTCACGGAAAAAAATTCCTGTTGTCAGCAACCATTGCCAACAGCAGCGGCGTCGGCGCGGCGCGGCGGCCGAGATAATCCAGGGTGCCCAGCAACTCGACGATCCGCCCAGCGCCCAACTGGTCCGCCCAGTACAGCAAGCCGCCGCGGGACGGGGGGAAGCCGAAGCCGAGCAGGACGGCCAAGTCGATTTGGCCGGCGTCCCGCACGATGCCGCGCTGGAGCATGCGAGTCGCCTCCAGGAGCATCGGGGTCAGCAGCCGCAAGATGGTCGTTTCGTCTGTGTGCGGCCGACGCGTCTGAGGCCAGCGTGCCAGGGCCTCGTACAGTTCCGGATTCACCCCTCGCGGTGCTGGGCCGTCCGCATCATACAGGAAGAACCCGGCGCGGGTCTTTCGCCCCAGCTGTCTGGCCTTGACCATCGCCACCAGCAGCGGCGAGGCCACGACAAGGTCCGAGGAATCCTCGGAGACGGCCCAGCCGCATTGCAATGCCGTGTCCAGACCGATCGCGTCCATCAATCGCAACGGGCCGTAGATCATCCCAAACGATTCGGCGGCGGTTTCGACCGCTTCGACCGATACCCCCTCGGCCAGCAGTTCCATGGCTGCAGATAAATAGGGTACCAGCAGCCGGTTGACAACGAACCCCGGAACGTCGGCCACCAGCAACGGCAGGTGCCCGATGGCGTTGGCAAAGCCGACTGCGGCAGCAACCGTGTCCGGGCGAGTCTTCACGCCGCGGACGATCTCCAACATGGGCGCCTGGCCGATGGGCAGGAAGAAATGGCAGCCACACAATCGGCCTGGATCGCGGAGCGGTGACGAGAGGCGAGCGAGGGGGATGGTGGAGGTATTCGAGGCCAGGATGGCACCTTCGGCCAAGCGAGGTTCCAGGTGCGTCAACAACTGCTGCTTGACGGCGATTTTCTCGACCACGGACTCGACGACGAAATCGCACCGAGCTGCCTCGTCCAAGTCGCTGCCGAGCCGCACCAGACGGTCCAACTCCTTACTCGGCACCTCGTTTGTCGCCGGCCCTGCGCTCAACCAGGCCGAAATCCGCTGACGCACCGTAGCGAGGGCCTGTGCATTTTCGTCGACCAGCACCACGGGAATTCGACGGCGCACCACCGCGGCCGCGATCGACGAGCCCATCACGCCGGCGCCGACGATGCCCACCGAGTTCGGCGTGCGGAGGCCGTCCGCCCCGTAGTGCGACTGGGCCGCCTGACGTTCCGCGTCCATCAATTGCTGAATGTGCTGGGCCTCAGAGGAATCTGGCTTTGTGGACATATCGAGTTCCCCGTCGGCCGGTCACGCGTTCCTGAGTCTCGCAATCAACTCCGGCACGACTTCATAAATGTCGCCCACCAATCCGTGGTCCGTCGCGGAAAAAATCGGCGCCTCCGGGTCGCGATTGATCGCCACGATGGTCTTGGCATTCTTCATTCCGGCCAAGTGCTGGACGGAGCCGGAGAGGCCCAAGGCGACGTACAATTCCGGCGCGACAATCCTGCCGGTCTGCCCCACTTGGCACTCGTTCGGTGCGATGCCCGCGTCGACCAGCGGGCGAGTGCTGCCGGTCGCTCCGCCAAGTGCGTCCGCCAGACCGCCCACCACGCGTTCAAAATCCTCTCGGCTTTGAATCGCTCGTCCCCCGGAAACCACAACTCGGGCCTGGTTAACGTCGGGACGCCCCGCCCGCTGGCCGGCCAAGCCGACGTACTGCGACCCGCCGCGCGGATCCCTCTCGGAGACGTCCAGTCGGGTAACCTCCGCCGCAGCGCTGGATCGTTCAGCGGGGGCATAGGCCGTGGGCTGAATCGTGACGATTTGAGGCGTGCCGAGGAGTTCTACCGTGGCCAGCACCGCAGCCGCATACATGGGACGCTGCAGCCTCAATCGTCCGTCGCGGAACTCGTGGCGCACGACGTCGCTGGCCATCGCGCCCCCCAACAGGCCCGCCGCACGGGTGACGATGTCGCGAGCCGACGTGCCATTGGCGGCCACCAACAAGTCCGCCCTGCGCTCGGTAACGGCCGCCACGATGACCGCAGCGTACGGTTCGGCCAAAGGATAAATCAAGGCGGGGCTGTCGGCTGCGAGTACTGGGGCGTAGGTCGCGGCGTCGGCGGCCGGAGTGTCGAGTTGGTGGCCCAGCAGCAGCCATTCCACACGGCCATCGGTGGCCGTCGCGCACTGGCGGGCAAAGGCCAGCGCAGAGCGACTCGCGGCGGCAACCGTTCGACCATCGTGCTCGGCGACAACCAGAATCCGCACCTTTGAACTCCGAATCACACAACTTTGGCTTCGCGAAGCTGGGCGACCAACTCGTCTACCGACGCCGCGCGCCGGCAGTTCCGCGAACTCGATGACGCTTGCAGACCCAGAACCCGAACGCGGGGCTCGATCACGACCCCCAAATCCTCCAACGACTCACGCTGCAGAGGCTTCTTCCGGGCCCGCAAGATCGCCGTCAACGAGGCGTAGCGAGGCTGGTTCAACCGCAGGTCGGCGGTGACCACCGCGGGCAAGCGAACTCGCACCGTCTCCAGGCCCGCGTCCGTCTCCCGGTCCACCTGGACCTCCCCGTCCAGCCACTGGATGCGCGAAGCGAACGTCGCCTGCGGCCACGACAGCAGGGCCGCCAGAAACTGACCCGCCTGATTGGCGTCGTCGTCAACCGCCTGCTTGCCCATCAGGACCAACTGCGGCGATTCGCGCAGCACGAGTTGTTGCAGGATGCGGGCCACGTTCCACGAGTCCAGCACCTCGTCGCACGGGACCAAGATCGCCCGGTCGGCCCCCATCGCCAGGGCGACGCGGAGTTGATCTTCGCAAGCCTCCGGTCCGATTCCCACGGCCACGACCTCGACCAGCCCTGCGGACCGCTCGCGGACCAAGATGGCTTCTTCCAACGCGACCTCGTCGAACGGATTCAGCACGTACGTCAGGTCCTCGTCCTCGATGCCTTCCCCGTCGGCGCGCACGCCGACCCTTTGATTCGGGTCCGGGACGCGTTTCGTGGGAACCAGGATTTTCACAATGGCTGCGGCTCGATGTTGGCGTTATTGCGTTGATATGATAACGGATCATCCCCGACACGCGAAGGGTGGGATGGGAGGGACTTGGCCGCCGCAGGAATGTCCGCTACATTTTGGGAAAAAGCCATGAAAGCAGCAGTTCAGGAACGCCCGCAAGCACCCTTGGTCTTGAAGGATCTGCCGGCGCCGGCCGTGGGGCCGCGCGAGGCCTTGGTGCGCGTCCGCGCCTGCGGCGTATGCCACACCGATTTGCACCTGGCGGAAGGCCTGTTCAAAACGTTCGGCTACGATCCCTTTCCCCTCGTTCCGGGACATGAAATCGCAGGCATCGTGGAAGACGTGGGGCGGGAAGTGGCGCATCTGCAGCCCGGAGATCGCGTAACCGTTTATTGGTGGCACACTTGCGGGCATTGCCGTTGCTGCCTGGGGGGCCAGGAGGAGTCGTGCCTGGAGGGGCTGGCCAAGATGCAGGCCACGGGGCTGACCCGCAACGGGGGTTATGCGGAGTACGTCAGCGTGCCCGCGGATTGCCTCGTTCCGCTGCCGGCCGAGATCGAGTTTGCGGACGCCGCGCCGTTCAGCTGCGCCGGCTTGACGGTCTACGCGGGACTCAAGAACGCCGGGCTGAGACCGGGTCAGCGAGCGGCCATGTTGGGCATCGGCGGATTGGGCCACTTGGGATTGCAGATCGCTCGGGCGATGGGCGCCGAGGTGATCGCGCTGACGTCCTCCGAGTCGAAACAGGAGATCGCCCGGCAGCTTGGCGCGCATCACGTGCTCCCGGCCACGGGCCGCGAGTTCGGCAAGCGGCTGCGCGAACTGGGCGGCGCGGACGTCGCCGTCTCGACGACGATGGACTTTCAGGCGATCCGCGACGTGATGGACGGCCTGGCGCCGCAGGGAACTCTCGTCCTTGCCAGCCTGACGGCGGGCCGGCTGCCGATCGACCCGCGCTCGTTCATCCTGGCGCAGCAGCGAGTCATGGGCACGTTCCTGGGTTCGCGGCTCGAATTGCAGGAACTGCTGCGGTTGGCAGTCCTGCACCGGATTCGCCCGGTGCTGGAGAAGTACCCGTTGGAGCAAGTCAACGAGGTGCATCAGCGATTGCGGGACAACCAAGTGCAGTTTCGGGCGGTGTTGGAGCCGTGACGGAAAGATGGACAACGAACTGACCGACGACGATATCCGGTTACTGCTGGCCGAAGTGCAGCGGTTTTGCCACAAGTCGATCCAGCCACTGGTGGAACGGCCCGAACGAGTGCTCGATGCCGGGCAGCTGGCGCAACTCACCGAACTGGCGTCGGAAATCGGCTTGCTGAATCTCGGCCCGGAGCCGGGCACCGGTCTGTGGGAGGAGACGGGAGGCGTCGGCTGGCTGAAGTTCAGTTCCGCGGCCTTGCGGCAGATCGGCCAAACCAACGCGGGGGTGGCGTTCCATTTCCATTCGCTGGCATTGGGCGCCTACCTGCGCCGCCGCCTGGCCCTGGACGTCGCCGTGCCAAGCGTTGTCTGCGTCCAGGGCAGCTTCGGGCTGGCTCGCTGCAGTCTGGCGCGGCTGCTGAAGCGCCGGCCGCTCGATGCGGACGATCGCAGGCTGTTGCAGGATTATTTCGTCACGTCCGTGACGGCGGATCCGAAACCGCAGCTGTTCCAGGCCGCCGGCGGCTGGCAGCAGTTGCTGGTGCCCTGCCTGGACAGGGAATTGCGATTCGGCTGGGCCGCCCTGGCTCGCCAGGATCTGCAGCTCGCGACGTTGCCCCACAGCCACGGACTGAACGAAACGCATACCTGGCGTTGGCAGCCGGCAGGTTGGCCCAAGCAGATCGTCGCCGCCGAACCCAATCTGGCCCTCACGCTGTACGCCGAGACGTTCCAGATAAACGCTCAGGCGCTGGTGGCGATCGCCTGCGGGGCGGTGCAGCAGGGCTATGCCAAGGCGCGGGAATTTGCGGCCTTGCGGCGTCAGGGCGGCGTCCCCATCCAGCAGCATGCGGCCGTGCGGCAGATGCTGGCCCGGACTTCCAGCGTGCTGCGAACGGTGGAACGGCTCCGGGCAGAGTCGGCGTGCTCGACGCTCGGCTTGCAGCACCTGGGAGACGTCCTGGCGACCCGCGCCGAAGCTCACAACCTGCTCTGCGCTGCGGCCAACGAGTCTCTGCAGACGCTCGGCGGGGCCGGCTACATCGTGGAAGCCGGGTTGGAGAAGATCGTGCGAGACTGCAACCATCTGCGTCTGCTGTGCGGCACGCCGGACGAGTTACAGCTGTTCCTTTCGGAGTGGGAGAGCGACGCGCCGGCAGACCCGGCCCGGCCGCAAGACGGAGTCCAGCCTTCGAGCTGTGAGCCTCCCCTCATGTCGTCGTCGCCCGCGCCGCCGCGTGATGCTCTCGAAGGCCACTTGCCAGCGGCTCACCCCTTGGCCTACCGGCAAGCTGTCCAGGGCTTTCCGCCGTTGACCAGCGGCATCGTGTGCTACGAACCGGCCTGGATCTGGGACCAGGACACGGCGGTCTTGCCGCCGCCGCTGGCGGAACTCCGCCAGCGGACCCGTGAGTTCGCCGAGCGAGAGCTGCGGCCGCGAGCGCTGGACGGCGACTTGCGGCCGCACGCCCCCGAAACCGACGCCGCGGTCCTGCGGGCAGCGGCCGAGGCGGGTGCGCTGTTCAGCCACCTGCCGCCGCCGCTGGGCACAGGGCCCGTGGCCTTGGCGGATTGTCCGTTGGCCTGGGCCGCCGCGGTCAAAGTGGAAGAGTTGTGCGCGGCCTGCGGTGGCTGGGGGCTGATGCTCTCCGCCCATGCCTTGGGCATGATGCCACTCTTGCTGTCCGGCGACAAGAAAGTGTGGAAGCGTTTTCTGATTCCCGCCAAGCAGCGCACCCAAGCCGGGACGCCGTACCTGTTCGCCTTCGCGATTACCGAGCCGGGTGCGGGGTCCGATGTCGAAAACGGATTCGGGGCGTCGCTATACCGCCCGGCGACCGTTGCACGGCGCGTCGAAAACGGCTGGGTGCTCAACGGCCGTAAACAGTACATCTCCGGTGGGGACATCGCGGATGCCGTCACCGTGTTCGCGGCCCTGGAAGGCGAAGGCATGGAGTCGTGGACGTGCTTTCTGGTGGAGCGGGGCACACGCGGATTCCGCTGCTTGCGGAACGAGCAGAAGATGGGACAGCGCGCCAGCGGCGCGGCGGAACTGGAATTGCGGGACGTGTTCGTTCCGGACGGCCACGTGATCGGTCCCTTGCGTACGGGCTGGGCCTTGAATCGTGCGTCGCTGACTTGTTCGCGTCTGCCCGTGGCTGCCATCGCCTTGGGGATCGCGCGAGGAGCGATGGAGGCAGCGATCGACTTCGTCCGCCGCTTCCGCTTCGGCGGCAAGCCGCTCATCGACTGCCAGGAGGTCCAGTTGCGAGCGGCCGACATGATCGCACAGACCAGTGCCATGCGGGCCCTGATCTGGCAGCACGCGAGCCGTCCAGCGGTCACGCAAGCCGGCGCCGCGATGAGCAAGTTCCACTGCAGCGAAGCCGCCGTGCGGGTCTGCGAGACCGCGATGGAGTTGCTCAGCCAGCACGGCGTGCTGCACCAGAACTGCGCGGAAAAACACTTCCGCGACGCGCGATTGACACCGATTTACGAAGGCACCAACCAGATCAACCGACTGGCCGTGATCGAAGATTTCCAGGAGTTCTTCCTCAAATCATGAACCGACACGACGATCCCTTTTTTGACGTTCCCAAGACGGTCGCCACGACGAGCGAGGGCGAAGTCCAGCTGCCGATCTGCTACTTTGACGCCTCGCACTATATGGCCTTGTTCCGTGTGGATGCGACCAAGGCGGCAGCCAAGTTGCAGGACGTGCCGCTGGAACCGGTGCTCGTGTCCCGGAAAGCGGTGGCCATTCTGAGTTTCTTCAAGTATCGCGATACGACGCTGGGCCCGTATGATGAAGTCGGCTTGGCGCTACTGGCCACACCGCGGGGCCAAAGTCTGACCCTGAGTTCCTTCACGGACCTGCTGCAGCAGACCCGGAATGAATCACTGGGCTCCTACGTGCTTGATCTGCCGGTCAGCACCCCCCTGGCCAACGCCGCCGGCTGCGAGATCTGGGGATATCCCAAGTTCGTCGGCCAGTTGCCGATCGAATTGGATGCAAACCGTTTCCAGGCCCAGGTGTTCGACCCTGACGCCCGGTTGATTGTCGAACTAGCCGGCGAGCGCGGGCACGTGCTGCCGGAACCATTGCCCAGCCTGGCCCTGGTGACGTACTCGATGCGCGGCGGTCAGATGCTCCGCACCCGCGTCGAGACCCGCGCGACGTGCGCGACCAGCGGCGGCGGATCGCTGCGGCTGGCCGTGGGCGATTCGCCCCACCGCATGGCCCGAAACCTGGCGGACCTGGGCTTGCACGGCCAGTCGCCCAAATTGCTCCAGACGACCGAAGACTTCCAGTCGCTGCTGTTCGCCGGTCAGCCGATTTGAGGGTGCGTCCGGGCCCTTGAACCCGTTGCCCGGGCTAAGGCTGTACGCCGAGGGACGCGACATAGCTCCGAAATGCCTCGACCGCCGCTGCGTCGCGCAGACCGCGTCCGACGACCAGCCGAGCGCGGCCCGTGGCGGTTTGGCCGGCCTTGACGTCAGTGCCCAGCAGGCCCAGGTACAGCGAGCCGTGGCTTTCCTCGCCGTAAGGCGTGTAGACGGCAAAACCGTCCTCGGGCGGTGCCATGACCAGGGCCGTCAGACCGAGTTCCGGATGGCGGCGCATGGCCAGTGGCGCGGCAAGATGATTGCGAATCGCCCAAGTGACGGGGGCCGGCGGATGTTGCCAGCGGCCGTCCGTCACCAACGCCGCGGCCTCGGCGTTGCGAGGAAATACCTGCCAGACGCCATCCGTCTTCAACGCGGGGACGAACTTCGGCTGCCCCGACACACCGTCTTTCGCGTAGACGGATGCTTGCGTGAAGCCCGCGAAGTACGAGGCCACGAAAATCTCCAGCTTGGGCAAGTCCTGCTGTGGCGTGACGCTGATCACCAGGTCCGCTGCGTTGGCCGCACTCCAGCGATAGACGGCCGTCATATTCAGCGGATACGTGTCGTTGGCCGACCAGCGGACTTCCACGGCCCCATCGGGCAAGAGCTTCGTTTCGCTGGCCCAGTCCCACGCGGCATAGCCGTGTTGCGTTCCCGCCGACAGCGTCCGATACGGCGACAGCCACCCAGCGATCTTGGTCAAGACCTGACCCGTCGCCGCGTCCGACACGGGCAGCAACCCCATCGACTTCCCGCCGCCGTGCAACACGCCTCGTACCACGCCCGTGTCAAACCGGTACTCACCGCCATCTGCCTTGGCGAAGGCGAGGGCATCCGCGGCGGCCACAGACGACGTCGCAACAACGGACAGCGCACACGCTGCGGAAACCATCGCGGCATGATAGAAATTAGGCATCTCTTCACCTCTCGTACACGGGGCACCTCAATCGCTGTTGGCGACAAGTTTCTCGATCATCTCCTGGATGTCTTTCGCGTTGCGCGGGTCGCTGCCCGTGCGGATCAGTCGGATCTTGCCTTGGCGGTCGATCAACACCACGTACGGGATGCGGCGGATGACGTAGTAGTCGGCCAGCGAGTCGCCTTTCTCGATCGCGAGACGATAAGGCAGCTTGTGATGTTCCGCAAACCTGGCCAGCATCTCGCGTTCCCTCTCGGGCGCAACGCTTTCCTTGCCCTGCGCCCGGATCGGCCGGCCGGCCTTCTCATCCCAAGCGTAATTGAAGTAGCGTGTCAGCCCCACGATCACCAGGCCTTGGTCCGCGTACTTCTCGTGCCACTCGCGCAAGCGGGGAAGCGCGGCGATGCTGGGACCGAACCAGACGGCCCAGAAATGGAGCAGGACGACTTTGCCTTTCAGGTCCTCGGCGGTAAGCGGATCGCCGTTGACCCAGGCCTCGACTTCCAGCGCGGGAGCAACCTTGCCGACCAGGGACGCACGCTCTTTGGCGCGGTCGATCAAGCCCTGCAGCCGGGCCAAGCTCTGATCGGCCCCCTCCAGCGACTTCTTGGCTGTTGGGGCCTTCACCTTCGGCCGCAGGCCGTCCAGAAATGTCTTTGCCGAACTCAGGCTCTGCTCGGCGCGTGCGGCATCCCGAGCTGCCAGCGGTCCCAGTTCCATCCACAGCTTTTGGGTGTAAACGGAGATGCTCGGTCCGTCGTCGGGATTCGCCTGCAAGTTGGCCTCCAATTCCGCGCGGGGCAGGCGGGCCAGTTTGGCGGCTTGCTTCGCCGCGTCGATGGAGTGCTGCAGCCCTGCCATGATCTGAATTGCCTCTTCCCAAGCCTTCTTGGCCGATTCCTGCTTGATCCCCGGTCGTAGGCTGTCGAGAAACGTCCGGGCCGACTCAAGACTCGGTTCCGCGCGGTCAGTCGCTGAGTAGATCAGCGGAAAAACCTCCATCCGCACCCTCTGGGCATACTGCGAGACAGTCGCCCCGTCGTCCGGTCTGGCCCGCAATTTGGCCTCCAACTCCGCGCGGGACGTCCGTGCCGTTCTGATGCGTTGCTCCCAAAAATCCAGCGTCCACCGGGCCCTGCCGAGCATCTTCTTCGCCTCGTCCTGTCTCGGCTGCAGCGAATTCAAAAAGGGTCTTCCGCAGGATTTGTGGGTCATACGGCCAGAAAAGCGAGGAGGAAGCGG
>CAYPGE010000054.1:0-29932 GCA_964409865.1 uncultured Pirellulaceae bacterium
CAACATCGGAAGCGGCCCCTAGCCGAGCACCTGGCGGACTTCCGGCGGGCGATGGAAGCGAAGGACGGCACGGCCGAACACGTAGAACAAACCCTAGCCCGGCTGCAGACGGTTTTCGACGGTTGCGGTTTTCGCAAGCTGAGCGACTTGGACGCGAACCGGGTAGCCGACTTTTTGAAAGACGCGCGGCAGAATGGCAAGGCGGCACCGATCCCCAGCGACGGGCAAGGCGTGGCATCGACCTATGCCGACATCGCGCGGCATTTTGGCGTAGGCGAGCGGACTGTTACTTACTGGCGAGAGCATGGCGCCCCGATCAAGCCGCGCCGTCGAAACGATCTGCAGGCCATAGCCCGTTGGCGACGGGAGTTCTTGAAAGGGGATGGCATTTCGGCAGCGACAAGCAACCACTATTTAACGGCGGTTAAGACGTTCGCTAACTGGCTGGTCAAGTTTCGGCGGGCGCCGGACAACCCCTTTCGGCACTTGTCGAAATTGAACGCGGAAACCGATGTTCGCAGAGAACGGCGCGTGTTGTCCGATGCGGAGTTTAGCGCGCTGGTGGGGGCGGCCCGCGGGAGCAAGAAGGCCGTTTTCGGTTTGAGCGGACCCGATAGGGCCATGCTGTACATAACGGCGGCGTATACGGGACTGAGGGCGGGCGAACTGGCGAGCCTTTCCGATTCATCCCTTGACTTGGAAAGCGGGCTCCCCACGGCAGCGGTTGCGGCTGCTTACTCCAAGCGGCGCCGGCGGGACACGCAGCCCTTGCGGCCGGACTTGGCGGCGCTCTTGCGGGAGTGGTTGCAGGGCAAGGCGAGCAAGGCCCCAGGGACCCGCGCCGTTGTGCCGATGCGAGAAGGCGGGCAAACGTCCCCAGGGCGGGAGAAAGCCCCGCAGCGGGGCAAGCTGTGGCCGGGGAAGTGGCACGAGACAGCGGCCGAAATGCTGCGCCATGACTTGGACGCGGCCGGGATACCCTACGAGGATCCCGAGGGGCGGGTTTTCGATTTCCATGCCTTGCGGCATCAATTCATCTCGAACTTGGCAAGGGCGGGAGTGCATCCCAAGGAAGCGCAGACGCTGGCCCGGCATTCTGACATCAAGTTGACCATGAATCGGTACACCCATCTGGCCCTTTCTGACACGGCCGGGGCGCTGGAAAAACTCCCCGCGTTGCCGGGGAACTTGGCGGCCGGGGAATTACGGGCGACGGGAACGGCCGGCGGGGCGGATTCTGCAGGGGTTGCCGGATCGGAAACCGGGGCGGAAGTGCCCGAAAGCGGCCCCGTGTTTATGCGCAGGGTTGCGCAAAATCCTGACTTTTCATGTCCGGGAGTGTCTGCCACTGTCCGGACGGGCGAACTAATCGAGGGCAAAAAAAAACGCCTAACCCCCAGAATTTCCAAGGAGTTAGGCAAAGTTGACCGCTCTTGTCTGCATTTGACCCAAGCGAGGCCGACGGGAATCGAACCCGCAACCACCGGATCGACAGTGCGAAGGCACCGCCAAGCAACCGCAAGCCGAGCAACAACTTACGGCAACGCCGTTTTTGGCTTCCCCCAAAGCTTCCCCTTGCGACAGGGAAAACCGCAACGCCGCCGGCTCGCCGGACGCCGCTTTCTCGACCACCGAACGCCGCCAGGAAAGCAAGAGCGAAGGGGACGGCCGGACGCTGGTTGACCTGCTGACGTTCGACGCCGGCGCCGGCTTGGACCTCGACGGGCTCGCCGATGAACTGCGCCGCCGGCTCACCGCTGGCGACTGCCGCCGGCTTGCCGAGTTGCTCGCCGGGGAGGGTAGCTAGACCGGGGGGGCTGATAATCTGGCGAAAGCGCGGACTGTAGACCCCATCGCCCCCGCGCATACAACCGGGTGGGGATTCACGGCCGAAAAGTGGGAACCGTTTTTTTTCGGAAAAGGGAAATGAGAAAATGAAAACGCGAAAAAAGAAAAGTCCGATGACGCAAGAATTCGACCGGATACGCGCGGAAGTTTTCGGGACTGCGGACGGCTCGCCGGGCACGGGGGGCGAAACGGTTTTTTCGGAACCGCCGCCGCCGCCGGCGCACCTGGGGGAAGCCGCGCGGGCGTACTGGACGAAACTTGCCGGGCTGCTGGTAAGCCGCAAGCTGCTGAAACCGGCTCACCTTGAACCGCTGGCGACGCTATGCGATAGCTGGGAAACGTACCAGACCTGCCGCGCGTACCTGGGGACCGATCTTTCCCGATGGGTTGTGACGAACGCGAAAACCGGCGCGCAAAAAGAAAGTCCGCAAGTCCGGTTGATGCGCGCGGCGCTGGCGGAACTGCAAATTGGTTGGGGGCGCTTCGGCTTGACGCCGCATTCTGAAACCCGGCTTGTACCGGAACGAATAGCGGCACGGCAACGGACGGGAAACCCGCATTTCGATTACATGCAACGAGTTGCCGCGCTGCGCGATGAACACGATGGGGACTTTCGACCGCCGCCGGACCTCCGGTAGAATGAACGCGCGGGATAGGGGGCACCCGACAAGCCGGAAATAACCCGCCGGTTTCCCGCGCTTTTTGTTTCGGGTTGCCGAAAGGGTTACGGCATGAAAGATCAGATAGCGGTTTTCCTCGACGCCGGGCGAGAATTCTTTCAAGCTTTCTCAGTTGAGACCGCTTGGGTTGATGTTTTGGCGGAAACGCCGCGCTACCTCGACTCGACGCACAACGCCGCCGAGTTGCTCGACGCACAACGCCAGACGAACCGCGCGCGGAATTCGCTTGTCGCCGCCGGGCGAGAACTGGCGAGAACTCTTGAAGCAACCGGCGCGGATTCTCTGCCGCTGCTGACGTTCATTCGGACGGTTGACGGGCTTGGGTCCGGTTGTGGCTCTGGGGGACCGGCGCGGGCGTGGCCGCTATGGGGGCCGCTCGCCGCTTCGCTAGAACGGCTCGCCATTCGGGAAGGACTGCCGCCGGCCGGCTCGACCGCGACGCCGACCGGCTCGACCTCGACGGCCGCCAGGCCGCCGGCACCTGGGGACGCGAAGGCACCGAAGCCGACAGGGGGCCGGCCGCCGACGAAACGCGACAGGATACGCGAACAACGGCTATCGTTCTGCCGACCTCGACGCCGCAAGACCCCGCCGGAAACGTGGGATGACATCTTCGCCGAGTACCGCAAGAAGTTTCCGAAGGACGCCGCCGCGGGACCGGATACTTTGCGGCTGACGTTTGAGCGCTACGAAGGCAGGTATTCCGGGGAGTAGCAACCGACAAAGGCGACATGTCGGAATTGTCGGTTCTTGTCGGTTCACCTTCTCAGAAAATTCTTTCCGTTGCCAGGAATGACCTTACGGCAATTCCTGTGCTTTCTGTAGGCGACAATTCATTGTCGCTAGATACTCCCATCACTGGGCCGCCGCTGTGGCTGGCTCACTTCTCACTTGATGATGGAGTTGCTGTTATGGACATCGGAAACTTGGAACGGATGGCAAACCGCGAGCGCAACGCTCGCATTCGGCGAGAGCTTGCAACAGGCAAGACGGCTGAGACTCTCGCCGCTCAACACGGCTTGACCGTGGCTCAAATCAGGCGGATTGCTCGCCAGGGCAAAGCTTGACCCTTCCTTGTCCTTCAGCGCTGGCGGCTCAGTACCGCCAGCGCGTCTTTCTCACATAGGAGATTTTTCGGATGACCTCGACTCTCGATAGGCCGGCACCCGCGCCGGCTCTGACACCTGCCGCCGCTGCTTTGCTCGACGTTGGCAACGTGGCCGCGATGCTCGACGTTTCCAAGCAACACGTTCGCCGGCTCGCCGACGCCGGCAAGCTGCCGCGCCCCATTCGGCTTGGTTCGCTTGTCCGCTGGCGACGGACGGACCTTGACGCTTGGCTTGCCGCCGGTTGTCCTTCCTGCCGACAGGACAGGGGGGCGCGAACATGACCGGGACACTCACCTGCTCGCCGGACGGACTCTACGCTGTGGACACCGCCGAAGGGGAACGCCGACGCGACGCCGCGTTTGACCTGCTACGGGAACGCCGCGCCGCTCTTGTCCGCCGGGGTTGCCGGTTGCTCGCCGTTCGGTTGCTCGACAACGGCACCGCGACGATGGATGACATAGCCGCCGAACTCGAAACGCCGCCGGACACCGACCGCCGGCTTGTCGGCGCTATCCCCTCGACGCTCGCCAAAGCCGGGGTTGCCGCGCTGGCGGGTTACGTTCGTTCGACCCGACCGGAACGGCACGCCAGCATTCTCGCCGTTTGGCGGCTCGCCGACCGGGACGCCGCGCTGCTGTGGCTCGCCGATCATCCCGCCTTGCCGGACGAAACGCCGGGCGCCGACGAACTGAACTTGTTTTGACGACGAACCCCGACGGTTGCCGCCGCCGGGGTTCGCTCTTTCTGAACTCTCAAACCCTGACAGGAAGGATTCAAGACCGTGGGAAGGCTAACAGACATTCTACAGAACGGCACCGCCGAAACGCTACGCCAGGCTTGGGACCTGACGGAAGCCGCCGGGGAACTGGCACCGCTGCCGCCAGGCGAGTACACCGCGCACATTACCGCCGGGGTACTCGAAAACGCCAAGACGCGCGGGACGCCAGGCTACAAGCTGACGTTTCGGGTATGCGAAGGCGACTACACCGGGCGCCAGTTTTGGCATGATCTCTGGCTGACCGAAGCCGCTTTGCCGATGACGAAACGCGACTTGGCGAAGCTGGGGGTTACTTCGCTTGAACAACTGGACTTGCCGCTACCGCGCGGCATTCGCTGCCGCTGCAAACTGGTTTTGCGACGCGGGGACGATGGCGCGGAATTCAACCAAGTGCGGACGTTCACGGTTGTCGGAATTGATGAACCGGAAGCCGACGCTTTCGCGCCGGCCGATGAACCGGGCACCGGCACGCCGAGCGAACCGGCCGCCGGCACCGCGACGACCGCCGCGACGCTCGCCGACGAAATTGCCGACCTGTGACCGGGGGCGCTGCCATGACTGAAACGGCACCTTATGGCTTTCGCGTTTCCGGCTCGCCGTTCGATGAACGCCGGCTTGTGGACTGGCACCGCGCCTTTGCGGCATACGCTGCTTGCGACGAACTCGCCGACGTGGAACGGGAAAGCTTCCTTTCCTGTTTCACGTTTGGCGCGGACTTCCGCAAGCACCTTGAAAGCACCGGGACAACCAAAGGGTTCGCCGGGGCTTGCGGCTCGCCGTGGCTCTGGGTTGACATCGACCGGCCGGACCTCGACGCCGCGACGGTTGCCGCTCGACGGCTCGCCGCCGTTATTGCCGACCGCTACCGGCTTGACGGGTCCGAACTGCTTGCGTTTTTCAGTGGCGGAAAAGGCTATCACTTGGGACTGCCGCTTTCGCTCGCCGGCTCGCCGGCGCCGTCCGCCGAATTCAACGCCGTGGCTCGACGGCTCGCCGAAGGACTCGCCGAGCTTGCGGGGGTGGCTATCGACGCGGGGGTTTATGACCGGGTTCGACTCTTTCGGGCGCCGAATAGTCGGCACGGCAAGACGGGACTTCACAAGCGAAGGCTCGACTTCCGCGAACTCTTGCACCTGGGACCGGGGACTATCCGAGACCTTGCCGAGCAACCGGAACCGTTCGACATTCCGGCACCGCCGGCGCCGAACTCGCAAGCCGTTTCCGACTGGCAAGCCTCTGCCGCGGACGTGGAACGCGCCGCTGCCGCTCGACGGGAACGCCAGGCCGGGACCGGCAACGGCGCGGGGCGGTTGAACCGCTCGACGCTCGCCGCTATCCGTGGCGAGTTGCCGACCGGGGACCGGCATAGGTTGCTTTTCAGCGCTGCCGCGAACCTTGCCGAGCTTGCTTGTCCGCCGGGACTTGCTCACGAATTGCTGACCGAAGGCGCGCTTGACGCCGGCTTGGCACCGGGCGAAGTGCGCCGGCAAATCGACTGCGGACTTGCCGCCGGGGGTTCGCTGCCGCCGGCCGGGGACCAGGCCGAGACCTCGACGGCCGCCGGGACGCCGCCGGCCGGATCGCTGCCGACGGACGCGCCGGCCGCGACGCCGGGCGGCTCGCCGATCTCGACCGGCACCGGGACGGCCGCCGCGCCGGACCTGCAAGCCGCGCTGGCTCGACTGTGGCAACAAACCGCGAAAGGAATTGAACCATGTACCTGATAGGTAATTACCTCTGGACCAGTCGTGGAAAGCTTCGCGTCATTCGCCGAAGCCGGAACGGCGCTTTCCTATGGGTTGCCGAGAACTACGGAACCCATGTTAAAGAGTACCGCTTTCTTGTCTCGGACTTGATGAACAACGGGCATGCTTTCAGTCTTTCGGACGTTGGTGTTTTTGCTATCGACTTCGCGACGGGGGAACGGGTCAAAATCTGTCATCCAAGTTGCTCGCATAAGCCGCCAATCGCCTTTGTCTCGGAAGCTTGCCAGAAAGACTTTGAGAGGCGCTGGCGCGAAGAACTAGACAGACGGCGCCGCCGGACTCGACGCCGGCACGGAAAGGGGGACAAGGGCACGCCATGAAAACGCAAGAGCGAAAGCGACGCGATGACTGCCGACAACGGGCGGTTTTCTTTCTGTACTCGCAACACGGGGGCAAGCTGACGTTTGAGCAAGTGCTTGCTCGAATTGTTCGGCGCTGGCCCGTGTCGGCACGGCCGAAACGTTTTCAGAAACGCTTGCGGAAACTTTGGGACAGGGAAACGAAGTTTTGCCAGGGGACGCCATGACCTCGACGAAAGCAAACTACACGACGGCCGCCGACGCTTTCGACGCTTGGCGGGATGACCTGCTGACCGGCACGCCGCCGGTTTTCTATCCGGTTGGCTCTGGCGAACTGGCACGGCTCGAACTGGGACCGGGGCTTGTCGTCTTGTTCGGTGGGGCGCCGGGCAGTGGAAAGACCGCGCTGTGTATGCAACTGGTTTGTGACGCGCTACGGTTGACCCCTTCGCTTCGCTGTCTTGTCTGCAACGTGGAAATGTCGCCGGGCGTTTTGCTCGACCGCCTGTTAGCACGGCTCGCCGGAATTGACGCCGAACTTATCCGGCGCCGCCGGCTCGACGCTTCGCACGGCGCCGCGCTCGACGCCGGACTTGCCGCGCTCGAAAGCTTCGGCGACCGGCTCGCCTTTTTGCGGGCGCCGTTCGACTTGATGAACGTTGCCGCCGCCGCCGACCATTTCGACGCCGGGCTGTTGCTGCTTGACTACATCCAACGAATTGCACCGCCAGGAACGCACGGGGACAACCGAAACGCTGTGAACGCGACGATGGGGTTCTTGCGAATGTTCGCCGACGCGGGGCTTGCCGTAATTGTCGTTGCCGCCGTGGGAAGGACGAAGGACGCCAAAGGACGGCAAAGCTACGCCGCCGATGGGTTGAACCTTGCAAGCTTCCGCGAAAGTTCTGAACTCGAATTCGGCGCCGACGATGCTTTCATTCTGGCACCCGACAAACACGACGCCGAACTTGTGATTTTGCGGCACCTGAAAAGCCGACACGGTTCGACGCAAGACCTGCCGTTGCATTTCGACAAGGCACGGCAAAGCTTCGCGCCGGTTGACTCGACCACCGCGACGCCGGCGCCGGACGGCAAGCTGACGGCTCGCCTTCGCACACTTTGGGACGCCGCCGGGACCGCCGACGATGACCAGGGGGGCGATGATGGCACGTTCTAGCAGGATACCGCCGGAACTGCGCGCGGCTTGGGACGCGACAGAACCCGCGCCGGAACCGGACGCCGACCGCGAAGGCCGGGGACAAGACAGGCCGAAGGGGAAGGCCGCCGGCCGCAAAGCTGCCGACCGCTTCGCCGTCTTGAACAACTTTGTGGACTTCACCGCCGCGACGCTGAACCGCGCCGAGTTGCTTGTCTGGTTGACGCTGTACCGTGACACACGGGACGGGACGGCCGCGACTTCACAAGCCGACATCGCTAGGCGGACGGGACTTTGCAAGCGAACCGTACAACTGACAACGGCACGGCTTGAAGCCGCCAAGCTGTTGAAACGGGTACATCGTGGCGGACTTCGCCGGGGGACTTCCCGCTACCGGGTTTTTGGACTCAGAAAGGACACCGCGTAAGGCGCAATAGCTGTTGCGCCTTGTAAGGCGCAATTTCCGCGCACTTGTAGGCGCAATAGCTGTTGCGCCTATCCCAGAAGGGACCATAAGCGCGTCCGCTTATGCGTTACCGCAACACGGACGCGAAAACCAGAAAGGAAAGCCGGCCGCCATGACCACCGCCGCCAGGGCCAAAACCGACAGGACCGCCGACCGGCTCGCCGCGCCGGCCGCCGCCGGCTCGACGCCGAAAAACGGGTTGCAGGCCCACAAGCCGGACGCCGCCGCCGGCACGGTGGCACCGCTCGCCGCCGGACCTGCCGCGCTGGCACCTGGGGCCCCGAGCGCCGGGACGCCGGACGCCGGCTTGCTCGCCGACCTGCAACGGCTCTGGCAACGCAAGCCGGAAGCCGGGACGGGCGCCGGACCTGCCGAGACCTCGACGGGACGGGACAGGGGGACCGGCACGCCGACCGGGACGGCCGCCGCCGGGAACTCGACGGGTTCGCCGGACGGCTCGACGGCCGGGACGCCGACGCCGGCCGTGACGCCGGGCGGCTCGACCCGCTCGCCGACCTCGACGGGCACGCCGGCCGCCGGGACTGGCGACAGGCCGCCGGCCGCTGGCACGGTGGCGACGCCGACCGGCTCGCCGACGCGGGGGACGCCGCAAGCCGTGACCACTGGCAAGACCTCGACGGCACCGCTCGCCGGGGGCGCCGGCGCTTGGGATCCGCTGCCGACCGCCAGGAAGCCGACCGCAAGCGAAATACTCGCCGCCAGGAAGCCGCGCCGCTGCTTGGCACATATCGACCCTGCCGACTGGCAAGACGAACCGGCACGGAACGGACGCATACGCTCGACCTGCCGCCGCTGTGGCTGCTTTATCGGGTATCGACCCGTTGAACCTGGGACGCCAGGAAGGAAGGCTCGACGATGAACGGAAACGGGGTTGCTGTGTACCGGGACCGGCTCTTGCGGCGCTTTCTGGTTGTCGAAACCGCCGGGCGGCTCTGGCTTGTGCCGAACTCGCCGGACGGTTGGCAACGCCGCTTGCCGCTGGCGCTGGCACCGGACGCCAGGCGGGACCGCTTGACGCCGGCGCCGTCCGCCGACTTGTCCTTTCTCGGAATTCCGAACAAGGCGAGTTGACAGAAACGCCGATACTGTGATAAATTGCACACCATGAACACGAAAGCACCTAAGACGATGACGGACGCTCTGAGACAGGCTATCCGCGAAAGTGGCTTGCCGATGCTGACGCTGGCGACGGAAACCGGGATACAACGAGCAAGCTTGATTCGGTTCGCCAGGGGGGACCAAAGCTTGCGGCTCGATATCGCCGACCGGCTCGCCGTTTACTTCGGCTTGGAACTGCAACCGACGAACGCAAAAGCAAAGGGGCGCTAAGATGGGTTCGCTGCGCAGAAAGACGTTCACGAAACCGCTACCCGACGGCGCGGAACTGCTCACCCGCAAGGGCGAGACCTTCGCACGGTGGCGAGACCGCAACGGCAAGACGAAAACGGCACCTGTGACGAACGCCGCGGACGGCTCGCCGCTGGTTATGTTCACTTCCCGCAAGTGGCTTGCCAAGTACCGGCGCGGGGATGAACTGGTTGTGGAAGTGCCGACAAATTGCACGGATAAGGCTATGGCCGAGCAATTCCTTGCCGAGCTTGAACGCCAGGCGGAACGGGTCCGGGCCGGAATTGCGACGAACGCCGAAACGAAAACGGCTGAACACCAACAAGCCGGAATTGCCGGACACTTCGCCGACTTTATCGCAAACCGCAAGGCGAAAGGGAAATGCTGCCGACCGGATGAAACGCTGTCACAACTGACGAAGGTTGCCGCCGCTTGTTCTTTCGCCAAGCTTGCCGACGTGACAGGACAGGCTTTCGACCGCTGGTTGTCGGTTCAAGCCGAGAACGGAATGAGCGCGGCACGCCGGAACCGCTACCGGGCTTGTTGGGTGGCTTTCTGTAATTGGGCTGTTCGCGCCGGGCGAATGCTGGTAAACCCGCTGGCGAATTCGCCGAAAGCCGACGAAGCCGCCGACTGCCGCCGGCAACGCCGGGCGCTAACCGAAGCCGAGCTTGTCAAGTTGCTTGACGTGGCACGCCGCCGACCGCTGCTTGACGCCGCAACCGTCCGCCGGGGACGGGACGCCGGCAAGCCGATATGCAAGCTGAGACCCGAAACTATGGCACGGCTCGACCTGCTTGGACGGGAACGCGCGTTGACGTACAAGACGCTTGTGTTGACGGGGCTGCGAAAGAACGAACTGGCAACGCTCACCGTGGGACAACTGGACCTCGACGCCGACCCCGCATATCTGAAACTCGACGCCGCCGACGAAAAGAACCGGGAAGGCTCGACGGTGGCTATTCGTTCGGACCTTGCCGCCGACCTTCGCCAATGGCTCGCCGACAAGGCACGGGCGCAACAGGACGCCGCCAGGAACGCGCCGACGGTGGCTTTCGACTCACAAGACCAGAACACGCCGGAACGCGACAGGCGCAATTCTGACGCCGGGAAACGGCAAACTCGCCAGGGGTACGCCGGCTTGCCTTCCGATACTCTGGTTTTCGACGTTCCGAAGCAACTGGTAAAGATACTCGACCGCGACTTGCTCGCCGCCGGCATTCCGAAAACTGACGACCGGGGACGGACGGTTGACGTTCACGCCTTGCGGCACACCTTCGGGACTCACCTTTCCGCCGCCGGGGTGTTTCCGCGAACCGCACAAGCCGCTATGCGGCATTCCAAGCTTGACCTGACGATGAACGTTTACACCGACCCGCGCTTGCTCGACGTGGCGGGCGCCGTGGAAATGTTACCGGACCTGCCGCTTGACGCTGGCGACAGGACGGAAAACGCCGCCAGGGCGACAGGGACGGACGGCGGGACGGTTCAAGCTTCCCGAAAGCTTCCCCCAAAGCTTCCCCTTCCTGTTGAACATTTGGGTAAATTCGGGGCTATCGCTGGTAATAACCCGCAAGCAGACGTGGAACTCCCGAAACGAGAAAAACCCGCGTATTCTCCGGGAAAACGCGGGTTTCTTGGGGTATTCGCCGAGCGAGGCCGACGGGAATCGAACCCGCAACCACCGGATCGACAGTCCGGTACTCTAACCAATTGAGCTACGGCCCCGGATCTTTGCTGAACTGTGCGGAAATTATACTCGTGTTTTTTGCCTTCGCAAGGGAGGAATGACACAAGCTCGAAACCGGGGCCTGAAGGTCCCCGCCCGGCGGTCGACAAACGGGCACGCGGAGCCAGTTTGGGGTATTCACTGGCTCCGCATGAAGTTGAGATTGTCTAGCCTGGGAGTGTGGGAATCACTCCGAATTCTCACGTCTCAGACCGGCGGAACTCGGCGGACTGCGTAGATGTCGCCCAGAAGTTGGGCTTTCTCGGACAAGCCGGGCATCTTCTGACAGGTACTTGCCAGCGTCGACGGGAACTGGAGAATCTCCGTGGATTGATCTCCCGGATTTTGGACACGGGAGCCCGGAAAAGAAGCAACGTTCCACTCGAAACTGGAAGCCATGAACGGAATCCCTATCTTGACGGCCGAAGGCGACAACATCGCTCGCGCTTGGGAGAATTCGCTGGTCAAACTGTACGAGCAAGGCTGTGACATCAGCACGCAGTACGACAAGCCGGGCGATCCACCCAGCAAGGATGCGACGATGATGGTCACGGTCCACGACCCGCTGGCCGAGCCCATGATCCACCGGGATATTCCCGGCGGGTTCGAGGACCTGCAGGAATACGTGATGGAGGTCTGCGACGGGATCAAGGACCACTGCGTGCGCGATCCCAGTGACCCGGCGGACACGCGCTGGGAGTACACCTACCATCAGCGGCTGTTCGCCTACACGGTACCGACGGTGGCGGAGCCGATCGATCAAATCGAGGACATCTGCCGGCAATTGGCCAAGACCGGCTACACGCGCCGCGCGCAAGCCGTCACCTGGAAGGTCTGGGAAGACCAACGGGTGGACGACCCCGCCTGCCTGCAGAGCGTCTGGTGCCGGCTGACCGAGGAAGCGGGCGTCGCCTGGCTGAGCATGAACGTCCGCTTCCGCAGCAACGACGCGTACAAGGCGGCGTTCATGAATATGTTTGCCCTGGGCCAGTTGCAGAGCCGCATCGCCGCACGCGTGGCGGAATTGAGCGGCCGGCAAATCCGGCTGGGCCGGTACTGCCACATGGCGGACAGCTATCACATCTACGGTTCGAACATGGAGGAGTTCAAGTCCCGATTTCTCGGCGCGCTAACCAGCCGGTCGTTCGAGGGCCGCACGATGCGATATGCCGACGTCAAGGAGTTCATGGAACAGGCTCGACCAGCGATCCTGGCCAAGGCGCAAAGCATGGGAAGTTGAGGGAAGGGCGGAGGCCGGAGGAGAGTCACTGGGCGCGGAGCACTGCCAGGACTTCGTCTTCGGGCACATCTGCAACCAGTTCCACGTGGCCCAGTCGCGCGGGCAGCACGAAGCGCAGGCGGCCGTGAGCGACTTTCTTGTCCCGTCGCATGGCGGCCAGCAGCGCATCGGGAGTCAGCGTGGGCATGGCCACGGGCAGCCCCAATCGCTGGAGCAGTCGGCACTGCCGCTCGGTGAATCGCCGGTCCACGCGACCCAGCTGTTCCGCCAGTCGCGAGGCGGCCGCCATGCCGATCGACACCGCTTCGCCGTGGAGGAACTCGCCGTATCCCGCTTCCGTTTCGATCGCATGCGCGAACGTGTGGCCGTAATTCAGCACGGCCCGCAGCCCGGTCGTCTCGCGTTCGTCCTGCTCGACTACGTCCGCTTTCAGCCGGCAGCAGCGGGCGATGACATGACGCAGCACGTCGGGACGGCGTGCGTTGAGGTCCTCGGCATGCTCCTCCAGGTAGGTGAACAACTCCGCGTCCAGAATCACACCGTACTTGACCACCTCGCCCAGGCCGGCTCGATATTCGCGGTCGGGCAAGGTGTCCAGCACGGCCGTGTCGATCAGCACGCCCAAGGGCTGCCAGAACGCGCCGACCATGTTCTTGGCGTTCGGCAAGTTGACTCCGACTTTGCCGCCGACGCTGCTGTCCACGTGGGCCAGGAGCGTGGTCGGCACCTGGAAGAACGCCAAGCCGCGGGCATAGGTGGCGGCGACAAATCCAGCCAAGTCGCCGATGACGCCGCCGCCCACGGCCACCACCACCGACTTGCGGTCGGCCTTGTGTTGCAAGAGCCGTTCCCATAGCCGATTGGCGTTGGCCACCGACTTGCTGGCCTCGCCGGCTTCGATCACTTCTTCGTCCACGCGCGCCCCCAGGCCGCGGAGGCTGTCTGCCACGCGCCGCGCATGCAACGGGGCGACGTTCGTGTCGGTGATGACGACGGCCTGCGTGAGTTTGCACAGCCGTCCGAGGAAGGGGCCGACTTCGGCCAGATTGCCCGTGCCGATGGCGATCTCGTAGCTTCGTTCGCTCAATTGGACGTGGACGCACAGCGGATCGTTCAAGGCGGAAACCTCCCTTGGTTGGACAGCGCCGCGAATCCAAGCCCAAGTGGCGCTGTCGAATGAGTGTATCAGGTGCGCGAGGTTCGCGACAGGCGCAGGCCGCGTGAAGTCAGCCGAGACACGTGAAAGACGGAAGGAAAACGGTGACGCGTCCCTCGCACTTCAAGGCCGAGACGGCGGCGACGGGGATTTCCGGGGCCGCGGCACTTCACGCTGAGCTCTCAGGAAAGCGGCCGGTAGGGGCTTGCATTCGAAAACAGGCTCCTTCACAATTTCTGCTTGAAGTTCCGAAACCCGCTCGGAATTCCAGTGGCGTTTGGGTAACATAAGCATGACCGTCACCCTTCAGACCCGATGATAGGAGTCGTCGCATGAGTGCTGCTTTGCGATTCACCACCCGATCCTCTAGCGCCGCTGCCGCTGGCTGGGTTGGTCTCTTGTGCGCGGCGCTGTTGGCCGCCGAACCGGGCAAGTACGTCGGTCCCATGGATGTGGTTGCCTCCCCGGATGGAAAGAGCCTGTTCGTGCTCGCCGCCGATGCCGGTCAAATCCTGGTCGTCGATGTCGCCGGCGGCAAGGTCGCCAAGACGATCGCTTGTCCAGCGGCTCCGACGGGCCTGGCCCTGTCGGCCGACGGCGCCAAGCTGTACGTCACCTGCGGAGGCGTCAAGGGCACGGCTTGCGTCATCGACGCAGCGTCCGGCCAGGTGGCCGCGACGATTCCGGTCGGACACACGCCGTTCGGACCCGCCCTGGTGCCGGGCGGCAAGCGATTGCTGGTGTGCAATCGGTTCAACAACGACGTGTCCGTGATTGACTTGGAGGCCAACAAGGAAACGGCTCGTGTCAAGGCGATCCGCGAACCGCACAAGATCGCCGTCACGCCCAACGGCAGCTTGGCCTTCGTCAGCAACCTGTTGCCGGTCGATCCTTCCGATTCGTACAACGTGGCGGCGGAAGTGACGGTCATTGACCTGGGCTCGCTGGCGACGTCGAAAATCCGTTTGCCCAACGGCAGTTCCAGCGTGCAGGAGGTCTGCGTCTCGCCTGACGGCGCGTACGCCTACGTAGCCCACATCCTGTCGCGCTACCAGATGCCGACCACGCAACTGGAACGCGGCTGGATGAACACGAACGCCTTGAGCGTGATCGACGTAGCGGAGAAGAAGTTGCTGAACACGGTGCTGCTGGACGACATCGACCTCGGGGCCGCCATCCCCTGGGCCGTCGCCACGACGGCCGACGGCAAGCGGATCATCGTCAGTCATGCGGCGACTCACGAATTGAGCGTGATCGACGCGGACGGGCTGGTCGCCAAGCTGAAGGGGATGCCCAAGACGATTGAGGAGGCGAAGGCCGCCGGCCGCTACGACACGCAAGGCAGCTATTCGTCGGTCACCGTCGAGGACGTGCCGAACGATCTGGCCTTCCTCGTCGACCTGCGGCGGCGGATCCAGTTGCGGCGTGGGGGCCCGTGGGGGCTGGTCAAGGAGGAAGGCCCGCTGGTCAATGGTCCCCGAGGGCTCGATGTGATTGGAACGAAAATCTACACCGCGGTGTATTTCAGCGATGCCGTGGCCGTGGTGGACTTGGAGGACAAGTCCTACTATCCTGTGAAGTTGATTCCCCTGGGTCCCGAACCCGTGTTGACCGTGCAGCGCCGCGGCGAGATGTTCTTCCACGACGCCGACTTGTGTTTCCAGCACTGGCAGAGTTGCGCCAGTTGCCATCCCGACTCGCGGATGGACGCCTTGAATTGGGACTTGCTGAACGACGGCTTGGGCACGCCCAAGAACAACAAGAGCATGCTGTACGTCCACCGCACTCCGCCCGCGATGAGCCAAGGCGTGCGCGAGTCGGCCGAAGCGGCGGTGCGGGCCGGCATCACGCACATCCAGTTCGCCGTGCGTCCCGAAGAAGATGCGGTGGCCATCGACGAGTACTTGAAGACCCTGCAGCCGGTCCCCAGCCCGCACCTGGTCGACGGCAAACTGAGCGAAGCCGCCGAACGCGGCAAGAAGCTGTTTTTCAGCGAGCGTTTGGGCTGTGCCACCTGCCATCCGGAGCCGCTGTACACGGACCTGAAACTGCACGACGTGGGCTCGAAAGGCCAGTATGATCGGGCCAGTGAGTTCGACACGCCGACGCTGATCGAGTGCTGGCGGACCGCGCCCTACATGCACGACGGGCACTACACGACGATCGAAGGGTTGCTCAAGGAGGGCAAGCACGGCAGTACGGCGGGCGACGTCGAAGGCTTGACGGACCAAGAACGCAAAGACCTGGTCGAGTTCGTGCTGTCGCTGTGAGCGGACTTCACTCCGCTTGAGTCAAGAACAGCCGGCCATCAAACACCCGGTTTCCTGCAGGAAACCGGGTGTTTTTTTCTTGGCCGGTTTCTCCAGCGGCCAGGCATCGTTCGAGAAATGTATTTCAACCAAAGCCGGGTGTCTGCGTGGGCGTACGGCCCACAAATCCTGGATTGGCTGTTGGACCGGTTCTGCGCCCAAATCGCCCGATGGATGGCGTTTCACGCCGCAGCGAAGCATAATCAAACCTGCGGCAGGCACTGCGGCAGTGTTTCGGCCACTTAGCCCGTTGGGGCTTGGAATTCGCGTTGGTTGACAAGCAGGATCGTGTCGTGCCGTTCGTTCGACATCGAAAGACCGGACGGATGGCCGGACCTTCTGCCGGCATTTGCGTGCGGACCTTTTCAAGTTGTCCTCTTCGTCGGATGAGAAACCAATGGACGAGATGGCGGGCTTTCTGTGCGGTGCGTTCATCGTTCTCGCAGTCATCACGGTCCTGGGGCACTGCATCTGGGCCGTGCTGGCGGCGATCATCCGCTGGTTGAGTGGGGCCGGCAGCGATCCTTCGAAGCCGTCTCGCCGGTGTCCGGCGTGCCACCTGCGGCTTCCCGCGGAGGCGATCCGCTGCAAACACTGTGGCCGCCAGTTGACGCCTTTGCCCGTTCCGCAAGCCGCGGACGATCTGCCTGCAACGCTTCGGCAACTGGCGCGACTGCACGACCGCGGCTGGATCGAGACGCCGGAATACGAACGGCTCGTGCGCTTGTTGCGGCAGGCCGAGGCGGAGGCGAAACAGACGCCCGTTGCCAAGCCGGCGGCGCCAGCCGCAGCCGAACGCTGGCAGTCGCCTGTTCCAGCCGCCGGCGAAGAAATCGTGGACGCCGTCGTGCTTGCCGAACCCGCCGCGCCGCCCGCCCGTCGCATGCCTCTCCAGAGCCGTGCAGAGCGAGCCGGCACAAAACCCGCTGCGGGCACGGCTCCGGAGCGTCCTGCTACGAGGAAGGCCACGCACGCCTTGGATCGCGATTACACCGAGCAACCAGCCGCCGTCAGTCCGGCGCGCCGTCAGTTCGCCGAGGTGTTGCAGTCCTTCATGGCTGAAAAGAACATCCGCTGGGGTGAATTGGTCGCCGGGTTGCTGATCGTCGGCAGCGCGGTCGGGTTGGTGATCAGTTTGCGAGAGAAGCTCGAACACGCCATTCCTTACTTTCCGGCTTTGATCTTCATGCTGATCACGATGGGCATCTACGGCGCCGGGATCTATACCTTGCGGCGTTGGAACTTGAGAGCGACCAGTCGCGGCGTGCTGACCATCGCGCTGCTGTTGATGCCGCTGAACTTCCTGGCGGCGATCATCATGCCCGCACCGGACGATCCTCTCGTCTACGGGCTGGCGGTCGCCGTGGGCCTGCTGGCCGGTGGCTGGGTGACGTATTCCGCCGGCCGCGCTCTTTTGCCGGACGGCTGGTGGCGGTTGACCAGCGTGATTCTGGCCACGTCGGCCGGCCAGTTGTTGATCGATCGGCTGGCGGGGCCCGGCTTGAATTTAGCTGAAACGTCGTTGCTGGCGGCGCTGCCGCTGGGCGGTTTTCTGGTGGCCACCGTCACCCAGATCCAGCGCGCGATGCCATGGTGGCACCTATCCGGCCGGCGGGCGCGGCAAATGCTGCTGGTACTGGGCGTCTCGGCGTTTGCGCTAGCCGCCCCGTTGGGGTTGCTCATCTCGGAGAGCGGACCGTTGCGCGGCGCAGTCGCGCAACTCGGTCCTACCTTCAGTCTGGTTGCTGCGGTGGTCCTGGCGACGGGGCTGTTGATCCATCGGCGGATCACGGCGCCGCGCTTGGCCGCGATGCGGACCACCGGCACCACGCTGGCTGTCGCGGGTGCGATGCTGATGGGCGCCGCGGTCGTGGTTGCGTGGCCGCGGCCCAATCTGTTGATCGCCGTGGGGCTGACGAACGCGGCGATCCTGATTCTGTTGGCGCTGCGCGGCGGTTTGCCGATCCTGCACACGGCCGCGGTCGGCTGCTTGGCGCTGGCTCTGCTAGTAGGGTTTCACGCGGTCCAAGGAAAGCTGCCCGCCGAGAGCGATGCAGTCGGCCGGCAGTTGTTCGAGACGTTGCTGCTGGGGCGCAGCAGCTTGGTACTCACGGCCTTGGCGCTGGCGAGTTGCGGCGCGGCGCTGGCGTGGATCCGCTGGAAACGCCAGCAGGACGGGATCGCCTATCTCATGGGGGCCGCCGGACTGGCTGCGGCCGGCCTCGCCGTGGCGTTCTACGCCGGTTTCGGCTCCGGGGGCGATCGGGACCTGACGACGCCGGTGTTCGCCTTCTATGCAATCGCGACCATGCTGGCCGCGGCGTTGCTTCCATTGCCGATCGGCCGCAACGAACTGCCCACGCGTCAGGCGCTGGCGTGGTCGGGATCGGGTTTGCTGCTTGTGACCTTGATCCACGGCCTGTGGGCCAACGCCACCGTGACGTGGTGGCTGAGCGAGCTGTTGTGGCAGCCCCAACGACCGCTGTTGGCGGCCTTGGTGTCGCACGCCGACATTTGTGCCGTGCTGGCTTTGCTGTTGGCCGGCCGGCAGATCGCACTGCCCAGCGACCAGCGGCGGACCGCCTGGTGGCAGTCGATCGTCAATCCGCTGGCATGGTCGGCGTTGGCGACAGGCACGCTGGCCGTGCCGGCGGCATTGTGGGTGCGGGATCAGGCTTTTGCTTTGCACGCGGGCTACGTGTTTGCGGCCGCCGTCGCGTGGCTGGCGGCCGCCGTGCTGTATCGCCGCGACGAGGCGGCAGCGGCGTTCCACGCCTTGGCTACCGTGGGCATCGGGTTCTTGGTGGCGGCCTATTGCCGGAGCCAGTCCTGGGGCGAGGACTGGTGGTCCGACCCGCGCCACGTGCAAATTCAGGTGATGGCCGTGGCCGCCTGGTGCGCGGTGTGGAGCGTGGTTCGGATGCTGGCGGCGGGGTGGGCGTGGGCGCAGGTCCCGAAGCTCGGTTCCGCCGAAAATGCCGGGCTTCTTTCCCGCCGACAGCAAGGCATCGCCGGCGTGCTTGGTCCCCAGTGGCTCACCATCAACGAAGCCCTGGTGGCGTTCGCCTTGCTGACCACGCTCGTCTTGGGGTTCGTGGCGTGCCAACCCGGTTTGGCCGTCGAATTGGGCTTCGACTCCGCCTTGTCCGCAGACGCCTGGCATACCTTTACTTACGATGCCGGTGCTTGGTTGTGTCTGGCGATGCTGCTGGCCGCGCTGCTGGCTCAATTGTGGAATCGCCTTTCGAGCGAAGGCGTTGTCGAGCTGCTGTTGGGCCTGGCCGTGGTCCCGCTGTTGATCGCGCCGCACTGGGAGGCGGGCAGCGCGACGGGCTCGGCGTTGCGCTGGTCGCTGGCCGCCTACGTCCTGGTTACAGGAATCTGCGTCTGGATGCGGGCCTCGGTCGCATCCGGCGCGCGTTCGCTGCGGTGGCTCGGTTGGCAGCGGATTCCTGACCATTTGGGAAGCATCGCCAGAGAGTCCGCGCTGCTGATCGGCGGCGTGCCCATCGTGCTGGTGACCACCATCGTGGCCAGTCGCCGGATGTCCGGTTCGCCGGTCGGTTTCCCCGACGCCCAGACGGTTTTCGGCCAGCTGGGCACGACCTTATCCTACGCGGTGCCGCTGCTGGTCCTGGTCGCCGTCCTGGTCGGGCATGCGATTCGCGAAAAGAGAGCGGCCTATATGCTGGCGGGCTCGGTCCTCCTGCAGTTCGTGACGTGCCTCGCGTTCGCGTTGAAAACATCGGCGCAGTCGCCGAATTTCTGGGCCGAGTTGCTGCAGTGGAATGCGGTGGCATTAGGCGGGTATGCGGTTGTGTGGTTGGGGCTCCAGCGATGGCTGCAAACGGATCCGCTCCACGCAGCGGGAGCGGGCGATGGGCCGGCCGGAACAGGTCAGTTGGCAAGACTGCCTCTGCGAACGTCCATGACCCATCTGCCGCTGACCGTGCAGATGGGCGCGACCATTTCGGTTTTGACCCTGATGGCGGTGTGGGCCGCGGTCAACGTGTTCCTAACCCCCCGTCAATTGCCGGCGCATTGCGCGCCGTTGGGCGACGGGCTGAGCTACGTCGCGTGGTTCTATGCCCTGGGTGCCTGCCTCGGCTACGCGTACCGGCACGCCGTCGAGCAGTGGGCGCGTTGGGCGGGCTATTTCGCCCTGATGCTGGTCGCTTTCCTGGCGGTGACGGTGGATCGGCAAGATACGACGCGGATCTGGTACGGTTACCACCTGTTGACGTACGGGTGGCTGGCGGTAGCGGCCGGCTGGACTGCGGCCAGTTTCCGCTGGCCAAAACTGGGCAGCGAGGTGGTGCCGGTTTGCGTTTTGATCGCCTTCCTCGCCCTGCGCGGGACGACCGCGGATCCGGATCCGCTGGCCCCGTGGTGGTCGGTGTGCGCGGCGGCGGGTGGGGCTGCCCTGATCGCGATCCTTGCCCTGGCGCGTCGCAGCCAAGGTCTGGCCTATCCCGCCGTGCTGTTCGTGTTGTTGGCGACCAGCATCGGCGTGGTTGGCGTCTACGACAGGATTCCACTTCGCGAAACCCATCACGCGGTCGTGGACTTCGTCCAGGCGAATCTGCTGGCTCTTTCGGCAGCGGCCTTGTTCTGGCTGTTGGTCGATCTGTGGCATCAGCGCCGCGGCCAGGCGGCAGGATTCGATCCGAAGTCCCGGCTACCTGCGATACACGTTGTCGCCTGTCTGGTCAGCGTCGCGATTTCGGCCTTGTTTTTCACGGGTTCGTTGCTGATCAACAGCGTGGCTCGAAGTGCGTCGGCGCGTTTCGCTTTGGAGGCGACGGACTTGGGCGGCGTCCTGGCGATCTGCGCGTTGGGGACGCTGCTGATCGGTTCCTTGTGGGAACAGCGGCGCGGTTACGGAATCCCTTGCCTGTACGTGTGGGGCGCTCTGGTCGTGGCCGTGGTCCTGGATCGGCTGGCGATCCAAGACCACCTTGCCTTTTGGGCCATCGGCATGGCGGCCGGCGGCTACGCGACGTTGACCAGCCTGATCTGGCGGCAAGGGGCGCTGCTGGCGTCCATCGGCGGCCGGTGGGGCATCCGTGATCCGGTGGCCGGATTGAAGCGGACGGCGGCATGGCTGCCGGTGGTCAACCTGCTGGTGGCCGCCTTTTCCACGCTGGCCACGCTGATCGTCGTGCTGGTGTTCCCGGAGCGCTGGATGCGGATCAGCAGCGGCATGATGCCGGCGGTGCTGGCCATCGGCCTGGCCGCTTTGGCGCAGAAGGAGCGGCGGACGTTGCTGGAGTTCGTGTCGCTGCTGATGACGGGCGTCGCGACGGTGTGCCTGAGCTGGGCGGACCTGCAGCCGGAGTGGAACGAGCAGATGGTCCTGGAGCGTTTGGTCCGCATGCTGATCGCGTTGGCCGGCCTGGCGTTTATCTACGGGACGATCGTCGTGCGGCGTGTTCCGGAGACCAGTCCTTGGCGGTTGCCCGTGCAGCGGATCGCCATCACCTTTGGCGGCGGCGCGATGGCGGCGTTGCTGGGCGTGCTGCTGTTGGAGCGGATTTACTACGAGCCCGGTATCGGTGCTCCGATCGGCACGCCGGCGATGCTGGCGGTGGTGGTGGTCTTGGTGGCCATGACCGTGGGTTTCATTTCGCTGGCCCTGCTGCCGAAACGAGCGTGGCGGGAGCTGACGGAACACCAGCGGCGGATGTGCGTGTACGCGGCCGAGGTCGTCGCGACGTTGATCTTTGCCCACGTCTACATGTGCAAGCCGATGCTGTTTGCCGGTTTCTTCCGGCCGTACTGGCCGTACATCGTGATGGTCATTGCGTTTGCCGGCGTAGGCGTGGGCGAGTTGTTCGAGCGGAGCGGCATTCGAGTGCTGTCCGATCCGCTGCAGCGGACGAGTGCCTTCCTGCCCTTGATTCCGGCCTTGGGCTTCTGGATCGTGGCGGCCGAGAAATCGGACTACTCCGTCGTGTTGTTCGCTGCCGGCGTGGTGTATCTGGTGTTGAGCATGCTGCGGCGGTCGGCGCTCAGCCTCGTGGCGGCGGTGGTCGCCGGCAACGCGGCCTTGTGGTCGTTGCTGGCCGACAGCGACATGCCGTTCTGGCAGAACCCGCAATTCTGGCTGATCCCGCCGGCCGCTTCGGCGCTGATCGCCGGGCAGATCAATCGC
Source organism: uncultured Pirellulaceae bacterium (assembly GCA_964409865.1). Classification (GTDB taxonomy): domain Bacteria; phylum Planctomycetota; class Planctomycetia; order Pirellulales; family Pirellulaceae; genus Anammoximicrobium. Next base: position 22,059 of record CAYPGE010000054.1, read on the forward strand.
CGGCATCTGAAGCCGGCCCAGTTGGCCGCCTTGCGTTACGCCTGTGTGTTGGTCATCTACCTGAGTTCGACCAGCGAGATCTTCCTGCGCGGCATCGACGAAAGTCTCTGGCCGCCGATGGTCTTGGCGGCCTTGTCGGTGGCCGGCGTGTTCGTGGGGATCATGCTCCAGGTGCGGGCGTTCCTGTATCTGGGGACCAGTTTCGTGCTACTCTCGGTCATCAGCATGGTATGGCACGCTCAGCGGGCGCAGGGCGTCTGGGTATGGTGGGCCTTCGGGATTTGCCTGGGCATCTGCATTCTGGTCATCTTCGGCCTGTTCGAGAAGAAGCGTCCCGAAATCACCGCCTGGGTGCGGCAACTGCAGCAGTGGGAGCAGTAGCCCGCCAGGTCCAACGCACGTAGCCCGGTCTCTCCGGGACGAGAAGCGAGTTTCGGAGAGACTCGCCCACGTGACTTTCTTCGCAGCCTGCGACCCTTCAGCCACTCGGTGGCCGACGGACCGGGTAGCGGCAACAGTCGCTGGGACAGATGTCGTGGCTCGGGCCATACCGTCCCATGGCCAGCTTGGGGGCGGCTGGGTCAAGACGTTCCTCAATCAGTTCCCGGATCAGCCGCACGAAACGCGGATGCGTGCCGACCGTGCCCGCCCTCACCATGGGAATTCCCACTTCGGCGCACACGCCGGCCGCCTCCACATCCAGGTCGTACAGCACTTCGAGATGGTCCGACAGGAATCCAATCGGGGCCAGCACGATACCGGTCAGTCCCGCTTGACCGCTCAGCCCGCGGATCGCCGCGCTCACGTCCGGCTCCAGCCAGGGCTGAGCGGGCGGGCCGCTGCGGCTTTGGAACACCAGCTCCCCATGCGCCAACTGCAGTTTTTCGGCGACGAGTTCTGCCGTTTCGCAAAGTTGTTGCTGGTAATCGCAGTGCTCGGCCATCGCCACAGGAATGCTGTGCGCGGTGAACAGGACCCGCAGGCCGCTGTGGGCTGCGGGCGGGAAATGTTCGATCGCTTCCCGAACCCGCGCCGCCGTCGCTTCGATGAAACCGGGATGATTGTAGAACACACGCAGCTTGTCGACGACCGGCGCCGCCGTGCCCACCTCCGCACGCGCCGCCTCGATATTCTCCAGGTACTGCCGGCAGCCGGAGTAGGAACTGTACGCGGAGGTGACATGCGCCAAGGCCCGCCGCCTGCCATCGGCCGCCATCTGCCGCATCGTGTCCGCCAGAAAGGGATGCCAATTGCGATTGCCCCAGTAGATCGGCAGTCCGATCCCATGCCGCTGCAGTTCGCCGCCCAGTGCGTCGATCAGTTCCCGCAATTGCGCGTTGATGGGGCTGACGCCGTCGAAATGGTAGTAGTGCTCCGCGACCTCCAGCATCCTTTCACGCGGGACCGGCTTTCCCCGGAGTACGTTCTCCAGGAACGGAATCACATCCTCGCGCGATTCGGGGCCACCGAACGATACGACCAACACAGCATCGTACGAGTCTTCGGACATGCGTCACGGCAATCGCAGCAGGCAAACGGAGCAGAAACGACGATCTCGGGTGCGGCGATCACACAAAGGGCGTACACCGCGGAGTCCCGGCAACAAGGCATCCTATCAGGAAGGCCTTGTCTGTCCAGGGGCAATCAACTCGGCATCTGGCAACCGGCTTGACGTCCGCCGTGTTTGCCGCGGATGCCGACGAACGATCACCACGTGCTGGCCGTCGGATCTTCGGGATTCTTCCGACTCCTGACGGCGGCGACACAGAATGGTGACGTTCGACGGGATCGGCATCCAGGCCCACGAACCGCGAACGATGAGGTTCCCTCGCTCATCCGGCGATGCGGGTGATCACGTGGTGGGACCTGTGCGACCAGGGCTCGTGGCTGCCGGCTGACATGTCACCCAAGCCGGTCTACGAGCAACTTAATTCTGAAAACCGTGGTAAATTCGGGGCTATCGCTGGCAATAACTCGCAACCGACCGTGGAACTCTCGAAACAAAAAAACCCGCGTTTTCTCAGCTGCCGACAGGCAATTGTCGCCGCGCTGGAATCGGAGCCTTCCGGCTCAGTGGCTGGACCCGGCTAGCCGGCGGCTTGTGCTGCGCGGATTTCAACCAGATGCCAGCGCCCGCCACGCAACGCACAGATGCCGATTGGCCGGCCCTGCCCGATGCGATCAAGGCGGGCGTCCGAGCGATGCCCGTCCCCAACGACCGCCAGTTGAACCGCGTCCGCCAGTATCTCACGCAATGCCGTGGTCTTTCCGACGCCTTGCTGGAGTCACTGATTCAAGCCGCTAAGCTGTACGCCGACCGCCGAGCCAATGCCGTCTTCCTGCTGATGGCAGGAAAGCCCAACCGGCCGGTCGGCGCCGAATTGCGTGGCACTGGCCCGCGCGTCTGGCGGGGGATGGCGCCCGGCACCCGCAAAGACCTGGGATTCTTCTGGCTGAGCGACCCGGCTTCCCGGCAACTCGTCCTCTGCGAGTCGGCCATCGATGCGATCAGCTACTACCAGCTGCACCCGGATGCCCTCTGCCTCTCCACCTCCGGCGTCCGAGCCAATCCCCTCTGGCTCCCAGGACTGCTCGCCCGCGGCTACGAAATCCACTGCGGCTTCGACGCCGACGAACCGGGTGACGCGGTTGCCGCCCAGATGATCGCTCTCCACCCGGCCGTCCAACGTCTACGCCCCTCCGCCCACGACTGGAACGACGTGCTCACCTCTCGCCGGTAAGCCCTCCACATCTCGCTCGCCGAGCATTCCCACGATCCCACGCAACCGGCTCCCAGCGATTCACGCTGTTAACCGATGGGACACTTTATCTGAGCACCACTGGCTCACTTTAGCTGATCGCCAACGTACAATGCGCTCCATGAGCGATGTGACGCAGATCCTGAGTCAGATCGAAGCCGGCGACGGCCAGGCGGCGGAGCAGTTGCTGCCGCTGGTGTACGACGAGCTGCGCAAGCTGGCCGCCGCCAGAATGGCTCAGGAAGCTCCGGGCCAGACGCTCCAGGCGACGGCGCTGGTCCACGAGGTGTACATCCGGTTGGTGGATACGGAACAGGCTCAACGTTGGAACAGCCGCGGCCATTTCTTTGCGGCGGCGGCCGAGGCGATGCGGCGGATTCTGGTCGAAAACGCTCGTCGGAAGAAACGCGGCCGGTACGGCGGTGATTGGAACCGCGTCGATCTGGACGATGTGCAGGCGACCACCGCGATGCCTCCCGACGAGCTGCTTGCGCTGAACGACGCCATTGATGCGCTGGCAGAACACGACCAGCCGGCGGCGCAGCTGGTCAAGCTCCGCTATTTTGCCGGCCTGTCGCTGGAACAGGCCGCCAAGACGTTGGGCCTGCCGCGCACAAGCGCTTATCGTCAATGGACTTACGCCAAAGCCTGGCTTTTCCGTTGTGTCAGCGGTGATTTCGCGTCCCGGTAGCTTTCAAGAATTCTCGAGAATCTTGGGACAAATCCGGATCGTACGTCGCACTGTCTATTGGAGCGGCCCACAGTGTCGGCCGAGATCTGCCATGTCTCCCGATCCCGTCAAAGCACGAGACCTCTTTCTGCAGGCGGTGGAGCAATACGATCCCAGCCAGCGGCAAGCGTTCCTCGACGAAGCCTGCGGCGACAATCCCGGACTTCGCCGCGAGGTGGAAATCCTTCTGGCCGCTCACGAGCGAGCCGGATCGTTCCTCGAAAATGGTGCGGTCGCGATGGCTGAGACTCTCGACCAGCCCGTCATCGAGGGGCCCGGCACGGTGATCGGCCCCTACAAGCTGCTGCAGGAAATCGGCCACGGGGGCATGGGCGTCGTGTTCATGGCCGAGCAGACCGAGCCGGTCGCGCGGCGCGTCGCCCTGAAGATCATCAAGCCCGGCATGGACACGCGACAGGTGATCGCCCGGTTCGAAGCCGAGCGCCAGGCCCTGGCCATGATGGACCACCCGAACATCGCCCGCGTGCTGGATGCCGGGACGACCCGGCAGAAGGATGAAGGCGGAAGGATGAGGGATGAAGGGAAGGAAGCGGGGCATCCCGATTCATCCTTCATCCCTCATCCTGCATCCTTCCGCCTTCATCCTTCATCCTTTGCCGACCCGGGCCGTCCCTATTTTGTGATGGAGCTGGTCAAGGGGGTCCCGATCACGCAGTACTGCGACGAGCATCAGCTGACGCCGCGTGAAAGGCTGGAGCTGTTCGTGCCCGTGTGTCAGGCCGTGCAGCACGCTCACCAGAAGGGGATCATCCACCGGGACCTCAAGCCGTCCAACGTCCTGGTAGCCGAGTACGACGACCGGCCGGTGCCCAAGATCATCGACTTTGGCGTGGCCAAGGCGATCGACCAGCGGTTGACCGAGAAGACGGTGTTTACTCAACTCGGCCAGGTCGTGGGCACGATCGAGTACATGAGCCCGGAGCAGGCCAGGCTGAACCAGATGGACATCGACACGCGCAGCGACATCTACTCGCTGGGCATCTTGTTGTACGAGTTGCTGACCGGCGTCACGCCGTTCGACCGCCAGCGTTTGCACTCGGCCGCGTTTGACGAGATGCTGCGGATCATCCGCGAGGAGGACCCGCCCAAGCCGAGCACGCGACTGAGCACGATCGACACGCTCCCCTCGGTGGCCGCCAGCCGGCACACCGAACCGAAGAAGCTCGGCACGCTGCTGCGCGGCGAGCTGGACTGGATCGTGATGAAGGCCCTGGAAAAGGACCGCACGCGGCGGTACGAGACGGCCAACGGGTTTGCCAACGACGTCCTGCGGTATTTTAACGACGAACCGGTGGTGGCCTGCCCGCCGTCGGTTGTCTACCGATTCAAGAAGTTCGCGCGACGAAACAAGGCGGTCTTGTCAATGCTTGCGGTGGTAGCTGCCGCCCTGATCTTGGGCATCATCGGAACGAGCTGGCAAGCGATCCGTGCGACGAGGGCGGAGCAGGCGGCTGGGGAACTGTTGGTTTCGGAGCAGGAGGCCCACGGGAAGGCACACCGGGCGGCCATCGCGGCCCAACAGGCCCAACAGAAGGAAGCCCAGCAGCGGCGGGCGGCGGTCGAGGCGCAGAAGGCCGCTGAAACGGCCCGCGGTGAGACCGAGAAGGAACGGCAAAGCGCCGTGTCGCACTTGTACGCGGCCCATGCGCAAATCGCCATGGTCGCGTGGGATGAAGGGCAGGCGGCGTATGCCAGGGGACTCCTCGAACGCCACCGGCCGAAGCCGGGCGCGCAGGACCTGCGTTCGTTTGAGTGGTATTATCTCTTTCGGCTCTTCCATCCGGAAAGATGCGTACTGCAGGTCCATGGCGCGGTCATGGGCGTTGTGTTTCTTCCTGAGAGGGAAGAGTTGGCGGCGTCCTGCGGCAGCGGCGGCGTCCGAGTCTGGAACGCTCGAACGGGCGATTACAGAACACTGGTCGATGAGCAGGCCCATTGCTGGTCCGTGGCCCTCTCCCCTGACGCAAGTCTCTTGGCGGCGGGAGACACGGCGGGCCGAGTCTATCTGTGGAAGACCTCCGACTGGAGTGAGCACGACGTCCTTCAGGGGCATCCGAAGGGCGATGGGACCGGCGTGCAATCGATCGCCTTCTCGCCGGATGGCGGTACTCTGGCGGTCGCTGCCGGTCCCTATTTCGGCAATCTTGGACAAACCGAGATTGCCTTGTGGGACCTCGCGGGACGGCGGAAGCGACTGTTGTCTCGCTCTGATCAGAAAGTGCACTCTGATCAGAAAGTGCACTGCATCGCCTTTTCGGCGGATGGCAAGACACTGGCAACCTCCACATCGCGTAAGCAACTAATTTTGTGGGATCCGCGCTCCGGGCAACTCCTTGAGACGCTCCCGGACTCGTCCGGCACCCACTGCGTGGCGTTTTCTAATGACGGGAAGCTGATGGCAACCGGGGGATCGGCCGGCGCGCGCGTGCGGGAACTACAGGGAAGCCGCGAGGTTCTGAGCACGCCTGAGGGGTGCTTCTGCTTGGCGTTCAGCCCTGATGGTCGAACTCTTGCAACCGGCGGAGGCGGGGGAACGATCAGTGTATGGGACATCCCTACACGCGTCAGAGTGGCTGGGCTGCATGGCCACACGAACTGGATATGGTCCCTCGCGTTCTCGTCAGACGGAAAGTCGCTCGCGTCCGGTGCCCGGGACGGAACCGTTCGAATTTGGGATTTTGAGCGCGCCTGTGGCCCCGAGCTGATTCCCGCAAAGGGAAATAAGTGGAGCGCGATCCGTCCTGGCGGCAGTTGGCGCACCCCTCTTGCCTTCTCTTCGCTCGGCTCCACGGGAGTCCTTGCAACTGCGGCGCCGGAGAATGCCCTCAGACTGCTCGACCCCAAACGCAGGCAGGAAATAAGAGCGCTGCCCGGTCATCGTTCCGGCGTCAACGCCTTGTCCTTCTCGCCCGACGGTAAATGGCTGGCCGCTGGCAGCGGCGGCCCCGCGCAGCCCGGCGAGATTGTTCTATGGGAGCTTCCCGAGGGCCGTGCAGGACCACCCTTGGAGCAAAGAGGGGGAGTCTTCTCGTGCGTCGCGTTCTCTTTCGACGGAAAGACTCTCGCAGGCGGGACCGGAAAAGCGGTGAAGCTTTGGGACGTAGCTACGGGGAAACTACGCGGCACGCTGGCAGGGCACACGGGAGATGTCGCCTCCGTGGCTTTCTCGCCGGACGGCGCAATGCTCGCCGCGGCAACGCTGGATTTTCGAGAGTATCCGGGTGGCGTTGAGCGGCACCCGCCCGGGCAGGTGAGACTGTGGGAGCTAGCCACGAGCCAGGTGCGTCGCACGATCCAATGGAGCCTGCGCCACGGTTCGGTTGCCTTCTCGCCGGACGGGGAGTTCTTGGCAGCGGGCAGCGGTGACGAGATTCAGCTCTGGCACGCACCCAAGGACTCGGAACTGGGCCGTTCACCGCAGGACTTCCAAGACGAGGACATTGAGGCTCTCTCCAAACTCGTCCGGGAAAGCGCGGACGATTGGTCCGCCTGGAACCGGCGCGGTGTCGCCCACCGTAAGCTCCGGCGGTGGGACGACGCGCTGGCCGACTTTTCCAAGGCCATCGAACTGAAAAAGGATGAAGCGGCGCCCTGGTCGAACCGGGCATCCTGCCACGTTGAATGTGGACGCTGGACCGAGGCGGCCGCGGATCTCACCCAGGCCATCGCGTTGGGCGAGAGCTGTTATTGGGCTTGGAGCCAGCTTGCTCAGTGCCACCTGGCTCTCGGAAACACGCAAGACTACGAAAAGGCATGTCGCTCGATGATCGAGCAGTTCCCCGCGCCGGACCAGCGCAGCGATCGCGATTGGGGGCACATTGGCCAGGCGCTCTATCGCGTCGGGCGATACGAGGAGGCACGAGCGGCACTAGAGAAGGTCATCGAGCTTCGAGGCGACGATGGCCCTACGTTGCTCTTGGGGCCTCGCTGGTGGTATTACACGTTGACGCTCTGCCGGCTGGGCGAGTCCGAGCGGGCTCGCAGCTACTTCGACCAACTCGCGGACCTGATGAAGAACGATCTTCGCAGTGACGAAAACCTGCACGCATTCGATCACCTCCGCGCTGAAGCAGCGGAGTTGTTGAAAATCGCTCCCGACAAGGAACGAACCCGGCCGGCGAGGTAAGCACGACCAGGCACCCCTCACCGGCCGGTGCCTGAAGGTGCGCAGCGCACGGTCCGCGCGCTGGGGGCAGACGGCATTTTCATGATACCACGCGGACCAGAACTCAGCGAAGGAGAAAGTCATGTTGGGAAAACCGAAGCACTTGGGGCGGTGGCTGGCCATCGCCGTGGCGATCGGACTGTGTTGTTCTGGGGAAGCGTGGGCCGCGAAACCGGTCAAGCCGCCCCCGCCCCCCGAT
>CAYPGE010000055.1:0-29783 GCA_964409865.1 uncultured Pirellulaceae bacterium
CCGGCAAGCGAAACGCTGGCGGAAAACAGAGCAGCCGCAGAATTTCCTGGGGCGAAAACCGCCGCACGCCCCCACGTAGGCGAGTCTCTCCGAGGCTCGCAAGCGTGTCGTCCGCCGTCGAATCTCGCTCCCGGCGCATCCCCGCCAGGTACGATCCACTGTGCCCGATGCTCTGCCCGTAGCTCGACGTAAAGCAGTGCGACTCGGCTTGCGCGTCGTCCGCGTCCACCACATGGATCGCCGTGCGATACCGGCCGAGAAGCTCGTCGGACACCCACAACTGGTCCGGCGGATCGGCGTCCAGAACTTGTCGCACCGTGAACAGCCAAGGCCGACCCGGTCCAGCGGACGTTGATGCCTGGGACCCGCGCCCGCCGGTCGCATCCCCGGCCGCGGGCCGGTCGCCCCGCCTTAGTTCGCGCAGACTCCCGCTGCGTCCCGCCACTAGGTAAAACCGGCGCCGCCGATTGGGAATGCCCAGCTGGGTCGGACACAGGAACTGTTCTTGCACCTCGTAGCCGTTGGTGTCCAGCATGGCCCGCAGCCGCTGGTGCGCGCGGGAGCCGCCAAAGCCGGGGACGTTCTCCAGCGCCACGTAGCGTGGACGGAGCTGTGCGATCCGCGGGATCACCGTCAACAGCGATTCCGCACGCGGATCATCCACGTCCAGTCGCCGGCCGCGGACCGTGTACGGCTGGCAGGGCGGGGACATCCACCACAAGTCCGCCTCGTACTCGCGGCAGACCTGCGCGGGCAGGCTTTCGATCGCGCGGACCTGGACCGGATGCCGGAAATTATGCCGGTACACGGACAAGGCAACTTGATTGATGTCCACCGCGGCCACGATTTCCGCGCGCTCGCCGAGTGCCGCGGCACAGCCGCCGATGCCACAGAACAGTTCCAGGACGCGAAAACGATCCGCCATGGGTTCTCAGCATCGGCAGTCAGGTGCCGATGTCAAGCCCGGACGCTCGTCGCCAAGTCTGCGACCGCTTGCAACGCAATGGCAGGCCGCTATCATCGTAGCTTCTGTGGAGACGCTTGAAGGTCTGAAAAACGAGAGGCCGCCGATGACGATGACAGAAATCAACGAAGAAAAGCGATTGGCGGCAGAACGCAGTCTGGATTATGTCCGCGACGGAATGTGCCTGGGGTTGGGGTCCGGCTCGACGGCGGCGATCATGCTGGAACTGTTGGGCCAGCGAGTGCGCTCGGGGCTCCGCGTCCGCGGCGTGCCGACTTCCGAGACCAGCCGGCAGTTGGCCGAACTCGCCGGGATCCCGATGGTCAGCCTCGACGAGGTGTTCCGTCTGGATCTGACGATTGACGGCGCTGACGAAGTCGACCCGCAGTTCAATCTGCTCAAGGGCGGGGGCGGAGCGCTGCTGCGGGAGAAGATTGTGGCGTCCTTGAGCCGCCGCGTGGTGATCATCGTCGATTCGCAGAAGCAGGTTCCGCATTTGGGTGCGTTTCCGCTGCCGGTCGAGGTCGTTCCGTTCGCCTGGCAGCCGCTGGCCCAACGGTTGGGCGATTTGGGCGCGACGCCCATTTTGCGGCCAAGCCGAGAGGGGCCTCCGTTTGTGACCGACGAGCGGAACTACATCCTGGACTGTGCGTTCGGCCGGATCGACGATCCCGCCGCCCTCGCCGCTCGCTTGGACGCCATGCCCGGCGTGGTCGATCACGGTCTGTTTGTCGGTTTGGCGGACACCGTGATTGTCGGTCGTGGCCAGACAACGCAGGTGATGGAACGAAAATGATCGTTGCCGCTTACTTCCCCGCCGGCTGGGATGCGACGGTCAGTTCGTGAATCGACCAGAACAATCCCTGGGCTTGGCCGGTCTGCACGATCTTGATGGCCCGGCCGCGGATGGGTTGCGGGAAAACGATCTTGGTCACCGCTGCATTGCCTTGGCCTTTCAGGACCAGTTGTCCGTCGCCCAGGCTGCTGGGCGAAACGTAGATCTCGTACCCGCGCGGGTAATCGCCGCCCGAACCGCTGCTGTCCAGCACCAAACCCTTGATCAAACAATCCTCGTCCAACTCGATGCGGAACCATTCGCCGCCCTGCTGGGCGCCGCCCGTATCCCAGCGCGTCTGGGGGTCTTTGTCGATGGCGTTGCTCGCTTTGTCCGGGTTATGGGACGCGGTTACGCGAGCCGGCGCGGCCAGCAGTTTTTCGATGTTCTGCGCGGCCGCTTCAGCGGATTGCTTCAGAGCTGGATTGCCCGCCTGCTGCCGAGCCATTTCCAGCGCCCGGCGGTGCCGCACCAGGCCCAGCTTGGACAAGACCAATTGCTTTTCCTCGTTGCGGCCGGCCATCTGCAGCGCCGTGGCGTAGTTGTCCAGGATCTGGTCGTCGGTCGCGTCCGGCTGCTTGGGGATCATGACGATGTAACCGCGCAGCGCCAGCACGCGGTGGGTTTGCGAGGCGGATGCGTCACCGGCAATCCCGAACAACACCTGTGCGGGCTCGCCCGTTGGCCATTCAGCCAGCGCCCGGATCGCCGCATCCTTGACGTCGTCCTCGGCGTCCTGGGCGGACTGGTACAGGACGGGCAAGGCGGAGGCATGCGCGATCCGCCCCAACACGCGCAGCAGCGACGCGCGGACTGGCGGCGCAGGGGCGCTGGGCAAAGCCGCCAGCACCGCTTCGGCCGGATTCTTGCCGGCTGCGGTCGTCGCGGCAGCGGCCACCACGGCGTTTTCCGCTTCGCCTCGCACGCCGCCGTCCTTGGCGCCGACCAGCAGCCGCATCAGCGCCGGCACGTGGTCCGCTTTGGCGATCACGCGGATCGCCTTGAAGACCTCAGCTGCCACTGCCGGCTCTTGATCTTCGGCAGCGCCCAGCAGCGCGGCGGCCTGATCCACCGCGCTGCGTGCGGCCAGCGCCTTGGCCGCTTCGGCCCGTACGGAGGGTTTGTCCGCCGACAGTTGCTTGGCGATCGCCGCGTTCGTGCCGTCGGCGCGGAGCAGATTCAAGCTGTTGCGGGCGGCCTGCTGTTCGCCGGCATCCTGTGCCTCGGCCGCCCGTTGTGCGAGCAGCGGCACGACGGACGGGTCTCCCAGTGCGGCCAGTGCGTCCAGCGCCGCGACGCGGACGGCCGGCGACCCGGCTTCCGCCGCTTGGACCACGGCGGGCAGGGCCGTTGGGTCGCCTCGGTCGGCCAGGACGCCCAACAACTGGGCCTGGATTTCCTCGCTTTGGCGCGCCAGTTCGGCCACGACGGCTTGCGTCGCGGCTTGGCCCGGCACGTTCCGCAGCGCCGGCACGGCGACGCGACGCACCTGGGCGTCCTTGTCCCTCAGCGCGGTGATGACCAGCGAGATCGACTGGTCCTTTTGCGCCGCGATCAGGCCGTTCAAGGCAGCGACGCGGCACAGCGCCGGCTCGTTCGGGGCGTACAACTGCCGGTAGATCGCCGCCGCAGCTTCGCTCTTCTTCTGTTTGAGCATCCTTGCCGCGCAATCCAGATAGGCGTCGCTGGCGGCGAGCTTCAGCTTGGCGGGCACGCTGGTGCGGACCTTCGCGACCGCCGCGACCGTCGCCTCGGAGTCGATGCGGCCGAGCGCGGCCAGGGCGGCGCGAGCAAGCTCTTCGTTCGAGTTGCCGGCCAGCGCAGCGATCTTGGCAACCGCCTCGCGGCAGCCACGGTCGCCGAGCGAGTTGACCATGCCGATTTTGAGTTTGTCGTCTACCTTGCCCAGCGCCTCCAGCAGCGCTGCGTCCGCCTGCGGGCCGGGAATCCGAGCCAGGGCATAGCGGGCGATGTGCGACGATTCGGGGTCGGTCAGCAGCTGGGCCAAGATCGGCACCGAGGCTTCCGTGCCGATCATCACCAGTTGACGGCAGAAGAAACTGCGGCCGCCGCGGGTTTGGGCTCCGGCCAAGCCTTGGATCATCCGCTGTTCCATGCCGGCCCGGGCTGCCGGGTCGGCGGCGGCCTTGACGACTTCGTCTTCAAGGAAGTTCAGCGCATCGGCCGAATCGGTGTCCTTCCAGTTCTGGGCGGTTTGGATGGCCGTTGCGATGCGCTCGTCAGCCGCGTCCGCAGCGTGGCCGGGCGTGGGTTGGCACGCGGCAATGACGACAATCAGCAACATCAGGGCGCTGTAGGCGTAGTTCATGATTTCGTCTCCGAGATCCTAGCCGAGGTTCGACGTTCGTCTGGCGCGGGTGGCCGGGTTCATGCCGCCAGTTTACTCGACCGGGGCCCTGTCAACCACCGTGCCGGCCTGTCGAAGTGGCTTCGGGGCGATTTTCGCGTTTCACGGGAAGAGAAGCGGACAGAAACATGAGGTGACAGAGAGATGAACTGCGGGTGAGGCGAGGAGGACCGCGTCGCAAGAACAGATTGACACGTTTCATCGCTTTCCGCCGTGGGTTTTCGTGTATACTCTGGGCGACACCGACTGCTTAAGAGAAAGGCCCTGGGATGCATGCAACGCCGAAGTTCTGGTATTTTGACTTGGGCAACGTCGTGTTGCCTTTTGATTACCAGGTTGCGGTCCGCCAAATGGCTGGCGTGGCGGGGGTGCCTCCGGAGGTGATCCAGGAAGTCGTGTTCGACAGCGGTCTGGAAACGGCGTACGAACGGGGAGACATGACGACGGAGCAGTTCTACGAGGCGTTCTGCGAGCGGATCGGGAAGCGTCCGGAGTGGGGCGATTTGCTCGTCGCTTCCAGCGACATGTTCCGGTTGGATCAAGCGGTCGCCGATCTGATCTTGGGGCTGCGCCGGTCCGGCCACCGCACGGGGGTCTTGTCCAACACGTGCGAAGCCCATTGGCGGTTCGTCTGCCATCGGCGGTTTCCGATCCTGCAGCGGCTGTTCGACGTGGCGGCGCTCAGTTACGAGTTGCGGGCCATGAAGCCCGATTTGGCCATTTTCCAAGGCGCGGCCCGGTTGGCGGGCGTCGCCCCGGCGGACATCTTCTTTACCGATGACCGCTCAGAACACGTGGAAGGCGCCCGCCGCGCCGGCTTCGACGCCGTCCTGTTCACCACTGCAGCCGAATTGGCAGCCGACCTGGAACAGCGAGGCTTGAATGGGGAATGCCTCGATGTCCGATCATTCTGAATTCCGTGTTCTCTATTCCATATTCACGATTCGTTGCCGCTGGAAAAAAGCCACGACTGGCTGCGGCCGCAGGCTGCGGTATCACTCGTGCCGCAGGGCTTCGATGGGATTCATCATCGCGGCGCGGCGGGCGGGGTAGACGCCGAACACGACACCGGTCAGCACGGACGTGCTGAAGGCGACGATGATCGCCCACCAACTGACCGCGGTCTCGATTTCCGACAAGCGGGACACGCCCACGGGGATCGCGACGCCCAGGAAGATGCCGAACAAGCCGCCGCTGGCGGCCAACACCATGCTCTCCACCATGAACTGCGTGACGATATGGCTGCGGGTGGCGCCCAGGGCTCGCCGGATGCCGATCTCTTTGGTCCGCTCCGAGACCGTCGCCAGCATGATGTTCATGATGCCGATGCCGCCGACCAGCAGCGAGATGCCGGCGATCGAACCGAGCACCAGGTTCCAGATCCGCTTCTCCCGCTCCGCTTGCCGCAGCAGCTGCAGCGGCACCTGGATCTCGAAGTCGTTCTTGTGGGCGTGCCGCTGCTCGAGCAGCTTGCGGACCATGGCCGCGGTCGGCGTGACCAGGCTCTCATCGTGCAGCGTCAGCGTGATTTCACTCAACTGGGTTTTTTCGAAGTCACGGCCGCCGGACCGCAGGATCAGCTGCAGTTCGCCGAACCGGCTGCGGGCGGAGGTGAGCGGGACATAAATGTCGTTGTTCAGATCCAGTGAATTGACGGCTCCCGGCACCGCGCTGCCGCTGTCCTGCGGATCGAGCACGCCCACCACGACATAGGCGCCGTTGCCCAGCAGCAGCGGTCGGCCGAGCGGATCCTCGTACGAGTACATGCGTTCGGCGGCGCCCGCGGCCAACACCGCCACATTGGCCGTGGTGGCCAGGTCGGTGGGGGTCAGGAACCGTCCGCGCCGGACCTTCAAATGCTTGATTTCGAGGTATTCCGGCGTGGTGCCCAAGATTCGCGCGTTGGCCATGCGGCGGCGTCCGCACTGGGCGTTCTTGCGGATCATCGCCACGGGAACCGCACGGCGCACGGTCGGCAGCGTGGCTTGCAGCACATCGAAGTCGGCGTACTTCAGTCCGTATTCCGCCACGCGGCTGACCTGACGCTGGCTGCTGTTGCCGGCCGAAGCATCGCGGCGGTCGTCTTCGCCCGGCTTGACGCTGCGGACGATGACATTGGCCGCGCCGAGCCGGCGAATCTGCTCGACCGCTTTTCGCTTCGAGCCTTCGCCGATCGCGAGCATGGCGATCACCGAGCTGACGCCCAGAATCGTCCCTAGCATGGTCAACAAGCTGCGCAGCTTGTTCAGCATCAGGTTGCGGATGGACAGTTCGACGATCTTCAGCCACATGGCTCACGAAGCCTTCGCCGTCTGGGGGCCAGACGCTGCGCGCCGCGGTTCGCGGACGGTGGGCGCCGAGGCGGCCGCCGGCTGGGCGTTCGGCGCGGCGGAGATCTGCTCGGCGGGCTCCGCTGCCTCGCCCGCCGGTCGCTCCGCTTCTTCGGCGATGCCCATGGGGTTCAGTACGACGCGATCGCCGGCACGCACGCCGTCCAGAATCTGCACCAGCTTGTCGTTGGTGCGTCCCAGCTTGACGGCGCGCCGCTGGGGCGCCGGCTGTCCCGCGACGTAACAGGCGGTCTCCTTGCCGACTTGAACGATGGCTTGGACGGGAACCGTTAACACGTCGTTCAGGCGTTCGACGTGGATCTCGGCGACGGCGGTCATGCCGGGTTTCAGACGCTCCACCGGTTCGTCGATCGTGACGATCGTTTGGTAGACCTTGGTGTCGGAGCCGTACCAGCCGCCCTGATCCGGCAGCACGGCGACGGACTTGACTGTGCCGCGATAGAGGCGTTCCGGAAAGGCGTCGACGCGGACGCTGGCCGACAATTCCGGTTTGACCTGGTCCAGCACGGACTCGTGGACCGAGGTTTTGACTTGCATCTGCGACAGGTTCGGCAGCGACAGGATTTTCTGCCGGGGGCGGAGCGACGCGCCTTCGCGGATCTCCTCGCCGTAGTACCGGTCCGGGACCGCATAGGCCACCATTCCGTCCTGGGGCGCGACGATCTTGCACTTGTCGATTTGCTCTCGATACCGCACCAACCGCTCTTCTTCCTTCCTCAGGTGCTCGTTGGCGGCGTCCAACGCCGCCTTGGCCTGAGCCAGCAGGGCTTCGGCGTTTCGCTCGACCTGCTTGACCTGGCGATCGGCGGTGTCCTTCTTGCCTTGCAGCGTCAGTTCCTGCATCTGTCGCTCGTAGGTCTGTTTCTTCTGCAAGGTGGCCAATTGCGTATCCAACTTGTTGATCTTGGCCGTGTATTGACTTTCCGCTTGCAGCAGATCCAGGCGACTTTGGTCCCGCTGGTGCTGGCCGGCGTAGCCGAGCTTGAACAGGGCCTCGATGCCGCGCTGCTCGTTCCGCTTCAACTCCAGCGTCCCTTTGGCGTTGAGGATTTCGTTGTTGATGTCCTCCACGAGCCGCTCAATCGCTTCGACTTCCAGCTTGTACGTTCCCCTCTCCTGATCGACAAACATCTCCTGCTCGAGCTTCGCCAGTTCGACATCCAGCAGGGCGTCGGCGAGCAGTGTCTCGTTTTGCGTGACCTGGTTGTCGTGCTTGGCCTGGGCCTGGATCTGCACGGCCCGCGCGGACTCCGTGTCCAGAATCTGACGATCCAAGCGTTCCCGGTGCTTCGCCGAGTCGAACTCGACCAGCAGATCGCCTTTCTTGACCGACGTCCCGTTGGGCACGATGAATAGGATTTGCGTCCCCACCACGCCGTCGCC
The DNA here is from genome assembly GCA_964409865.1 of uncultured Pirellulaceae bacterium. Classification (GTDB taxonomy): domain Bacteria; phylum Planctomycetota; class Planctomycetia; order Pirellulales; family Pirellulaceae; genus Anammoximicrobium. The sequence continues at coordinate 7,902 of CAYPGE010000055.1, forward strand.
TTCGATGTCGTCCACCTCGCAGATGATCTCGACGTTGTTCTGACTTTCCAGGTTGCCCCGCTCGGTGACCGTGATTGGGAGATCGCCCGTGGCCACCGTGTGATAGATCAACGACTGGCTCGGTTCGAGCGTCCCCTGGCCAAACCAACGCACGCCGGCTACACCGACGCCGACGAGGCCGGCCGCCAACGCTCCCCACAACAGCCCGCGGCGCCACCACGGCGCCGCATCGTCGGCGGGCAACGCCGGAGCCTCCCGGCGGGATGCCGGCGCGGCGGCCGGCTTCGGTGAGTTCGGTTCGTCCCCGCGGAGGTCTTCCTCGGGCGAGTCCAAGAGGCGGACCGTCTCGGCGACAACGGTCTGCCGCCGTGCGTATTTCCTTGCGTAACTCATCGAGACTTCTGGCGTAATTCAGAGGGCGTGAGTTCTTCAGGACGCTTATCGTTTTCACGGCGCGTCACGTCAGCAGCCGGCATGATTCGCGTCGGCTTATCGCGTGCGGTTGTGTAAGCGGGGTGTTGCGTGCGGTCTCGACTGTGGAAACAACAACTTCCATCCACAGGCCTCTCTCCTGCACCGTCCCTAATTCTAGTGACCGAAACGGGGCTCTGTAAACCGGCAAGGGAAAGAAAAGTCAATCAGCGTCAAGATTTGCGTGCCGATCGGCGCGGTCAAGTCAACTCAAACGTTTACGGCAAAAGAACCTGCGCCACGGCCCCCCCCATCTGCAGCCTCGCCGCAACCGGGCGACCTCCCGTTCTGAGAACTCACGCACCCTGCAACCACGGGCCGGTGTCGATCCACCAGCAATGTGGACGCATCCGGGAAGACCGCGCCCGCGCGGAGCAACGCCGCTAGTTCGTCGCGCCGTCGGTCACGACCGGCAGTGAGGGTGACGGCCTTCGTCCCGTGGACTACCATAGGGTCCAGTTTCCGCCGCGTCGAGTTGCCTTGTTCTGGAACCGGCACGATACGAGCGCATTCCGAGGAGTCTCCCCCAATCGTGAATCGAACGTCCGCTCCGATTGTCAAGGGCCTGGGTCTTTCTTCTTGGGCTGTATTATTTGCCGGTGCCGGCGTCGCGTGCCTGTTTCCGAGCCTGGAGACGGCATCTGCCGCCGAGCCTTTCGAGTTGCGTAATCGAGTTCTGGCTGGACCGCTGGTTGGCTGCGAGGAGATCATCTTTGCCCAGCGCGTGCCGGGGAACGACCACTGGTACGGCAATTTCGGACATTACTCCGACGGCCACGCGGGCCACTACGCGCCGCCCTCGACGCCCGACTCGGTCGAATACTTCAAATACGCCTTCGGCGACGGCGGACGACTCTGCCGCTTCCACCTGAAAACCGGCAAGCTGACGGTGCTGTTGGACGATCCACAAGGCGGAATCCGCGATCCGCACGTCCACTACGACGGCCAGAAAATCCTGTTCTCGTATCGCCGGGGCGGGACTACGGCCTACCACCTGTACGAAATCAGCATCGACGGCACGGATCTCCGGCAACTGACCGACGGGCCGGACAACGATATCGAGCCCATCTACGCTCCCGACGACTCGATCGTTTTCTGTTCCAGCCGTTGCCACCGGTTCGTGCCGTGCTGGAAGACCCAGGTTGCCACGCTGTACCGCTGCAACGCGGACGGCACCGACATCCGCATGCTGTCCAACAACGCGGAACAGGAAAACACGCCCTGGATGCTGCCCGACGGCCGAGTGCTGTACATGCGCTGGGAGTACGTCGACCGCAATCAACTCCTGTACCATCACCTCTGGACGGTCAACCCCGACGGGACCAACGTGATGGTCTATTTTGGCAATCAGCATCCGGGCGATGTGATGATCGATGCCAAGCCGATCCCTGACTCGGGCAAGATCGTGGCGTCGTTTTCGCCAGGGCACGGTCGGGCGGAACATGCGGGATACGTCACGGTTGTCGATCCCGACCGCGGCCCGGACGACCTGGACATGGCGCGCCGCGTGAGTACGGCGAGCTACCGCGATCCGTATCCATTGGCAGAGGACCTGTTCCTGGTCGCCGACGCCAAGGGGATTCATTTCCTGACCGGGGAGGGCCGCACGGAACGGATCTATGCGCCCCAGGACGCTGCTCCCCGCTGGCAGTGTCACGAACCGCGGCCGTTGCGTGCCCGCCGGCGGGAACCGATCATCCCCAGCCGCTTCGCGCCCGCCAGGCCGACGGGGCATTTGGTGCTCTCGGACATCTACACGGGCCGCAACATGGCGGGCGTTCAGCGGGGCGAAATCAAGAAGCTGCTGGTGCTGGAGCAGTTGCCCAAGCCCGTCAATTTCTCCGGCGGTTCGGAGCCGTTGACGGTCGGCGGCACGTTCACGCTGCAGCGCGTCCTGGGCACCGTGCCGGTCGAGGCCGATGGCTCGGCCTATTTCGAGGCGCCGGCCTTGCGGTCGCTGTTCTTCGTGGCCCTGGACGAGGACGAAATGTCGGTCAAGCGGATGCAGAGTTTCGTGACCGTCCAGCCGGGCGAAACAACGTCCTGCGTCGGCTGTCACGAGCCGCGGACGCGAGTGCCCCACCTGCGAGACATCCACTTGCTGGACGCGATGAAACGTCCGCCGAGCCGCATCGAGCCGTGCGAGAACCAGCCCGACGTGCTCGATTTCCCGCGCGACATCCAGCCGATCCTCGACCGGCACTGCGCCGCCTGCCACAATCACGACCGGCATGACGGTGACATCAACTTCTCCGGCGACCGTACTCCGTATTACTCGACGGCCTACTGGACCATGTTCAGCAAGTCCCTGGTCGCCGACGGGCGCAACCAGTACGGCAACCGGCCGCCGCGCACGATCGGCAGCTCGGCCAGCCGGCTGATGACGTGCCTGGACCGGTCGCATTACGACGTCCAGCTCACGGGCCGAGAGCGGGCGACGATCCGCACCTGGATCGACTCGGGTGCGACCTACAGCGGAACCTACGCCTGTCTGGGCAGCGGCATGTTTCCGGTGGACTTTCCCGAGGAAATTGTCATCGAGCGGTGTGCCGGATGCCACAAAGCGACGAAGGCATCGTACCGCAATGTGAAAAAGGGCGCCTTCTACTTTCAATTCGGCAAACAGGAACCGCCGCAGCCGCTGCTGGAGCGGATCGACGACATCATCCTGATCCGGCATTTGGCCTATTACCAATTGGGCGAAGCGCCGTTGTACCAGGCACTGTGCAACCTCGACCGGCCGGCGCACTCGGTCTTGCTGCGCGCCCCGTTGGCCAAGTCGGCCGGAGGGCTCGAACTGTGCGGCCAGCCCGTCTTTCAGGACACGCAGGACAAGGACTACTGCGAGATCCTCGCCCGCATCGAGGCGGCCTCGCGCCAACTGCAGCAGAAGAAGCGATTCGACATGCCCGGTTTCCGCCCGAACCGTTACTACATCCGCGAGATGCAGCGGTTTGGCGTTCTCCCGAAAGACATGGCGGACGACGCTCCGGTCGATCCCTACGCGACCGATCAGGCGTACTGGCGCACGTTCCAGTTCGCGCCCCGGCCGCGGTAGAATCGCGGCTGCACCGTAGGCCGCTCGCGGAGCGAGCGGCCTACGATTCACCATCCCGCGCATAGACTCGCACGTAGTCCACTTCGAAGTCTCGCGGGTACGTCAGATTGGGATCGATGTTCCCAATCCAGCCTGAATACTGGAACAGGGCCATCAGGATGAACATCTTCTCCGGCGGCGTAGGACCTTGGTAGGTCTGGATGACCTTGCCGTCGAAGTACCAGTCGATCTGCCCCTCCTGCCACTGCATGGCCCAGGTGTGGAAGTCCTTGGACAGATCGACCTCGACGCGGGGACGGTAGTGCGCGTCGGCGGTGAAATGCACATTGAGATCGACGACGCTGTGCGTATCGCTGATGTGCCGGCCCTGCTGCTCGAAGATGTCGATCTCCAAGACTCCGTCTGCGAGGCCCTTGCGGCGTCCGTCCGGCGTGTATTCCTGTTTGGTGGGGTCGTGCTGGTGCAGCCAGAAAGCGGCCATTAGTCCCTCGCCGCGCGGACAGCGGCAACGGATCTCGAACCACCCGTATTTCTGCGCGAATTTGTCGAGGATCTGGTATTCGTCCGCCGTCGCGCCAAAACGGTGATCCGAAGTCTGTACGCAACTGACACAGGGCACGCTCTTGTCCGCACGGAACGGCAGTCGCTCGTCGATGCGAAGCTTGAGGACGCCGTCTTCGATCACATAGCACGCATTGTGGTCGGTCCAGCGACTCGGCTTGCCGATCCGCCGGAAATACTCCTTGCGCCCGGAACGGTACGCCGCGAACCAGTACGTGTCGTTCAACAGCGGTCTATCGAACTCGTCCTGGAACGTCAGCTTCCAGCCCGGTTTCTCTGCGGGTGGAACGGGCTCGTCCGCCCCGGTCGCGATGCTCGTTCCCAGAATCCAACCCGCGCAACAGAGAGCGATGGATTTGCTTTTCATCTCGGCTTTCCTCCAGGGGAGTGAGAAGATTGATGCGATGTTTCCTCCGGAGACTCATTCCGACGCCTTCCGTCTGCCGCCTGCCGCTCGACCAGCAAGCCTTGGTAGCCGGCCGGGATGACCAGCCGGCCTTTCCAGAAGGCACAGGCGCCGGGATGCCCCTCCAGCGAATACTGGCGCTCCAGTCGGGGATGGCTGAGGTCGCTGATGTCAAGCAGGCTCACTCGGCGGTCGGGACGCTGCGCGAGGGCCAAACGGTTTCCCTCAGCGCTCGGACGACCGGCCAGGCGGATTCCTTCGGCTCCGTAGGCAGGCAACGTGTCGAGGCTACGGCGTTCGTCCGGGTCCAGCAATGCAACCTTGCCGCGTTTGACAACCAGCAGCTTGTCCCCGAACTCACACGCCCCGTCCGTCCAACTGTACAGCGTCGTGTCGGGTGTGTTGCCGGCGAGTGTCGGCGCGCGACCGCTCACGTCGTACCAGGCCGGCCCGCTTCGCTGCCAATAGGCTACCAGGTAGCGCTCGCCGTAAAGTTTGTTCACCAGTTGGTCCCCGTAGAACAGGCCGACCTGTGCGTCGCTGAACACGATTTTGGGCTTGGCGGGATCTCGGACATCGGCGATGTAGATCCTCGCGCCGCCGCAATGCAGCAGGGCAAAATCGCCCGGCGGGGGCGCCACGACCTGCCGTACGCCTTGGCCGGGAACGATCAGTCGCCCGAGTTCCGTTGGACGTGACTCCGGCCCGATTGCGTAGATCCCTACACCGCCCTCGGCCTCCGCCGTGTACAACCGGTCGCCGGAGAGGCTCACGTAACAGACGTCGCCTCGTCCGGGCCAAACGCCTACCGGCCGCAGATCGTCGCCCAGTCGGACCGCCGCCAGGCCCGCCGCCCCGCAGGCCGCCCAGGCGATATCTTCCTGGACGGATACGGCGTGGACCTGGCCCTGCGGACGATAGACCAGAAAATCGGGGTCCTCGGCCGACGTTTGCGGCCGAGGAGTCAGGACAGGCGGCGTGTCGAGTTCCGGCACCACGGGCCGCACCAAACCCGCAGCAGGCACGACGTACAGACCCGTGTAGATGCCGGCGGCGTAGACGACGCCTTCGCCCAAGGCCACGCCGCCGACCGGATCGTAATGCTCTCCACTGGGCACCACGGGAAGCTGGGCATGGGCCACGATGATCGGCCGGGCGACGTCTCGCACGTCGACCACGAAAAGGCCGTTGTACGTGTCGGCCACGACGCAATGGCCGCCGCCCACCCGCGCGCTCCACATGTCTTGAAAGATGCTGTACAGCGCCGGGAACTTCACGCGCGACACGAACGCGGGCTGCGCCGGTTGAGACACGTCGTAGATTTCCAGGCCGTGCCCGCGGCCGTGGGCTTGTTCTTTGTCGCGTGTACGGGAGTGGTGGCCGGTGGCCGCAAAACAGTACTTGCCGGACAGGCAGCCTCCGTCCCCGTAGCCGTCCAGCGGCGCCTCGGCCACCAGCGCCGGTCGCCGCGGATCGCTGACGTCTGCAACCAGAAGCCTCTTGGGGGCCCAGTCGCCGATGTACAGCACGCCGTCTCGCGCCCAGCAGGATTGGGCCTCGCCCGTCTTCAACGTGCTGACGTGCTTGACCTGTCGCGGGTCGGACACGTCGACAATCTCGACTCCATAGCAGCGCGTCGCCAGAAACGCCAAATTGCCGGACACCCAGATGCCCGTGGCCATTTCGACCGAGTCGTAATGGCTGAGTAGCGTGGGCCGCGCGGGTTCGGACACATCGACCAGCCACAAACCATCCTGCCGCGCGGTGATGTAGGCGATGCCGTTGCGGACCACCAGCTGGCGCGTCGTGCCCAGGCCGTCGAGCGAGCCCAGCAGCTTGGGCTGCTCCGGATTCTTGATGTCCAGGACATACAGCTCGCCGCGACCGATCGCGTACAGCCGATCCGCTACCACCTCGGCAGCCATACACGGCCCGACATCGTCCACCTTGTGGTACGCCAAGCGCCGGCCATACAGGGCCTCGTCGTGCGGCGGCGGAAGCGTATGTTGGTCCGCCGCGGCAGCGACGGCTCCCAACAGCAGAAACACGAGCAGTTCGGGGATCATGAGCAAGACCTCGCTGGCAGTCGGACGGCAAACTGCCGTCCTCGGATGCTGGCTTGGAGAGAAGCCCGGCTGCATCGAATTTCTCGCACGCTGTTTAGTCCTTGATAATCGGCCTCAGGACGAGGTTCCGGAACATGACCTTGCCGTGATCGCCTTGCAGGTAGATCGGACCGGACGAGAATTCATCGGCAGTCAGGGCACCGCCCGTCACGCCCTGCACGGGCTGGTTTTCGATGATCGTCTGGCCGTTCAGTTTCACGGTCAGATGGCGGTCGCACAGCGTTATGTCCAGCGTCTGCCACTGGCCCGCCGGCTTCTCGGCCGCCACGGTGGGAGTAATCCGGCTGTACAGCCCGCCCATGTTGTGCGAATCGAGCGGCTTGCCGAAGCTGTCCGAGATCTGGACCTCGTAGATCCCGCGCAGGTACACGCCGCTGTTGCTGCCGGCCGGGACGTTGACTTCCAATTTCAGGTTGAAATCTGCGAACTTGGCGGTGGTCATGAGGTTCCCGTAGCTGACGCGCGGTTGACCCACCGGCTGTACCGGGTCGTTAACCAGCGTGCCATCGACGGCCTTAAAGCCGTTCTGCTGCGCAGGATTGGTGAGCGTCCAGCCCGTCAGGTCGCGGCCGTTGAACAGCTCGATGGGTTCGCCGTATCGCAGGCGGGACAAGTCCGGTGCCGGAGTGGGCGGCGGCAGGCGTTTGCCGAGGAATTCCTCGCCGCTTGCCCGCGGATTAGCAGGCAGCACCTTGCCCGCCAGTTGTCCGTCCTTGGCACGCACCTCCCAGCGACTGCTCACGACACCCGCCAGGCCCGCCTTGCTCTTGACCCGCCGATTCAGGACCAACACCAATCGCTCACCCTCGTCGATAACCTCATCCAAAGGCATCACACTGCCACCGCCCCAGAGGAGACGGCCGGCGAGCTTGTTGTTTTCCAGCCTCAGTTCCAGCCATCCCGCCCCGTCGGCTCGATGCAGGGCCCATTGCCCGACGTACGTTTCGGGGTTGGTCTGCGCGATGGCAGGGGGAGCGGCCGTCAAGCATGCCGCGACGACGACAAACAGCAGGACTTGTTTCCAGTTTTTCATTTGCCTCTCACTTCAAAAAAAGAACCTCTTTCAAAACCGTTTGCCCGCCAGGGGGGCGGGATCGGCGTCCCGGTCGCGGGGCAGCGATTCCGCTCACTCCTTCCTCAAAGCTGGCTTACGCCCCTTGGGCTTTCCCTTGCCTTTGGCAGCGTCGTCGAACAGCGCGGGCAGCGGGAGGTAGTCCCAATCGAGAATCATCTTCTCGGCCAAGGCCTCGCGCAGTTCGCGTTCGACGGCGACCAATTCGGGTTGGCCGCTCAGGTTGTTCAGTTCGGACGGGTCGTTGTCGAGATCGTACAGTTCGTACACCGGCCGCGGCGTCGTGAAGTACGTTGCCTGGACGCCGGGGGCCAGTTTTCCCTCCGCCGCGGCGGCTTTGATCTGCGTCCACGCCGCGCCGCCCGCCGAGTCCACGGGGCCGTAGGGAATCCAAGGCGTGCAGTTATAGATGAACTTGTAGCGGTCGCTGCGCACGGCGCGGCTCAGGTCGTAGCCGCTGTTGCTCATGCTCACGCTCACGGGCGCCGAACCGTGCGGGCCGCGTTCGACGAAGATGTGTTTGCGCGGAGTGTGCTGCTCGCCCTTGAGCAACGCCAGGAAGCTGACGCCGCTCATCCGCGGATGCGGTTCCAGGCCGGCGGCTGCCAGCAGCGTCGGTCCGAGGTCCTCACCGCTGAGCAACGCCCGCGACTCGCCGCCCGGCTTGACCACGCCGGGCCAGCGGACGATCAGCGGCACGTTCGAGCCGGGGTCGTACAGCGAACCCTTGCCGTGCGGCAGCGCGACGCCGTTGTCGCCGGCAAAGACGATCAGCGTGTTGTCGAGCAGGCCGCGTTGGGCGAGCACGTCCAGCACGCCCGCGACGGTGCGGTCGAGCCGATTCACCTCGGCGCAGTAATCCGCCAGCTGCTCCCGCATCCCCGGCAAGTCGGGCCAGTGGGCGGGCAGTTGCAGCGACGCCGGATCGGGCCGGAATTCGGGCGGCGCGTTCCAGACGTGGTGCGGATCGCTGAAATTGGCCCACAGGAAGAACGGCTTGTCCGCCGGCTTCTGGTCGAGGAACTCGGCCACTTGCCCCGCTACCTCGCCGTCGGCTCCGGTCCGCAGATAGTCCACGCGTTCGGCGAAAGTCTGCAGATTGTGCTGCTGAAACACGCGGGCGATCGCCGCACCTTGTTTCGCGGAACCGTCCAAGTGATAGCTCCGGCCGCAGACGCCGGTGAAGTAGCCGGCCTTGTCCCGCAACAATTCCGGGAAAACGATTTCGTCGCGCGGCAAGGGAGCCGAAAACCGCGTCATCCGGGCGGCCACCGGCGAGCGGCCCGTCAGCAGGGCGACCCGCGACGGCACGCACTGAGGCGCCGCCGTGAAAAAGCGGTGGAACTTCATGCCTTCGGCCGCCAACCGATCCAGCGTGGGCGTTCGAACGTTGCCGTTCCCGTAGCACCCGACAAACGGATAGCTGTGGTCGTCGCTCAGCAGGAACAAGAGGTTGGGCTTCTCGGCGGCCAGCGTCACCGACGAAACCAAGGCCGCGCCGAGCAAGGCCCACAAGCCGGCGCGAAACAGGATTTCCGCACGCCCGCCCAGGCGGGCGTTCTTTCCACTGTTCAAGCTGTGTGTCATCATACAGCTACTCCCAGATGCGTTTTTGCGTAACGCGGCGTGCGGCCGCAACCAAAGTAGCATGGCTCTCTGAGCCGTGCATAACATTCGGCACGGCTCAGAGAGCCATGCTACTGTGTTCGGCACGGCTCAGAGAGCCATGCTACAAAAATGCGCGACGCGCATCATCCAGACGAAGACCAAAGGACCGTTTCCAGAGGGCTTCGTCCAAGCCCCTTGAATGTACAGAGACAACGAGGCGGATACAATCGCCCGCGGTGACGAATCAACAAACGCCTGATCCCAGGAGCCTGGAACCCATGAAGACGACTTACCTGCCGATCTGCCTGCGGGGCCTGATCCTCTTGGCTTCCTTCGCCGGGCCACTTGCCGCAGCCGAATCGGAACGTGCGCTGCCGCGTTGGTTCGAGGAACACCGCGTGCAAGCCCACTTTGAAAACGCCATCCAAGACGACCTGGCGGGGCTGTATCAGGAATTGCACCCCGCGGTCCACTCGATGGGAGCCGAGGTGCTGACGAGGATCTTCAAGACCACCGCCGAGGGCGCTTGGTGGCCGACCGCCGCAGGTTACACGCACGAGTTGCTCGGCGGCCGCGACCTGGGGCGGGAAATCGCTCGCCGTGCGCACGAGCACGGTCTGAGGACGATCGCCTACTACCGGATCATGTGCGACGACTTTGTGGAGAAGGAGCATCCGGAATGGCTCTGCCGTGACGCGGCCGGCAAATTGGTCCTGGAACCGCGGACTCGCCGGCGGCCCAACGAGGCGGACCGCAAGCACGTGATCTGCTTCAATTCGCCCGCGCGCGAGCTGGTCAAGACGCGGCTCTTGGAATTGGCGGATCGCGGCGTGGACGGCATTTACTTCGATTCGTGGCACATGCCGGAGGTCTGCACCTGCGACAACTGTCAAGCGGCTTTTCGGCGCGAGACGGGCCATGCGATGGACCTCGCGGCCAAGCGGGGGTCGGACGAGTATCGCCGGAACGCCGAGTTCGTCGCCCGCTCCATCGTGCGGAATTTCCTCGACTGGGAACAGGCCGTCAAGGCAAAACACCCGCACGTCATTTTCGCCGTCAGCAGTTCGCTGTATCCGTGCTTCGACACCCAGATGCAAATCAGCGCCTCGTTGCTGCAGATCTCCGATACGAGCAAGACGGAGTTTTCCAAACCGTTCGGCGGCTTTCTGGCGCCGCAGGGCGTGGAAACCGGGGTTGCCGCCGCGGGGCGGCGGCGGCCGTACATGGATGACTCATTCGCTCTGCCCGCCTATGACCTGCAGAATGCCCTCGGCTGGAGTTTCACGCGGGATTCATCCGGCGGCCGCCCGCCGCTGATGTGGATCCCGTTCACACAGACCACCGAGGAAGCCATGTTCTCGACCGCCGCCGCCGTTTCCTACGGTTGCATCGCATCGATTCATCCGTCAGGACTGTGGTCTCGCCGGTCTCCGTCGATCCAGGCGTCGGCTGCCGACATCTACAAGCCCTGCTACGCACTGGGCGAACACGTGTCGCCGCACCTGGCCTTCACTCGGCCGCTCCCGTTCGCCCTGATCCATGTCAGCGAGCGCTCGCGCAACGCCCGCATCGCCGATCCTCGCGCCCTCTGGGTAGAGTTCTTTGCTCCCGTGCTGGGCGCTTTCGAGACGCTGAAAGAAGCCCACTGGCCCGTCGCCACCATCAATGATCTGCAACTGGGGCAGCCGACAAGTCTACAGACCCGACTGGTAATCCTGCCCCACGCGGAGGAGATCACGGATTCGCAACGGTCCGTCCTGCGTGACTTTGAATCCGCGGGAGGCACGGTCGTCCGGCTTGACGCCGACCGCGGCTGGCATCGGAAGGCGGAAAAGCCCCAACGGAAACAGGAACTGCTGGCGAGAATCACAGCCACGACGGAATCCCCGCCCATCCAGGCTCGCGGCCCGGCCGCCATGCATGCGGTGTTCTTTCAGACGCCGGACTCCCGAAAAACGGTCGCCTGCCTGGTCAACGACTTCGGCTGGTTCCGCTCGGAACGAGAGCCATCCGCAGCCGCGACCGGTCCGCAGCCACCAGCGCCGTGTACCGGCGTCGAAATCGAGATTGCCGCCTCGCAGCCACCCGTCCGCCGTGCGCTGGAAGCCGTCACGGGCAGGGAGTTGGCCGTTCGCCGTGAGAACGGCAAGACGATCATCCCCGTGGCGGAATTCTCCGTCATGGCGTGCGTGATCATCGACCGCGGTGTATAAGATGGCTTTGAAGACCCCCGCGATCCCTTGGCGCGCGTCGAATACCGACTCTGAACCGCAAACATGGGAAGGATGTCGAACATGTCCGCGATGACGATTCCCTCGGTGCAGCCCATCAGACGCCCGTCTTTTCGCTTCTCGATGCTCCGCGGGTTCGAGCTTGCTCTCCAGGGCGCGATGGTGTGTTGCATCGCCGTCCTGGGCGGCAGCACCGTCCTGCAGCTCTCCGCCGCCCAAGCCGAGGAGACGCGAGCAACGGCTGATCCGGCGTTGCGGCCCGAATCGCTCCCCGAGCCGGTGTCGTTTGAACAACGCGCCCTGCAGTTGCTGCACGTCCCGGCGCCGGTGACCGGCGTGGCCGTTTCGCCGGATGGCAGGCTGCTGGCGGTGGCCCACGGCCTTCATACCGACATGGGCGAGTTGGCGATTTGGAAACTGGCGGACCACACCCAGTGCTGCGAAGTGAAACGGCCGTACGGAATCCGCGCGGTCGCGTTCTCGCCGGACGGCAAGCTCATCGCGACCGGCGACTTCGACCGTCTCGCACGCTTGTACGATGCCGCGACCGGCAAGCTGGTTGCGGAACTGGCCGGCCACACAGGCGGCGTGAACTCGGTGGCGTTCGCCCCCGGCGGCCAGCGGCTGATCACCGGAGGCTTGGACGGCAGAGTCATGGTCTGGGATGTCCCTTCGCGCAAGCTCGTGACCACGATGACAGGCCACGATCGCGACGTGTATTCCGTAGCCATCTCGCCGGACGGACAGGTCATTGCGTCCACGGGGCGCGATCAGACGCTCCGACTTTGGGACGCAAGTTCTGGCAAGGAACAGCGAGTGCTGCGGGGCCACTCCAACGGAGTCGAAAGGGTGGCTTTCTCGCCGGACGGCGGGACCGTGGCGTCGGCCGGTTGGGACGGCCTCGTGAAGCTTTGGCATCCGGGCAGCGGCGAGTTGAAACGCACGGTGGGCGAGCCTGACAAGAGTGTCTATTGCGTGGCCTTTTCGCCCGACGGCCGGACATTGGCAACGGGGCTGTTCAATGGCAGCGTGCGCGTCTGGGACACGGCCACAGGTGAACTGAACGCGGCCTTCGACGCGACCGAACCGGATGGCGGCAAGCGGTCGAGTCGCGTCTATGGCGTCGCCTGGACGCCGGACGGCAAGCAGTTGGCTGTTGGCCATCAAGACGCCGCCGTGACGGTCTGGGACGTGGTTGCGAAGCGCGAAGTGGCGGTGCTTCGGACCGAGCCGGACGCGAAGGACCAGGCCAGTGCGGTGCTGGCCGTGGCCTACACGCCGGATGGCAAGCGGATCGTTTCCTTGCACGCCGACCGCTCGGTGCGCGTCCGCAACGCAGAAACGGGCAAGCTGCAAGCGTCGGTGAAAGGAAAAGACGCCGAGGTCGCCTGCCTGGCGCTGTCTCCCGACGGCACGTTGCTTGCCACGGGCGGTTCCGACACGGCCGTGACGCTGTGGGAGATCGGCCCATCGGCTCCAGAGCCGCCCGGCGTTTCCGATAGGGAGCCGCCATTCCGGGTTTCGCCGCGAAGCACCTTGACGGGCCACACCAGTTCCGTGTTTTCACTGGCCTTTTCCCGCGACGGCCGGCAGTTGGCCTCGGGCAGTTTCGACCAAACGGTGCGCCTGTGGTCAATTCCCGACAGGGCGGCCAAGGCCACCTTGACCGGACACACCGAAGCAGTGCGGGCGGTCGCATTTTCGCCGGACGGTCGACGGTTGGCTACGGGCGGCAGCGATCGCACCGTCAGGCTTTGGAACACGGGCACGGGGCAAGCGGTCGCCACTTGGGAAGGCCACACCGAACCGGTGTGTGCCGTGGCGTTCTCGCCCGACGGAGCCATGCTGGCCAGCGGCAGCGAAGATCGCACGATCAAGCTTTGGGACATCAAACCTGGCGATCGAGCCGGACGATCCAGCGACGTGCCGTTGCGGGCTACGCTCCAGCGGCACACCGGCGCCGTGTGGTGCCTGGCTTTCTCGCCGCAAGGCAAGACCCTGGCCAGCGGCGGATTGGACAACGTGTGCCGGCTGTGGAACCCGCAGACCGGTGCGCTGCGGGCGGCGCCGGAGTGCGACAGCGCGGTGATCTCGTTGGCGTTCGCGCCGGATACCGGCGCCCTCCTGATGGGGACCTACGGCGGGACGCTGTCGTTGCGAAAAGCCCGGACGATCGCTGCGCCGGTTTCCGGGCCCCTGAAGACGATCCCCGGCCCGCCGGACACGCTGATGTCGGTGGCGATCTCGCCGGACGGTCAGCTGCTGGCGTCCGCCGGCAAAGATCGCACGGTCACGCTGCGCCGCCTGCCTTCCTGCGAAGCCGCGCGCAAGTTGGAGGGCCATCCCGGCGGCATTTGCCACGTCGCGTTTTCGCCGGACGGTAAGACCCTCGGTGCGTGCCTGTACAACGGTCAGGTCCACATCTGGGACGTGCCGGCCGGACGTAGACGCTGGCTGCTGCCGGGACACGCCAACGGCACCCGACGAATCGCCTTCTCGCCGGACGGAACGACCGTGGCCACGGCCGGAACGGACCGGACCGCCAAGCTTTGGAACCTGGCCGACGGCCAATTGCTGCGCACCACGCCGGCCCAGACTCTGCCCGTCAGCGACCTGGCCTTCGCGCCCGACGGCCACACCTTGGTAACCGCGACGGGCAATTGGCAGCAGTGGCGACTGCCCGGCGAAGTGAAGCTGTGGGACGTCCAGGCCGGCCGGGAACTGGCCAGGGTGGGCGGCCATGAGTTGGAGATCAAGGGCCTGATCTTCGCACCGTCCGGCGAGCGGCTGTTTTCCTATGGCCCCAGCGGCGTACGGATCTGGGATGTTGCCGCGCGCCGGCAGCAAGCCACCCTGGCCGAAGCCACGACCGTCTGCGCTGCGGTGCTGCTGCCCGACGGCGAGCATCTGGCGAGCGGAGACAACCAAGGCGGGCTTATCATCTGGCACGTGGCGAGCGGCCGACCGGTGTGGCAATACACGGGGCACGAAGATCTCGTTTTCCAGCTGGCTTGCTCGCCCGACGGATCGCTGCTGGCCAGCGCCGGCAAGGACGGATCGCTCAAGCTGTGGCCGATCCGACTTGGCCAGGACTAGTCCGGCCGGTCTGCAGCTCCGCCCGTCAGATCAAGTCCGCCCGCGAGCACTCGGCCCCGTCGACAAAGCTGGAAAGGACTCGGGCGCGGAAGGGCTGTTGCAGTTTGCGGACGGCCTTGCACTCGATTTGCCGCACGCGTTCGCGGGTTACGGAGAACACGCGGCCGACCTCTTCCAGGGTGTAGGCGTAGCCGTCCGTCAGACCGAATCGCATGCGGAGAATCTCCCGCTCGCGGTAGTTCAGGCCCTGCATGACCTCTTCGATGCGCTGTTTGAGCGATTCGCGAGTGGCTTCGCCCAAGGGATCGTCGCGGCGATGATCTTCCAAGAACTCGCCGAAGTAACTTTCGTCATGTTCGCTGATCGGCTGGTCCAGCGACAGCGGCTGGCGCGCCATCTTCAGAACGCAGCGGGTCTCGTCCAGCGACAGCCCCACGCGGACGGCGGTCTCTTCGGGCGTCGGTTCGCGTCCCAGCTCCTGGACCAACTGGCGGGTGGCGCCCCGCACCCGGCTCATCGCGTCGATCATGTGGACGGGCACGCGAATCGTGCGGCTCTGGTCGGCGATCGCCCGCGTAATGGCTTGCCGAATCCACCATGTGGCGTACGTCGAAAACTTGTAACCGCGGGCGTGCTCGAACTTGTCCACGGCGCGCATCAGGCCGGTGTTGCCTTCCTGGATCAGGTCCAGAAAACCGAGTCCGCGATTGCGGTACTTCTTGGCGATCGACACGACCAGACGCAGATTGCCCGCCGACAGCCGGCGTTTGGCGGCGTCGTAGGCTTCCCGGTGCTGACTCGTCGTCACAACGCGGCGGCGGAGCGTGGCCGGACTCTCGAAGGTGACCCGCATCAGATAACGGAGTTCCTCACGGATTTCGCTCAGGCTGTGACCAAAACGGGAAATCCCACGTTCGAGTTCACGCATCTCCTCTTTCAAGGCGTCCATCCGCGCCGAGATTTCGACGACCTTGGCATACAGCGGCTGCAAGCGGTTCGTCCGCAGGTTCAGTTCCTCGATCAGCCGCACGCAGCGGTTCCGCCGCCGCACCAGCGAGGCCCACGCGGAACGTCGCACGCGCCGAGTGTGATGCCGGCTGATCGCGATCCGAAAGTCGTGACGGTTGCGAACCAGCAGGTTTCGCAGGGTCTGAACGTTGGGCCCCAGTCGTCGCAGGATGCGGCGTTTTTCCGCGGTGTTGGTGACCGAAACCTCCACCGTCCGGTCCAGGCGGAGTTCGCCGTCGCGCACGCGTTCCAGGATTCGCACCGCGCCTTCGAGCATGAAGTCGTTCGCCAACATGCTGTGCCGGTACAGGGTCCGCGCCCGCTCGATGTCCCGAGCCGCCGCAACTTCCTGGCCCCGATTCAACAGCGGGATCTCTCCCATCTGCATCAGGTACATGCGCACCGGGTCGTCCGTAACGCCCCACGTTCCCTTGTCCTCGCCCCCCTCGGTCAACGATTCGACGTCCCTCTCGCCTGACCCAGTCTCGTCTTCGGCCTCCAGGTCCTCGTCAGCGTCATCCAGGGGATCGTCGTCATCCCACGGGTCCGGCCCCTCGGCGGTGGCACCAGCCGCAACGGCGCTGTCAGTATCTTCGTCGTCGGCGTGATAGTGGGATGGGCCTAAGGCAGAATTCCGCGCACGATGAGCAGTTCCAGGACCGATTCTTTTCAACATGTTGCCCCTTCTGAAGAAGTGTCTTCGGTAATCGCTGAGGAAGACAAATCGGTAAGGTAGTCGTAGGGATGCATGTCGCGTGCCGAAGCGGTCGTCAGAACTCCCAGGCGAATCTCAAGTTGTTAATTTGGGGAAAGTTACGAAGTCTCGCTGACCTCGCATTAACCCCTTTGCTGATGTATCTCGTCCACGCGGGGTGGTACAGGCTCAACGAGTTGTCTATTTTCGGAAGCGCGGCTTGCAGACTGACTCCGATGGTTCGCGCAAACGGGGTGTCCTTTCGATTTCGGCCAAAGCCGGTATAATCCTCACCGTTGGACGTTTGCTGTGCCTACCGCAGTCCGTCTCGAAACGGGCTTTCTGCGGTTTCGTTCAGGTTTGTGCCGGGCTGGCGGAACGCGTCTTCTCCCCAATGCAGGAAGTGAACCATGGCTGACAAGAGCAGAATCCTGATTGCCGACGACAACCAACCCAACTGCGAACTGCTGGAAGCGTATCTGTCCGACCTGGACTGTGAAGTGGCCATGGCGGCGGACGGGCTGGATACGTTAAGCAAAGTCAAATCGTTTCAGCCGGACCTGATTCTGCTGGACGTGATGATGCCCAAATTGAGCGGCTTCGAGGTGTGCCGCAAGTTGAAGGACGACAAGGTCACGCGGCGGATCATGATCCTGATGGTCACCGCGCTGAACGAACTGGGCGACATTGAACGCGCAGTTCAGGCCGGCACGGACGACTTCTTGTCGAAACCGGTCAACAAACTCGAACTGGTCAAGCGAGTCGAGAATATGCTCAAGCTGAAGGACATCAGCGACGAGAACGAACGGTTGCGGCAGTACATCGAGCAGATGGACGTCCGCAACGGGCGATGAAGAGGGAGATCGGAAGGCGGAGGGCGGAGGGCGGAGGGAAGAGGCCGGAGGTCGGCGGGGATCAGAACCGGCTGGCAGGAGGGCGGGGCGGAACGCGTTGCCGGAACCGTGCCAGTGAGAAGAAACGCGGCTTGGGAGAAAAGCCGGGCTTCTGCGCCGGCGAACCAGCTGAGAATCTGCTAAGCAGCGTTCGAGAAATAAATAACTGTCGCCTCGTCAAAGTAGCCATCACGCTCCGCGTGATGATCGGCAACAAACACTGGACCGTTCTTTCTCGTATTGCTCGAACGCTGCTAACCACACGGCGCAAGGAATCTGCCCCGCGTCACTCTTTCGGCGCCGGGGCTGCGGTGTCGCTGTTGGCTTCCTTCCCGGCAAAGCGTTCTCGCAGGTTCTGCAGCGACTTGGCGTTTGTCTCGTCTTGGAAAGGATTCGCGGGGGCTTCTTTGGGTGGGCCTCCCGGCCCGCCGCCGGCACCGCGCGGTGGCCGGGGCAAGCCGACCGCATCCAATTGCGGTTTTTGGGTGTCATCCAACAGCGCCAAGATCACGTCGTGTTTCGCCTGGGCGTCGTCGTCCGACAGGTCCTCCGCTTTCTCGACATCCGCCAGCGCAGCCGCCAGGGATGTGCGTTGCTCTTGGTTCAACTTGATGCCGATGTCACCCGTCAAAAGATCGAGCTTGCGCACGAGCGTCGTCAATTCGCGTTTGGGATTCGGACCTCCGCCCATGCCTCCACCCATACCACCGCCCATCCCACCCATTCCGGACCCCATTCCCCCCATGCTGCCGCCCGCGTCCGACATGACAGCCGGTGCTGCCATGTCTCCACCCTGAGACGCCGCGGACGCACCCAGTTGCACCTGCCGAGCGCCCATCAGTCGCAGAGCCCCCAGGCTTCCCGCAGCTCCCAGCAGAATTCCGATCAAGCCTGCGGCCAGCCAGACAACGACCGTCTTCCCAGTCCGTTGCCGCTGGAGAACCAGTACGGCGAACATCAGCGCTACCAACATGATCAAGACAATGCCCAAGCCAACGGTGTCCAGACCCAACCTCCACATCGCATTTCCCTTTCGCTCGAAGAATGCATCGCACGCGTCACGGACTGTGCCGCGAATCGGGCCCTAGCGTACACCGCCAGCCGAACAAGTTCCAGTAGTCCAGGCCGATCGCGTCGACAATCGCGACCAGACCGTCGAGCATTCAGCGGCTGTCGGAATCGTCTACCCGCGCCCAGAACGGATGTTGCCGGTCGCCGCGCGTGCGGGCGTCCTCCAGCAAGACGTCGGCGCGTGGCTCGATTCGCGAATAGGTCCGGCGGTTGATCGTCACGCTGACCCGTTGCGAAAAGTCAACCATTTCGGGCGACAGCCAAACGGCCGCCCGATCCGCCGCGGTGCTCAGGCTCACGCGGCTGTTCTCCAGAATGCGGCCTTCCGTTCGGGCCGGCCGCACACCGCTGTCCGGCGGCCAATTGACGGGCAACACGACCGACCGGGCGGGCAACGACTCGAGTTCCGCCCACCAGAAGAAATTGTCCCAAGGGCGCATGGAAACGCACACGAACTCTTTCGGGAAGAACTGGCGGCGGTGCAAGTCCATCCAGGTGAACACCCGCTGGATCTCGTCCATAAAATGCTCGTGGCCGCGGCCCTGGTACACCACCACGATTGTATCGTAGGTATGCTTGTTCAGGTACCGGTCCAGGTCCATGCTGTTGCGGCTCATCTTGTCTCCGTCCATCTCGCCGGCCACGAAGTACATGGGGACATAGCGGCCGTTCTCCCAGTAGCGCGAAACGAACTTGTCCGCCGTCGCGACAATCGGGATCACCCCCGCCCAAAGATCCGGATGCGCCAGCCCGATGTCCCAGACCGCGTCGCCACCCATCGAGTGGCCGCTCAGGAACACCCGATCGGTGTCGATCGAGAACCGGCGGCAGGCATCCCGCAAGGGGTACAGCACGGCGGCATGTTCGCGGGCGGAGTACCCGTATTCGACCTGGTGCGGCTGGGTCCACTGCGGCGCCACGACGATGTATCCGTTCCGGGCGGCCTGGCCCAGCCGCAACTGGGCCTGTTCGTTGTACATCCCGGCCCACCAGTCGATCTGCTGTTGCGGCGTGGTCCCGGCGCCGTTGAGCGTGATCACGCAAGGATAACGGCGGTAGGGATCGTATTCCGGGGGCAGTTGCACGTAGTAGGTGATTTCCGGCTCACCGGTCAGCCCGGCTGTCGCGAGTTCATACCATCCGGGCGGAGCGTCCGCTTGAGCCTCCGTCTCGACGGGCGGCTTCATGTGTGAGAGCACCTTGGCCAAGTAACTGGGCGAGCTGCCTTCCAGACTGGCCAGTTGCCCGAGGATCTGGTCGCGTTCGGCCTTCTGCGTCGTCGCCATGTACTGCCGCACGAGCTTGCGGACCTGAAACAACGACGTGGCCACGGCGACATTTTGGTCCCCCGAACCGCTGCCCAGCAGCCAGCCGCTGATGGCCAGCGCGACCTTTTGTTCGGCAGACAGCGCGGGATCGTTCGACAGCCGCAGGTAATCGGCCATGCGATCGTACGTGGTGATATTCAATTCGGACTTGATCTCCGCCACGATCGGCTCGACGTCGCCGCGGACTTTCGAGTCCTTGATCTCGGCCGTGTGGGCCTCGAGCGCGGCCAGCGTCTGCTCGCCTTGCTCCTTCAGCTTTTGGTATTCCTCCAACAAGTCGCGGACTTGCAGCAGTAATTCGCCGGCCACACCTTCGGCGGGAAACCGTTCCAACATGCTGTAAGCCAGTCGATGCTGGCCCGATTTTCGGCGCAGTTCGATTTCCTGAATCATCCTCTTGGCGCCGACCTGGTACAACGCCGTCACCTGCTTCTTCAGATCCGCCAGATCCGGGAAGTCGGCAATGACCGCTTGCAGTTCGGCACGCGCGTCCGAGTGGCGTTCCGACTGGATGTACAGCCGCACCAAGCGCAGCCGCTGGTCGGCGTCTTTGGGATCGATCGCCTTGAGCAGGATCTTGCTCAGCGTGTCCCGTGGGATGGAACTGGTGGCGACCCGCATGTCCCAGACGTACGCGCTACGGGCCGCTAGTCCTTCGACTTTGGTATAGACCGGCGTCACCTCCGTGATCCCTTGAATCACGTCGATGGGGCCCTGGCCCGTATTCATGGTAAAGATGCGTCGGCCCCATTCGTCGAAGGGCGTGACGCGGACAATGGGCCCGACCGCGGCCACCCGTCGGCTGCCCTTGGCCACACGCTGTTCGATGCGGATCTTCTCCACGTTGGTCTGGCTCGGAACTGCCGACTGCAGTTGAATTTGCGAGAAGAAAGTCCGCCGCAAGTCGTCGTCTACAAACACGATTTGCCGGACCTTGATTTGGCCGGCCGCGCTTTGCGGGTTCAGTGGATCTTCTCCCAAAGAACCGATCTTGCCGATGTTCCCCTCGAATTGCATCCCGTTCTTGAGCGTGGCGATGTCGGCGTCCGCGGCGGTCGTCATCCACGCGGCCATCAGAGCGACGGCCGTTCCGTCGCGCAATGTCGCCCAAACAGTCCTACGTTCCTTCATCGAGTCGTCCCTTCCCGGAAAAGACCCTCGGCGTTTGTTGGCAGAAATTGTCCCTTTCTCTCATTCTGGTCGGCGAAGGCAGGTTTCGTCAACGAAGGGACGTTCCCGCGGCTACCGATTTGACGCTGACCGGCTTGCGGATATGATGCGATGATCAGGAAAGGGACGTTCGCATACCCACAGGAGGCGATCTCATGGCGACCGACAAACCCGTATCTCTCAAGCTGCAGCACAGCGAAAGCGCGGTCCTGCAGGTGGCCGCTCAATTGTATTCCGCCTACGTGATCTCCGGCCGCGTCAAGCCGGACGACGAGGCGACATGGATGGAGCGCTGCGTTCGCGAGGCCATCTCGATGGCCGAAGCCACCGACGCGGCCGTGATCAGCGACGACGAGATCAGCGGCCAATCGCCGCGCGGTGGACTCCGCAGCCGTCACGAATGACCATCGGCTCCCTGCATCCCCTGGTTTCTCAACTCAGGAAGCGACGAAGATGACTCCGCGCGAACGGGTGTTGGCCGCCGTGGCACGCCAGCGACCGGACCGTACGCCCTGCGATTTTTGGGCCGAGGAGTGTACCTGGAACCGACTGCTGGCCCATGTCGGACGCGGCGACCGGGAGCGGGTGCTGCAAGATCTGAACATCGACGTTCGCCACTTGGACATTCCCGCGCCCGCGGAGCGCGAGGTCGGCGAGGGCGTCTACCAGAACTTCTGGGGCGAGCGATACATTTATCGGGCCACGCCCTGGGGCAAGATGCGGGAAGACGTACACGGCGCGCTGGCCGGCGCTTCCCGCTTTGACGAGTTGGAACGCTTCGCTTGGCCGGCGCCCGACGCGTTCGACTACTCTTCGTTGGCCGACCAGTGCCGGCGCTGGGAGCCGTACGCGTTGTTGTACGGCTTTGCGGACGTCTGGCAGCGGCCCGGTCTGGTCCGTGGCTGGGAAGGCATGTTCCTGGACATGGCCGAACGGCCGGACTGGGTGCATTTCCTCTGCCGCCGATTCACTGACTTTTATCTCGAGGACTACACGCGAGCCGCCGAGGCGACCGGCGGCCGAATCGACCTGTACCTGCTGATCAGCGATCTGGGCAGCCAGACCGGTCCGCTGATCTCGCTGCCGATG